>JBGOXX010000110.1:0-7825 GCA_041479345.1 Alphaproteobacteria bacterium
AAGCAGCAAAAACTTACGCCCGCCTGGCGCAGGAATACCGGGAAGCGGCGAGGGTGACCTAAGGCTGGTTCAGCAGGATTTAACTTTCACATAGGCGCCGGGAGCGTCCTCGATCGGCTTGAACTTGTCGCTCCCCGGTTGCCGCGCCGGTTGCTTCGGCCCGCCGAAACGCGCCAGCCATTTTGACCAATCCGGCCACCATGATCCCGGTGTTTGCTCGGCGCCTGTGCACCAATCGTCCGGGCTCTTCGGCAATTTGTCGTTGGTCCAAAAATTGTATTTATTCGCCGACGGCGGATTGACCACGCCGGCGATATGGCCCGAGGCGGTCAGCACGAAGCGGACCGGCCCGGACATCAATTGCGTCGCGGTGTAGGTCGATTTCCACGGCGCGATATGGTCTTCGCGGGTGGACAGGAAATAGGCCGGCTGATTGATCTTGCGGACGTCGATCGGCACCTTGTCCAGGACAATACCGCCCGGCTCGATCAGCTTGTTCTCCTGGTACATTTTGCGGAGATAGAAGCTGTGCATGGTCGCCGGCATGCGGGTCGAATCGCCGTTCCAATAGAGCAGGTCGAAGGGGAAGGGATCTTTGCCGAGGAGGTAATTATTGACCACGAACGACCAGATCAGGTCGTTGGCTCGCAGCATGTTGAAGGTCGAAGCCATGTCGGAACCTTCGAGATAGCCTTTCTCCTTCATCTTCTCTTCGAGCACGTTCAACTGCTCTTCGTCGATGAAGACCGAAAGCTCGCCGGATTCCGCAAAATCGACCATGGTGGTAAGGAAGGTGGCGCTGGCGATTCGCTCGTCGCGCTTGGCCGCCATATAGGCAAGGGTCGAAGCCAGCAGCGTCCCGCCCAGGCAATACCCGACCGCATTCACCTTCTTCTCCCCGGTCACCTTTTCGATGACCTCGAGAGCGGTCAGCGGCCCGAGCTTCATGTAGCTTTCGAAGGTGTCTTGGGCCAGCGTTTCGTCCGGATTGACCCAGGAGATCACGAAGACGGTATGGCCCTGCTCGATGATCCAGCGGATGAAGGAGTTCTTCTCCCGCATGTCGAGGATGTAAAACTTGTTGATCCAGGGCGGCACGATCAGGAGCGGCCGCTTATACACCTCCTTGGTCGTCGGGGTGTACTGGATCAGCTGCATGAGTTTGTTCTGATAGATGACCTTGCCTGGCGTGGTGGCAAGATTCTCGCCGACCCGGAACGCCGTGGGATCGGTCATCTTGATTTTGAGCCGGCCTTCGCCACGTTCGAGATCGGTCAGCAAATTGTCCAATCCCTTGACCAAATTTTCCCCGCCGCTTTCGATAGTTGCGCGAAGAACTTCAGGGTTTGTCAGAACAAAATTACTGGGCGACATCGCGTCGACGAATTGCCGCGTATAGAAATCCACTTTTTTAGCTGTTTTGTCGTCGAGGCCTTCGACCTCGCGGACGGTCGATTGCAGCCATCGGGAGCTGAGCAAATAAGATTGTTTAATAAAATCGAATAGCGTGTTGTCTTCCCACGCGGAATCTTTGAACCGGCGATCCGATTCACCGGCCGTCGCCACCGGCTCGGTCGGCTCTCCCATCATGCGGCGCGCCGTGGTCTGCCACAGGTTCATGTAGTCTTCCCACAGCGATATTTGGGCGCGCACGATCTGCGCCGGATCGCTCATCATCCGGGCGGTCAATTCCATAAAAGCGTTGCCGATGTTCAGCGGATCGAGATTGGTGAAGGCGCCGTTTCCGGCCTGCCGTTCCAAAAAGCTCGAAACGATTCGCTGAGTGCGCTCGGCGATGGTCGCCATCGCTTTGGAAATCTCCACGGATTCGGGAGTTTCGGCGTCCCGCCCATGTTGATCGTTCATGGTGTGATCCTTTATGATCGTCACCGGCCGCGGGCACCAGAGGGAGCCTGCAGTGGTTGTGGGCCAGCCAACTCTTGGGCTCTGCCCGCTGATCTCTTACACGATGAAAGGGCCTAATTCATCGAAAAAGGACGGACAGGCGGATGATTATGAGAAACGAGAAAACTCTTTCGATTTTCTTAAGTTCCGGGCGAAAAGAAAAGAGTGAACGCTTTTTTGGCGGCATCCGGGGTGCTTTTGCCGCGGGATCGATGGTCGCCCTTGCCGCCTTGATGACCGGCTGCGGCGATGTTCCGGACGCTCTAAACCCCGGCCATTGGTGGGATTCCACCTTCGGCGACGATGAGAATCAGGCGGCGCCGCTGGAGAAATCGGCGGCCAAACCGACGACGACCGCTACCGCCGCTACGTCTGCCTCATCGGGCACTCAAACCGCCCAAGCGACCGCCGAGACCGGTCCAACGCTTCCCCCAAGCCAGGCGCCGTCTCAGGATTCCAGCGGCCAACAGGCCTACCCGAAGATCCAGGACGTTCCGCAAAAGCCGGCGGCATCGACCCTTGAGGAGCGGCGTAAGGTCATGGAGAGCTTGGCCGCCGATCGGGCCAATGCCCATTACACCGACGAGGCCGCCAGGACGTCCACCGGAGCTGGTGCAGGAGCGGCGCCCGCCGCACCAGCATCCGCAGCACCAGGACCGGCTCCGGCGCCAATGACCGGCGATTTTGCGCTTAGTCCCGACCTGGCGACGCCACCACCGAAGATGGCCCAGGCCGAACCTGCAGCACCTCCTATGCCCCCGCCGGCCCTGCCTGAGGCCACCCCATCGCCCGGCGGCCCGTCCCCCGGCGGTAAGCATAAGACCTACATGTCAGGATTGGACACTGGGCCCGCAGCCGCGCCTCCTGCGCCGCCAGCCGCCCCAGACGCATCGGCTGCGCCGAGTGGAGCCATGGGCGCCGAAGCGGTGACCCCGCCGGCCCAGGGATCGGCCGAATTGGACCAAATTTATGCCTCGAAATTGCAGGAATCGGCCCCGACAGTCACCACCGCACCGGTTGGTCCGACCAGCACGGTCGCCGGCGCCAATACCGCGGCGATCGCCGAGCCGGCCGAAAAGCCGGCCAAGGGCAAACACGGCAAGAGCAGCAAGGTGAAAGGTTCCGGAGCACCGAGCCCGAGCAGCAATCCGTCGGTCCAAGTCTTCGACAGCGGTTATGACGGCGGATATGCCGGCACCTATCAGGCGGCCTACAATGACGGTAACGACGGCTACGATGGTGGCGCTATGCTGCCGGGCCAAGTCGGCACCATCTATTTTGCCAGCGGGTCCACGCAGATCGGCGAATCGGACCGGGCGAAATTGAGCCAGGTCGTGGCACAATACCGAGAACGAGGCGGCATGATCCGCATCGTCGGCCATGCCAGCAGCTTTACCCGCGACATGGATCCGACGCAGCATGACTCGGTGAACTACAGTATCTCGTCGCGCCGCGCCGATGCGGTTGCCAAGGCGCTGATGAAGCTCGGCATCGGGGCCGAGAACATCACGACCGCCGCCGAGGCCGACCATGACCCCGTCTATTACGAAGTCATGCCGGCCGGCGAAGCCGGAAACCGGCGGGCAGAGATTTTCATCGATTATTAGCCCTAACAGCGATACAAACCCGCCGGGTCCGCGAAAGAAACGCGGTCGTGCGGGCCGCTGTATTTGCAATTTATCTGCAACGAAAATGCCCGCGGCGACGCGGGCCACAAAACCGATTCAAGCTAGAGCGACGAAGTAGCGGGCCATGTCCCAGGACTTCTACCGGATCAAGCGGTTGCCGCCTTACGTCTTTGCCGAGGTCAACGCCATGAAGGCGGCGGCAAGGGCGCGGGGCGAGGACATCATCGATTTCGGCATGGGCAATCCCGACAGCCCGACGCCGCCGCACATCATCGCCAAACTGATCGAAACGGTCAGCGATCCGCATACCCACCGCTATTCGAATTCGCGCGGCATTCCCGGCTTGCGCAAAGCGCTCGCCGCCTATTACCAGCGCCGGTTCAACGTCGCACTCGATCCGGAAACGGAAGTGATCGCCAGCATCGGCTCCAAGGAAGGGCTGACCAGCTTGGCTCAGGCGATCACCGGCCCGGGCGACGTGGTGCTGGTGCCGAATCCGACTTATCCGATTCACGCCTTCGGATTCATTCTCGCCGGCGCGTCGATCCGCCACATGCCGGTCGGCTCCGAATCCGATTTCGTCGAGGAATTCGAGCGCGCCATGAAATACAGCGTGCCGAAGCCGATCGCGGTCATCGTCAATTTTCCGTCGAATCCGACGGCGCGGGTCTGTGATCTCGATTTCTATTCCCGGGCGGTCGATCTTTGCCGCAAGCACGACGTTCTGCTGATTTCCGATCTCGCTTACTGCGAAATCTATTTCGACGGGCGTCCGCCGCCGTCGGTGCTTCAAATTCCCGGCGCCAAGGACGTTGCGATCGAATTCACCTCGGTCAGCAAGACCTATTCCATGCCGGGCTGGCGCATCGGCTTTGGCGCCGGCAACAAACGCATCATTTCGGCGCTGGCGCGGATCAAATCCTATACCGATTACGGCGCCTTCACGCCGATCCAAGTCGCCGCGGCGACGGCGTTGAACGGTCCGCAGGAATGCGTCGCCGAAATCCGCGAGAAATACCGCCAGCGGCGGGATGTGCTGATCGACGGCTTGGCCGCCGCCGGCTGGAAAGTCCCGAGCCCGCCCGCCAGCATGTTCGCCTGGGCGCCGATCCCGCCTGTTTTCGCTCATCTGGGATCGCTGGAATTTTCCAAATTGCTTTTGCAAGAAGCCAAGGTGGCGGTGGCGCCGGGCATCGGCTTCGGCGAATACGGCGAAGGCTTCGTGCGCATCGCCCTGGTCGAAAACCGGCATCGCATCCGCCAAGCGCTGCGCAGCATCAAGACGCTGCTCGCCTCGGCCGATAAGGTCCTCGAGAACAAGGCGCGCGCAGCCTCTTGAGCAAGCCTCTTTCCATCGCGATCGCCGGCCTCGGCACCGTAGGGGGCGGGACGCTTCACTTGCTTCACCGCCATGCCGCGCTCATCGAACAACGGTGCGGACGCGCCATCCAAGTCGTCGCCGTTTCGGCGCGGGATCGCTCACGCGACCGCAAAGCCGATCTTTCCAAAATCGCCTGGTTCGACGACGCCGTCGCCATGGCGAAATCGGCTCCGGCCGATGTCATCGTCGAACTGATCGGCGGCTCGGACGGCGTGGCGAAAAATCTCTGCGAAACAGCCATTGCTTCCGGCAAGCATGTAGTGACCGCGAACAAGGCGCTTCTAGCCCATCATGGCGCGGCGCTCGCGGCGAAGGCAGAAGCAAAAGGCGTTTCCCTGAATTTCGAGGCGGCGGTGGCGGGCGGCATCCCCATCATCAAGGCCCTGCGCGAAGGTTTGGCGGGAAACGGTGTTATGCGCGTCACCGGAATTCTGAATGGCACCTGCAATTACATCCTCACGGCAATGCGCGAAACCGGCAAGGATTTCGCCGAGGTGCTCGACGAAGCGCGGCGGCGCGGCTATGCGGAAGCCGATCCGAGTTTTGACATCGACGGCATCGATACCGCGCATAAACTCGCGATCCTGACTTCGGTCGCTTTCGGCTGCGAGACCGATTTCAAATCGATCCATATCGAAGGCATCCGGCCTATTTCCTTCCTCGACATATCTTTTGCCGAAGAACTCGGCTACCGGATCAAGCTGCTCGGCATCGCCCGGTTGACTCAGCACGGAATCGAGCAGCGCGTGCACCCTTGCATGGTGCCGGTGCGCTCCGCGATCGCTCATGTCGAAGACGTGTATAATGCGGTGATGGTCGAAGGCGATTTCGTCGGCAACATCATGTTGCAGGGTAGGGGAGCCGGCGCCGGTCCCACGGCGTCCGCCGTGGTCGCCGATATTATCGATATCGCGCGCGGAACGAAGATCCCGACCTTCGCGGTGCCGGCGGGAAAACTCGCGAAGCCGTCGCCCGCACCCATGGAACGCCATCGCGGCGCCTATTACATTCGGCTTATGGTAACCGATCAGCCCGGCGTCATCGCCGACGTAGCAGCCGCCTTGCGCGATCACGGCATTTCGATGGAATCGATGTTGCAGCATGGCCGTTCGTCGACGGGCGCGGTGCCGGTGGTGCTGACGACCCACGAGACCGAAGAAGCCGCCATGATCAAGGCGCTCCAGCGCATCGGGGACCTGCCGGCGGTGTTTGAGCCGCCGCATATGATTCGCATCGAGGCGCCTTAGACAATGGCGCAAAGCGCGGCATCGTCCAAACCTGCCGCCTCCAGTGCTTTTCTCGGGGTCGATCGCTCCTTTTTGGGAAAGAAATGGCGCCTTCGTCTTACCGACGAACGCTTGGGCACGGCTCTTTCCCAGCGCCTTGGATTGCCGGAGATCGTCGGGCGCATCCTGGCCGCGCGCGGCGTTAGCCTCGATGCCGCACCGCTTTTCCTGAATCCCACATTGCGAAACCTGCTTCCCGATCCGTCGCGGCTGCGCGATATGGACGTGGCCGCGGCGCGCTTGGCGCGAGCGGTCTTTGCCGGTGAATTGATCGCAGTCTTTGGCGACTACGATGTGGATGGCGCCACGTCGGCCGCCTTGCTGTCGCGGTTTTTCTCAGGCGTCGGCGGGCGGGTGACCGCCTATATCCCCGACCGCAGAAAAGAAGGCTATGGGCCGAACGTGCCGGCGCTTGCCCGGTTGAAAGAACAGGGCGCTTCCCTGGTCGTCACCGTCGATTGCGGCACTCTGGCCTTCGAGGCCTTGGACGCCGCGCGGGATTTCGGCCTTGAGGTTATCGTCGTCGATCATCACGAGGCCGAGGCGAAACTTCCCGCGGCTTTGGCCGTCATCAATCCGAACCGGCTCGATGAATCGGGCGAGTTCGGTGAGTTGGCGGCCGTCGGCGTCGCCTTTCTTCTGGTGGTCGCCGTCAACCGGGCCTTGCGGTTGCAAGGCTGGTACGAGGCCCGCGCCGAGCCGGATTTAATGGCTTGGCTCGATCTGGTCGCGTTGGGAACGATTTGCGACGTGGTGCCATTGACCGGTTTGAATCGCGCATTCGTTACGCAAGGCCTCAAGGTTTTGGCCGGACGAAGCAATTCCGGCCTCGCCGCGTTGTGCGATGTGGCGAGAGTGGAGAGCAAGCCCAGCACCTATCACGCCGGCTATCTCTTGGGACCGCGGATCAACGCCGGCGGCCGCGTCGGGAAATCCGATCTCGGCTGCCGCCTTCTGACTTCCGAAGATCCGGAAGAATGCCGGCGCATCGCCGCAATCCTCGATTCCTTGAATACGGAACGGCGACAAATCGAGTCTCAAGTCCTGGCCAGCGCGGAAGCGCAAGTTGAAGGCGATGCATCGCCGGTGGTGATCGCCGCCGGCGAAGGTTGGCATGTCGGAGTCATCGGAATTGTCGCCAGCCGCTTGAAGGAACGATTCGGCCGGCCGGCCTGCGTGATCGGAATTGAAGGCAGCTTTGGCAAGGGTTCCGCCCGGTCCATTCCCGGAATCGATTTGGGTGCGGCGGTGATCGCCGCCCGGCACAAAGGACTTCTGGTCAATGGCGGCGGTCACGCCATGGCGGCCGGGTTTACGATTGAGCGCGAGAAAATTGCCCCGTTGCGTGATTTCCTGGCCGAGCGAATCGGCGGGCAGGGGGATATGCAAGGGCCCAGCCTTGGATTGGACGGCGCCTTGTCGCCGGATGCCGCAACCTTGGACCTGGCCGGCGATCTCACGCGTATCGGCCCCTTTGGCGCCGGCAATTCCGAGCCGCGCTTTGCATTTCCCGGCGTGTACCTCGCTTCGGCGGAAATCGTCGGCGAGCATATCCGCTGCTCGTTGTCTGGCGCGGGCGGCAGCCTCAAAGCGATGGCGTTCCGCGCCGCCCATAACGCGCTGGG
>JBGOXX010000111.1:0-7692 GCA_041479345.1 Alphaproteobacteria bacterium
AATCAGTTCCTTCCTTCACCATTTGGCAGAGGTGATCGAGGGTGACATAGCTGCTGGTCGCCGTGTTGTAGAGCCGCCGGTTGGCGTACTTCTTGATCGTAACCGGCGCTTTGCCCGGCGCAGCCTGGGTCTCCGACATGGGGTCCGTCATCCTGCCCTCCGGAATTTGACATCGCCAAGCATATCAAAACTTTCGCGAAATTGCTGCAATGCCGTTACTTGCCCCGGCTACATCGAGGGTGCCATTGGTTTCCAGGGCTTAGGCCCCTATACTGGCGGCATGTCCGAACCACCCGATCCGGAGAGCTTGGCCCGCCGCTTTCTCGACCTCTGGCAGGATCAAATGACCGCGGTGGCGGGCGATCCGCAATTGGCCGAGGCGATGACGCGCTGGATCGGCATGAGCGCCCCGGCGATGGCGGCATTCCTGCCCCTGATGCAGGCGGGGCTCAAAGGCAGACCCCTCAAGGAGGAGACGCGTGACACCACCGGGCGTGACGGCACAGGGGCAACACCCCCACCGGCTGGGCCCTCGGCCGCTGCCGCTGCATCTGGCAGCCGCGGCCTCGACCTGGATGAGTGCACCCGCCGCCTCGCATCTCTTGAAGAGCGGCTCGCTCGACTGGAGGCCGGAACTGGCCTCGGCGGCGAGAGAGCTCAAGCAAAACCTCCAGGCCAGCGACCCTAAGGATTTCGATCAAGCCATTCAGGGCGAAGTCCGGCGCCGCCTTTACGATTTCATCAACGGCATTCTGGCGTATCGGCGGCACCCCTATCGCCGCAGTCTCGCCGATCCGCCGGCGGTCTGGGAGCAAGGCTCGATCCGGCTGCTCGATTATGGTGCTACCCATCCCGATGGCCAAGCCGGGGCCGATGGCCAAGCCGGGGTCCCGGTCCTGGTCGTCCCATCGCTCATCAATCGCGCCTACATCGTCGATTTGTCGGCGCGCAAAAGCCTGATGCGCTACCTGGCGGGGCAGGGCCTTCGTCCTTTTTTGGTCGATTGGGGCTGGCCGGGAAAGCGCGAACGTAATTTCACCCTGACCGATTACATCGCCGGCGCTCTCGAGCAGACTTTGGATGCCGTCCGCGCCATCACCGATCGCAAGCCGGTCGTCCTTGGCTATTGCATGGGCGGGCTTTTGGCCTTGGCGCTGGCGGTGCTGCGGGAGCGCGATTGCGCCGGTTTGGCGTTGTTGGCGACACCGTGGGATTTCCATCGCCAGCGCAGCGCCCAAGCGCGGCTGGCCGCCGCGTTCTTGGGTCCGATCGAGCCGGTGATCGAGCGATTCGGTGAACTTCCCGTCGATATGCTTCAGGCGATGTTCGCCAGCCTCGACCCGTTGGGCGCTGCTCGAAAATTCTGCAGCTTCGCAGCCCTTGCCGAATCCACCGATCCGTCGCCGACCACGGTCGCGCGAATGGAAGAATTCGTCGCCCTCGAAGATTGGCTCAATGATGGCGTACCGCTGGTCGCCGCGGTCGCTCGGGAATGCTTAGGCTCGTGGTATGGGGCTAACGACCCTGCGGAAAATCGCTGGCAGGTCGCGGGCAAATTGATTGAAGCAAAGCACGTGGGTTGCCCGTCGCTCGTGGTCATTCCGGCACAGGACCGGATCGTGCCTCCCGAATCCGCGGAGGCCCTGGTTTCGGCCCTCCCCCATGCCGAACGCATGACCCCACCTTTGGGTCATATCGGCATGGTGGTCGGAAGCCGCGCCGAGCCAATGCTGTGGCAGCCGCTGGCACGCTGGATCGTGACTGCCGGTGCCGCGGCAGGGCAAGGTCGGCGTATGGCTGCTGACGCCCGGCCTGCGGCCAGTGAATCTACGGGGTGAGTTTTTGATTGAAATTTGCCTTGGGCCCGTGTAGCCGAGTCCCCAAATACCGGGTTCCCCGGATTCCCCCATATTTAGGAGCTTGTTCGCGAAATGACCGATATCGTGATTGCCGCCGCCGCCCGAACGCCCGTGGGCAGTTTCAATGGGGCGTTATCTTCCCTATCGGGATCCGATCTCGGGGCGATCGTCATCAAAGAGGTCTTGAAGCGGGCCGGTGTCGACGCCGCCGATGTCAGCGAAGTCATCATGGGCCAGGTTTTGACCGCCGCCCAAGGCCAGAACCCGGCGCGCCAGGCAGCACTCGCCGCGGGTATCCCGAACGACAAGACCGCAATGACGGTCAATCAGGTTTGCGGCTCGGCGATGCGGGCGATTGCGCTTGGCTATCAGGCGATCAAAGTCGGCGATAGCGCGATCGTGGTTGCCGGCGGCCAGGAAAGCATGAGCCTCTCGCCGCATGCAGCGCATCTGCGCAACGGCAAGAAGATGGGCAACCTCGAATTCATCGATACGATGATCAAGGACGGGCTGTGGTGCGCCACCAACGGCTATCACATGGGCAATACCGCCGAGAACGTCGCGCGCAAATGGCAGATCACCCGCCAGGCGCAAGACGAATTCGCGGTGCTCTCCCAAAACAAAACCGAAGCCGCGCAGAAGGCCGGCAAGTTCAAGGACGAGATCGTCCCGGTCACCATCGCCGACAAGAAAAACACTATCATTGTCGACAAAGACGAATATCCGCGCGCCGGACTCGAGCTCGATCAACTGGCGAAGCTGCGCCCGGCTTTCGACAAAGAAGGCACGGTGACGGCGGGCAATGCCTCCGGCATCAATGACGGGGCGGCCGCAGTTGTTCTCATGACGGCCGAGGAAGCGAAAAGGCGTGGGCTAAAGCCGATGGCGCGTATCGTCGCCTGGGCGACCGTCGGTGTCGATCCGTCGATCATGGGCGTCGGACCCATCGCTGCCACTCAGGCCGCGCTCAAGAAAGCCGGCTGGACAATCGGCGATCTCGACCTCATCGAATCCAACGAGGCCTTTGCGGCCCAGGCGCTCGCCGTTGGCCGCGATCTCGGCTGGGACACCGGCAAGGTCAATGTGAATGGCGGGGCCATCGCCATCGGCCATCCGATCGGCGCTTCGGGGGCCCGGATTCTTTCGACCTTGCTGTTCGAAATGGTCCGGCGCGACGCCAAGAAGGGTCTCGCCACCATGTGCATCGGCGGCGGCATGGGAATCGCCACTTGCGTCGAACGCACGTAAATCCGATCAGGCGCAACAAAAATTAATCGGGGGGAATCACCATGGCGCGTGTCGCGTTAGTCACGGGGGGCACACGAGGAATCGGTGCTGCGATTGCAAAGGCGTTGAAGGCGGAAGGCTACAATGTGGCCGTCAACTATCTCGGCAACGAGGAAGTGGCCGGAAAATTCCGCAAGGAAACCGGGATCCCGACATTTCTGTGGAGCGTCGCCGATTTCGAAAGCTGCAAGGCCGGCGTTGAAAAGGTGACGGCCGATCTCGGCGGGCCGATTGACATCCTTGTCAATAATGCGGGGATCACTCGCGACGGCATGATGCACAAAATGACGGCCGATCAATGGAAGGCCGTTATCGATACGAATTTAGGATCGTGTTTCAACACGAGCCGCAATGTGATCGAAGGCATGCGCGAGCGCGGCTTCGGGCGGATCATCAACATCAGCTCGATTAACGGTCTCAAAGGCCAGCTCGGCCAGACCAATTACTCGGCGGCGAAGGCCGGCATCATCGGTTTTTCGAAAGCGCTGGCATTGGAAGGCGCGGCCAAGGGCATCACCGTCAATGTGATCGCCCCGGGCTATATCGCCACCGATATGGTGGCGGCGATGCCGCAGGATGTGCTGGGAAAGATCGTCGCGCAAGTTCCGGTCGGCCGCTTGGGTCAGGCGGAGGAAATCGCGCGGACGGTGGTGTTCCTGGCTTCTGACGACGCCGGCTATATCACCGGCGCCACCTTCAACGTCAATGGCGGCCAATACATGCAGTAAGGCATGGTCTGGGCTGACGCATAACTTGAAAATCGTGACTCATAAGCTGAAATTTTCTGAACCATAAATTGCAAGGCTGGACTGATCTTGTAGTCCGAGCTGCCGAAGATGGTCGTGCCGTAATCTACAGCTTTTCCAATCCGGCTGCTGCCGTCGCAGTCGGAAGGAACAACCGTTTCGGCAGCAAGGGGAAGGGCCGGAACCCATATCGCTTGTAAAACTCTATTGCGCGATCGTTCTTCGCATCGACGATGATGGCGAAAACGGCGATCGAGCGTCCAGCAGCCATGACGCGGCGGATCGCATCGGCGAGGAGAAGCTCGCCGATGCCCTGGCCGCGTACCCGTTCGTCCCTCGCAAGACGCCCGATCAAGGCCGCCGGGATTGCGTCGTAACGCGGCATCGCTTTGGCAATCTCTTCAGGCAAGTCGGCAATTGATAGAGTGAACGAGCTGAGGCTATAGAAGCCGACGACCCCCAATTCATCGTCGACGGCTACGAAAACCCGCGCGACGTTGCGCTTATCGTCCTGCCCTGCCCGGCGCCGGAACCAGTCGTCGAGATCAGGCTGGTCGGAGGAAAATGCCGCACGGTCGCGGTTCCGGCCGAGCGGCTCGATTCGGATGCCCAATGAATCTTATCCGAATAGATCGCGATGGCGTTTTAATGCCGCGATCAACTTCGCTACAGGAGGGGGAGGATTGAGCAAGGCGGCAAGGAAGGCGTCGCGGTCGGCTCCCGTAAGGACCATACGTTCGTGTTCGTCGAGCACGCGGCGTGCGCCCTCATAGGCAAGATCGCCGGCCGTAAGTCCCGAGACGGCCATTGCGTGCTGGATGAGCTGCTTGGCGGAAGGGGCGACACGTAGTTCAAGCCGCTCCTTTTTGAGCTCCCGTTCGAGCGATCGTTTATGACGTACCAAATTCACCATAGGCGGCCTTCCTTTGTGACATAATGTACGGTAAAGCACCGTGCATGTCAAGAGGCCGCCGAGATCGAACCCAAGCGCATTGCGTCGTCCAGAACCAGTCGAAATTCCGGCCCCTGCGCAACGCATAAGGTTCGATACGTATCCCATGACCCCAGCAGTTTTCAATTGATGGGTCAGCATGGACTGATCGCGGGTGTTTTCATGAATTGGGGTAAAACGCCAATGCAATTTTCATGATATGGGGTCAAAGAATTTCGATTTTTGCCTCACTCGGGAAGCAAAAGTTTCTTATTTTTCAAGGATAGGTTTTCCAGCTTATGCGTCAGCGTACACATGGCGCCTGCGGCGCGGCCGCAGTCGACTAAAAGACGACGAGCAGGCAATTAGAAAACGTCTTTGCGGCGGCGGATCTCGGCGAATACGGAAGCCGGATCCGCCGCTTCCATATTCAAAGCCCGGGCAAGGCCGGGATCGTCGGCGCGCAGAAATGGATTTGCCGTGCATTCGTCGCTCAACAACGACGGAATGGTCGGAAGATCCTGGTGCCGTAATCCTGCGGCTTGCGCGGCAAGGTTCTTCAGCGCCTTGTTCGCGGGGTCGATGGTCAACGCGAAACGCGCATTGGCCTGGGTGTATTCATGGCCGCAATAGACTTGGGTATCGCCCGGCAAGCGGCGCAGCTTGAGAAGCGAGTTCCACATCTGCTGGGGCGTTCCTTCGAATAATCGTCCGCAGCCGAGCGAAAACAGCGTATCGCCGCAAAACAGAGCCTTCGATTCCGGAAAATAAAAGGCGATATGGCCGCGGGTGTGGCCGGGGATGTCGAATATTTCCGCTTCTTCGTTCCCGAACCGGTATCGCTCGTTCTCGCCGACGGCGACGTCGATGCCGGGAATGCGCGCTTCATCGGCCCTCGGACCGACGATAACGCAGCCGGTCTGTCCCTTAAGCTCCAGATTGCCGCCGGTATGGTCCCAATGATGGTGAGTATTGAGAATATGGGTCAGCGTCCATCCCAACCGGTCAAGAGCCGCCGCCACGGGCACGGCGACCGAGGGATCGACCGCGGCGACTGCGCCCGAGTTGGGCTCGCGCAACAGGTAGACATAATTGTCGTTAAGGACGGGAAGGGAATGAATCTCGAGGACCACGGCAAAACCCTAACACCGATGGTCACTCGCTGCCATAAGAGCATGATCTCGTTAGTTGGAATCGACTGCGTTGCGCCGTTGGTGCGGCGATCCGCCAGGCGCGCCGCGAAGGGCGATGCGGTGCCATCGGTCGAGCGGCGCAACGCCGCGGGCGCCCATCCAGGGCGCAACCCGAAGGGCCGGGGTCTTTTACCGCCGCGGGTTCGTCGAAGCGCTCGCCCGTAGTTCCGCTACGCGCTTCGTCCTTCTCCTGCCCGCGGCGCAAAATACCACCGGCGCAGCCGGTTCAAACTAAGGAGATCATGCTCTAGGCCCTGTGGTAGAATTGCGGCGATGTGGACCGACGTCGTCGATCTGCGCGATTTTTACGAGACCAGCCTGGGCCAGATGGCCGGGCGGGTGATTCGCCATCGGATTCGCGGAATCTGGCCGGATTTAAAAGGCCTGCGGTTGCTCGGCCTCGGCTATGCGACGCCCTATTTGCGGGGTTTTCGCACTGAAGCCGAGCGCGTGCTCGCCATCATGCCGGCTTCTCAAGGGGTTTTGCACTGGCCGACCGAGGGACCGGGGCTGGTCACGCTGGCCGACGAGGCCGATCTGCCGATACCGGATAACTCCATCGATCGGGTCTTACTTGTTCACGCGCTGGAATCGTCCCAGCAACTTCGCCTGATGCTCCGGGAGATCTGGCGCATCCTCCCGAGCTCGGGGCGATTGCTTGCCGTGGTGCCCAACCGGCGGGGCATCTGGGCGCGGTTGGAGCGGACACCGTTTGGTCACGGCCACCCCTTCACCCAGTCTCAGCTCTCCCGGCTGCTGAGGGAAAACATGTTCACGCCGGTCCATTCCGAGGCCGCGTTGTTCGTGCCGCCCAGCGCTTCGCGGATGATGCTGGCCGCAGCACCCGCTTGGGAAAAGCTCGGCAGCCGATGGTTCCAAACCTTTGCCGGGGTCATTCTTATCGAAGCCACCAAAGAGGTTTACGCGGCGACACTGGCTCGGGCGAAGCCGGCCAAGCGGCCGCTCTTTGTGCCCATTTCCGACGGCGCGCTTCCCGCTGGCGGCAGAGCCGGACGGACGTGGTCTCGGTCTTGAGATCCGGCCAGACTTAGCCCCGTTTCAGCAAGAAGATCGCCTGTTCGCTGAACAGATTGGCGAGTCGGGATGACGCCCGAAATCTCCGCGCCTTTCCGCGCTCGCTGATCGACATACTCTGATCGATGCCGATGTGGACGCGTTCGCACAGGGTCACGAAATCGCGGATCGTGCACAAATGGATATTCGGCGTGTCGTACCATTCGTGATGAAGCGCGTCGGTCACCGGCATCGAGCCGCAGACGAGCAGATGCAGCCGCACCCGCCACCAGCCGAAATTGGGGAATGACACGATGGCGCGCCGGCCGATCCGCACCATTTGCGCGAGCACGCCTTTCGGATCGCTGGTCGCTTGCAGGGTCTGGCTGAGGATCACGCAGTCGAAGGCGTCGGACGGATAATCTTTCAGATCCAAATCGGCGTCGCCTTGAATCACCGACAATCCATGCTCGACGCAGGCATTCACGCCGGCTTGGCTCAATTCCATGCCGCGGCCGTCAACGCCTTTGGCGTGAACGAGATAGTCGAGGAGCGCGCCGTCGCCGCAGCCGAGATCGAGCACGCGGGTGCCGGGGCGCACCATGTCGGCAATAAGTCTAAGGTCGGGCCGCAGCCGCTGATGGCGGGCGGCGTTATCGCCG
>JBGOXX010000112.1:0-7636 GCA_041479345.1 Alphaproteobacteria bacterium
CGCCGGTGCGGCGCTGGTAATCCTGCAGATAGCTGCGAATCCAATCGCCGGTATCGGGATCGAGGGAAGCCGTCGGTTCGTCGAGCAACAAAAGTTCTGGCTCGTTCAGAAGCGCTTTGGCCAGGGCAACGCGCGTCTTTTGGCCGGAGGAGAGCGTGCGGGCTTGGCGGTCGAGGAATTCCGCGATTGCCAAATCGCCGGCCAAGCTTTGGATCCGGCCCTTGGTGTCGTGCAGCCCGTAGAGATGGCCGTAGACGACGAGAATCTCACGCACTGTGAGCCGGCCCGGAAGATCGACGTAAGGCGACGAGAAATTGAGCCGCGGCAAAATCTTCTGGCGGTTGTGCCGCATATCGAGGCCGAAGATCAGGATGCTGCCCGAACTGGGAAGCAGGAGCCCCAGCAGCATGGCCAGTGTCGTGGTCTTGCCCGCACCGTTGCCGCCCAAAAGGGCCGCCGTTGTCCCTCGGGGCACCGCGAAATCGATGGAATCGACGGCAAGAACCTCGCCATAGCGCTTGGTTAGCCCGCGAACTTCGATAACGGCGTCCTGCATCGTTCCAATATGGGGCGGCGAACATGGGGCGGCAAGTCGGCGGCGGCCAGAGGAGTTTGCCAGGGCCCTGCTGGCCATCAAACGCGCCCAAGCTGGGTTATCCATGCCGCGTGATAAGCACGCTATAATCGATTTTTTACCGGGATGATATTTTCGGCATGACGATGACGAGCAGCCGAAATGCCGAGCCGACGCCGCTGCCGAGTTTTCGCGGCCGCGTGCGAATGCGTACCTTGGCGCTTATCCGCTGGATCGCGGTGGTGGGCCAACTCGTAACCCTGCTCGCGGTCCGCTATGAATTTGGATTTACGCTTCCGATCGGCGCCGCCCTGGCGGTCGTCGGCATTTCGGCGCTTTTCAATCTCTGGTCCTGGTCGCGGCATCCGGCACGGTCCCGGCTGTCCAACCGTGAGGCCACGTTCTCGCTCGCCTTCGATATCCTGCAGCTCAGCCTTCTCCTCTTCCTCGTCGGCGGATTGCAGAATCCCTTCGCGCTTTTGATTCTGGCGCCGGTCACGATCGCTGCCACCATTTTGTCGCTGACCAGCACCTTGGCGCTTGGGCTCCTATCCGCCGTGTGCATTACCGCCCTCGGTCTTTGGCATCTGCCGCTGCCGTGGTCGGATGGGGCTCAGCTCACCTTGCCGGTCCTGTATCTTATCGGTTTGTGGATTGCCCTCGTGCTCTCGATCGGGTTGCTCGCCGCCTATAACTGGAGCATCGCCGAAGAGGGGCGCCGAATGTCGGATGCGCTTTCGGCCACTCAAGCGGCGCTCGCCCGGGAGCAGCGGGTCTCCGCACTCGGCATGCTGGCCGCCTCGACCGCCCATCAATTGGGAAGCCCGCTCGGCACGATCGCCGTGGTGGCCAAGGAAATCGCCCGCGATTTGCCGCCGGAAAGTCCGCTTGCGGAGGACGTGGCTCTTCTTTTGAGCGAAAGCGAACGATGCCGCGAAATTTTGGCCGGCCTCGACCGCAACCGGGATGAAACCGGCTCGCCCTTTGCCAAGCTTCCCATTACCGTGCTGATCGAAGAAGCCGCGGCACCCCATGGCGGCGGCAGGGTTACGCTTCGCTATGAGAGCGGCCCGGCGCCGGAATTTCCCGACAGCCCGATGCCGATGGTCGCGCACAGCCCGGAAATCCTTCACGGACTGCGGAGCATCATCCAGAATGCGGTGCAATTCGCGCGAAGCCGCGCGATCGTCGCCATCCACTGGACCGAAGACGAGATCGAGGTGACTATTCACGATGACGGCCCGGGATTCCCACCCCATATTCTCTCGGTGATCGGCGAGCCCTATATTTCGACCCGCCAGGGCACCGGGGAGCATATGGGGCTTGGTCTCTTCATCGCGCAGACTCTGCTCGAGCGCACGGGTGCGGTATTATCCTTCGGAAACCGCCGCCGGGGGGCATCGGTGACCGTGCGCTGGCGGCGCGTGGCGTTGGAGCCCTTTGAAGAAGAATTCGCGGAAACCCCGGAGCTTTAGACAATGCAGACGGAAGACCAGCCGGCCAAATCGCTTCTTATCGTCGATGACGACGCGCCCTTGCGGATGCGGCTCGCTCGGGCCATGGAGCGGCGCGGATTTATCGTCGAGGCTGCGGGCAGCGTTGCCGAGGCGCAGACAATTCTCACCCGGACCACTCCCGCTTATGCGGTGATCGATCTTCGTCTCGAGGACGGCAGCGGACTCGAGGTGGTGAATGCGTTGCGGGCGGTCCGCCCGGATGCCCGTATCGTGATGCTGACCGGCTACGGGAATTTTGCCACCGCGGTCGCGGCGGTGAAAGCGGGCGCCGTCGATTATCTGCCCAAGCCCGCCGATGCCGACATGGTGGAAGCGGCACTTCTGACGACGGGACGCGATCTTCCCCCGCCGCCGGAACAGCCGATGTCGGCCGAACGCGTGCGCTGGGAACACATCCAGCGCGTCTTCGAGCAATGCGACCGCAATGTTTCGGAAACCGCCCGCCGGCTCAACATGCACCGGCGGACCTTGCAGCGGATTTTGAGTAAGCGCGCACCGCGCTGACGCGGGCCCGGGAAATTACTTTTTCAAGAAATTAGAGGCGTACGCCGAGCATCGACTGCATGGTGACGAGGAGAAAGATTCCGCCCAAGATGACGGCACCCAGAATGAGGATAAGCGGCACGACGCCGAGCCCCGATTTTTTCGCAGACTCCTTCGGGCGCTGACTGGACGATTTGAATTCGCCGACGCCCGCGGCCTTGTTCGCAGCCCGCACTTCTTGACGTGTGGTCTTTTGCTGCTCCATCGCGCGGGCATTTTCGGCTTCGGTCTTCGAAGCCCGGAAGACGGTTTTGATGACTGACTTGCCCGCGCCCGAATCGAATTTTTCCTCGACCACGCGAATGCCTGAATAGCGATTGCTCGCTTGAAGCCGCTGTGCCTCGAAAATGGCGATCTCACGGTCGTCGTAAATGGAATCGATCTTCCAAACGCCGTTCAAAAAAGTCTGCAATTCGTAACTAACGAGGTCCGACAAAACGTTCTCCGCGAAGGACCGGCCTGAAACCGGTCTCTTGATCCTTATGCGTCCGATTACCGGCTAGCTTTGGGTGACCTCGCGGCAATTCGCCGCGCCGAGCAGCCTGTCGATATGCTCTCCGTCATTGGCGAGCGGCACGATGATGCTGCGATAAAGTACCTTCAGGCCACGCGGACTCACGAACTCGCCGCCAAACGTGATCGGCACTTTTTTCACGAGAACCTGGCCGAAATAAGAAAAGCCGTTGGACACAAGCGTATCGGCGGGCGTTTGCGAAAGCCTGCGCCCCGCCAATTCGATTCCGGCGGCTTGGGAAAGCGCGGTGCCGATATAAGCGAATTCTGGATCGACTTCCTTTCCCGAGACATCGAGCACGGCGCAGTTCGGCCACATATCGGGGATGGCCTGGGGATCGATCGTGCTTTGTGCGGGTAATCTTTCGCCGTCGGAGAGGCTTCGCCAATACTTCAGCAGCCGAATCACTAAACGGCGTTCCATGGGACTTGTTTCTTCCGTCATCGCTCCTCACAGAGGCCGCGGCGTCTTGCCCGCACCGAATTCCGCTCTCGACTTAGTCACTTTACTTTTAACAGCCGGTTAAAGATGCCGTACCAGACGAAGAATACAAAGGGCACCGATTCCCGGCCATTGCTCGCAAGGGTAGCGCCTGATCTTACAGGCTCGCTCCGAAATACCGAAGTGCGAGGATTGCCGCAATCCCCGCCGACACGATCAGCGCGAATTTCAAAATTAACCAGACGGTGCCGATGCGCCGTGGGGGTTTCAGCAAAGGTCGGTCAAGGGGCGCGGTCCGAACCGTTTCCGCGGCCGGGGCTCCCGGTGCGGTGGGTTGCGCTGAGGGTTTGCTGACCGGCGTCTTATCCCGGAAGAAGACGGTGCGAAATTTCTGTTCCGCGGATGTGGGATTGAAGGCCTCTTGGACGACGCGGACTTTGCGAACGGCGGGATGCAGGATCACTTGTTCGGCCTGATGGACGGCCAGATCCTTGCTGTCGGTAATGGTTTCGATCTTCCAATCGCCGTTGCGGAAGGATTGCACTTCAAAGGCGGTAAGCGCGCTCATGGCGTTTCACCGCTCGAACGGCAAAAATCGAAAAAGTCAGTGGGGCGCTGCGCCGGCCTGCGGGGGCGGTGCCACCGCGGTCCTGCGGACGCGCGGGAAAGACGCCGTTGAGTCCGTTCGCTCGCCATTACGGGTGCTCAATCCGGTCATGATGCATTCATGGGTATTCTTCGCTAATTTGGCGGAATCCTTATTAAAATTCCGTCAAGGTGGGTTTTCCGGCGCTTTCCGGCGGGGCCGGTTTGCCAAAAGTTAAATAAAAATCAATAATTTGCCCACAATCTCGAAGAGAATCGCGATGCCTGCCTTAGGGACCTCTTGGTTTTGGCCGAGAGCAAGATATTGAAATCGCATCATCTTCGGCTTCCGCACGGGAAGCTCGATCGGGCTCGGCCCGGAGCCGGGCGAACGGCGGGCGCCGCGTGCCAAGGCGTTATGTTAAAACAATCGGCGCTTTCTTGCGGGGGACATCGGTGACCGATTCGGGCGTAGCGCCAACGGACTTGGGAACGCCGCCGCGCCGTGCGGGGCTGACCTTCGGGCTGGTTCTGCTCGCCCTCGTCATTGCCGCGATTCTCGCCGTCAAAATCGTTTTCTCGTTCGTCAATGCCGAGCGCGCGCGTGATCTGCGCGAGTGGCAAATTCGCCTTGGCATCGTTGCCGATTCGAGGCTCGCCGCGGTCAATGACTGGCTCGAACGGCAATATGCTGATCTTGCGGCCCTCGCGCAAAATGCCTCGCTGCAAATTTATATGACCGAATTGTCGCTGTCGTCGGGCGATAAGAACAAGGTGACCGAAGCGGCGGCGCAGGCCGGCTATTTGCGCAATCTTCTCATTGTCGCTGCTTCGCGTGGCGGTTTCACCGGCCGCGCCGTCGGTCCCGAGGTCAATGCCAACGTAAAGCGGGTCGGGGTTGCCGGTATCGCGCTTGTCGGGATGGATGGCCATATCGTCGTTTCGACGCCCGACATGCCGCCCATCGAAGGCTTCTTGCACGATTTCGTCGCGTCTCTTCCGCGCGGGCAGCGTGCCGCCACGAGCCTCTATCTCGGCTCCGGCGGCAATCCGAGCATGGCCTTTGCGACGCCGATCTTCGCCGTGCAAAGCGAAGGCAATGCCTCGCAACAGATCGGGCTCGTTCTCGGCGTGAAGGAGGTCGGCGCCGAGCTCTATCCGCTGCTGAAGCAACCGGGCGAAGTCGAGAAAACCGCGGAAACGGAGCTCGTACAATCGGTCGGAAGCACCGTTGAATATCTTTCGCCGCTCCGGGACGGCACGCCGCCGCTCACCCGCAAACTGGCGCTGACGACGCCCGAACTTGACGCCGCCTTCGCCGTCAAGGAGCCGGGAAGTTTCTCGATTCGCACCGATTACAGCGGCACCGAAGTGCTGGTGACCAGCCGGGCCTTCACCCTCATCCCGTGGGATCTCGTTTATAAGGTGGACCGCAAGGAAGCGCTTGCCGACAGCGATGCGCGCCGCAACCGCTTGCTGGTCGTTCTGCTCTTGGCGATCGCCTTCGGCTGTGCGGCGATCCTGGCCGTCTGGTGGCACGCCAGTTCCCGCCGCGCCCGCGAAGCCGCCGCCAAATATCAAGCGCTTGCCATTCGCTACGAAAATCAGGGCCGCTTCCTTCAGCTCGTCACCGACAGCCAGCCCACGACGATTTTCATCGTTGATGGGGAAACCGGAAAGATCCGGTTTGCCAATCGCGCCGCGGCCGAACGCGCCGGCGTGTCGGCTGCCGACCTGATCGGCAAGACGTTGGCGGCGGTCTTCGGACCCGATGAAGCAAAGCGATACATGCGCTACTGCGCGCGCGCCGCCGAATCCAACGCACCGGTCGCGGCCGTCGAGCGCGTGTTGATCGGCGATCAATCGCGCGTCCTCCAGGCGGAGCATATTCCTCTCGCCAAAACCGAAACCGAGCCCGGCGGCATTCTGGTGGTCGAGCGGGACATCACCGCGGCGGTTACCGAGCGCGAACGGCGGGAGCGCATCATGCGTCAGCTGGTGCGGACCCTGGTGGCTGTCGTCGACCGGCGTGATCCGTTCGCCGCCAATCATTCGGTGCGGGTCGGCGCGGTGGCGCGCGCGGTCGCCGAGGAAATGGGCCTCGATTCGGTTTCCGTCGAAACCGTCGAAATCGCCGGCAATCTGATGAATCTCGGAAAGATCTTGATCCCCGAAGGCGTGCTGACGCGCGCCGGCACGCTGTCGGAAGACGAGATACGCCGAATCCGCGATTCGCTTCAGGCAACCGCCAATCTTCTCGCCGGAATCGAATTCGACGGGCCGGTCGTCGAAACGCTGCGCCAGCTTCAGGAGCATTGGGACGGTTCGGGCGGGCCCAACGGCCTCAAGGGCGAAAATATTCTGCTCGCCGCGCGCGTCGTTGCGGTTGCCAACGCCTTTGTTGCCATGGTGAGCCCGCGCGCCTATCGCCCCGGCGTGGAATTCGACCGCGCCGTCGAAACCTTGCTTTCACAGGTTGGCAAGGCGTTCGATCGCCGGGTGGTGGCGGCCCTCGTTAACTATCTCGATAGCCGGGGCGGCCGCCAGCGTTGGGCGGATTTCGCCCGCGGCCCGTCGTCCGCGTAACCGGGATTTGACGAGAAAAATCTGGCGAGAAAAATCCAAAATGGGTCTCAACGTTCAACTTAATAACGGCGTAGTTCTCGGTTTCCCGACGCCGATGGTCCGTCACGAGGTGGAGGGGGCCAAACGGGTCAACCCGGCATTATGCGAGGCGATCCTGGAGCGGGCGCGAAAGCAACCCTCCGCTGACCGGCACAATGTCGGCGGCTGGCGCTCCGGCGATGATTTGTTGTCCTGGCCGCTTAAAGAGATGACGGTGATCAAGACCGCGATCAACAAAGTGATTGCGCAGCTGACTCAACTCACCGTCGGAGTCAGCAACAAGGCGGTGCGCGGCGAGGTGAATGCCACCGCGTGGGCGACCGTGTGTCGCACCGGCGACTACGTGAAACCGCATACCCATCCGCTCTCGACTTGGTCCGGGGTTTACTTTGTGAGCGGCGCCGAAGACGTGGAAGGTCATCCGGACAGCGGTGTCGTCGAATTCCTCGATCCGCGTTCCGCCATCGATCAGCTGCCGACCCCCGGCAATCCCTTCGGCGCGACATTTAAAGTTCATCCGACGCCCGGACTTCTGATCGCGCATCCCAGCTGGCTCGCCCATTTCGTCAATCCGTATTTCGGCACGGAAGAACGCATCACCATCGGCTTCAACGCCTTCGTCAAGAACGTCAGCATCAACGACGTCGGCGGCGAATCCGGCTTATAGAGGGACCCATCGGACGGCTTGCCGGTTGAAGGCCCCGGCGAAGTGGCGTTAAATAGCCGTTGGCGCGCTACGAAGCCGACATGATCGCAGGCAGGCGAGCGCGCCCAAGTGGGGAGGGGCGTTGGTGATGACAAGGAAACGGGTGAACACCCGGTTTCTCGCGGGATTTC
>JBGOXX010000113.1:0-7636 GCA_041479345.1 Alphaproteobacteria bacterium
AATGAGCGGCGGCGCGACCAGCCCCACCATCGGCGTCACCAGAAATCCGGTGCGAGTCTCGTAGAGATCGAGGGTGCCGATGATTTCGATTTGATGGCTCGGCAAGCCGAGCTCTTCCTCGGTTTCGCGGAGTGCCGCCGCCGCCGCGCCGTCGTCGGTCGGTTCGATTCGGCCGCCCGGAAAACTGATCTCGCCGGCATGGTCGGTCAAATCGATGGCGCGCTTGGTGAACAGCACGTCGATGGCCGCCCCGCTGTCGAAAACCGGAACGAGGACCGCCGCCGGTATGAGAGCGCCCGCTCGCCCCATCCCGGGGTTGAGATCATAATCGCCGCGCGATTGCGGTTCTGATTGCGGTTCTGGCAGCCGGGACAAGGCCCGGCGCAGCTTCCGCGTCGCCGCACCGCCACCCGTTCCGGCCGCACCGCCCTCGGACAAGCCGTTCGCGCCTTTTTTTGCCTCCCCGTCCATTGCGGCCCTCACCCTATAAGAAACGCGCCGCCCCGGCATCCACTACCTAACCGTCACGGTATAGGAAAAGGGCATCCCCGGCGGGCGGGCCGAACGGAACTCACCGGGCCCAAACATTATTCATCGGGGCTAAGACCTGATAATCTGGACATCGTGACGGACGATAGGGCGACATGGCGATCGAGACGATGGTGAACCTAAGCGAATCCCCTGATATGGCTCAGGGAATGACGGATCAGCGGGAATTCGACCAGGGCGAGCCGCCGCCGCAGCTGGTGGCCGCGGTTGAACGGTTATCGGCACGGATGGGCGAAGTCCGCGCGGCGGTCGGCCGCGTCATCTTCGGCCAGCGGGAGGTGGTGGACGAATCCCTGATCACTCTTCTTTCCGGCGGTCACGCGCTTTTGATCGGCGTGCCCGGTTTGGGCAAGACCCGGCTGGTCGAAACCTTGGGCCAAGTGCTCGGCCTTGCCGAAAAGCGCATCCAATGCACCCCCGATTTGATGCCCGCCGATATCCTGGGTTCCGAAGTCCTGGAAGAATCCGACAGCGGCCGGCGTTCGTTCCGCTTCATCGAAGGCCCGGTGTTCTGCCAATTGCTGATGGCCGATGAAATCAACCGGGCCAGCCCGCGCACTCAATCCGCATTGTTACAGGCGATGCAGGAGCGCCGGGTCTCGGTCGCCGGGCACTATCAGGCCTTGCCCAAGCCCTTCCATGTGCTGGCGACGCAAAATCCGCTCGAGCAGGAAGGAACCTATCCGCTGCCCGAGGCTCAGCTCGACCGATTCCTCCTCGAAATCGACGTGGTTTATCCCGATCGCGAGGCCGAGCGCACGATTCTGCTCGCCACCACCGGACCGGACGAAGAACGGCCGGAGCAAATCATGACCGCCGAGGAATTGCTGGCCGCCCAAAATTTGGTGCGCCAGATTCCCGTCGGCGAAAGCGTCGTGAACGCCATTCTCGATCTCGTGCGTTGGTCGCGGCCCGATGACAGCGGATTGCCCGATATCGCCCGGCACGTTTCTTGGGGTCCCGGCCCGCGCGCGGCTCAAGCCTTGATGCTGGCGTCGCGGGCGCGCGCCATACTGCAGGGTCGTTTATCGCCTTCGGTGGATGACGTCATTGCGCTCGCCGCCCCTGTGCTACGTCACCGCATGGCGCTCAATTTCGCGGCCCGGGCCGACGGCATATCGATCGCCGATTTGATCCGGACGTTATGCGCGAGGCTGTCCTGAGCGGCGACACGCCTTCGTCGTCGCCTTTCGCGGCGCAAGCGATTCGCCAACGGGCCGAAGAACTCGCCGCCGCTCTTCCGCCTCTCCTGATCGAAGCCACCCGGGTGGCGGCGACGGTCGAACAGGGCGTGCACGGGCGAAGGCGGGTTGGACGCGGCGAAGCGTTCTGGCAATTCCGCCGCTATTCCCCCGGCGACTCCCTCCACGGCATCGATTGGCGGCAGTCCGCGAAGTCGGATGCCGTCTATGTCCGCGAGAAGGAATGGGAAGCAGCGGAAAGCGTCTGGCTGTGGCGCGATGACTCGCCGTCAATGCATTACCGCTCCGCACCCGATCTCCCGGAAAAACAGGAACGCGCCATTCTCGTGCTCTTGGCCATCGCAGCCTTGCTGGTACGGGGCGGCGAGCGGGTCGCCCTTTTGGGTTCCGGCGGACGGCCCCAAGGCGGCCAATCGGCGCTCGAACTTCTGGCGCAATCGTTGATGTTTCCGGTTGCCGCGGCGCAAGACGCCAGCCTGCCGCCGCGCGCCGAGCTGCCGCGATTCGCCCGCCTCGTCATCATCAGCGATTTTCTCTCGCCGCTTCCCGAGATCGAAGCGGCAGTGCGCGGTTTTTCGGCGGCGGGCGCGATCTGTCACATCCTGCAGATTCTCGATCCCGCCGAAGAAACCTTGCCGTTTTCCGGCCGCGTACGTTTCGAAGGACTCGAAGGCGAAGACTCGCTGCTCGTCAGCCGCGTCGAAAGTTTGCGCGAGGCTTATCTGGCAAGGCTCGCAGCGCGTAAGGGCGCGCTGAAGGAATTGGCACTCAAGACCGGCGGGACTTACGCGCTCCATCGCACCGACCATTCGCCGCAGACGGCGCTGCTGGCGCTTTACGAAGCGCTGGCACAAGGGCCAAGCGGTTACCGGAAAGATTGAGCCTATGCCCTTCGGTCCGCTCAGCTTTGCATCGCCCTGGCTGCTTTTGGCGCTGGCCGTGCTGCCGGCGCTGTGGTGGCTGCTGAAGATCACGCCGCCGGCCGCAAGGCGCACGCGCTTTCCGGCTTTGCGTTTGCTGATCGGCCTCGAAGCCGCCGAGGAAACGCCGGCCCGCACGCCGCTTTGGCTCGCCATCCTTCGCCTCGTTCTCGGCGCCTTCATTATTTTCGCGCTTGCCCATCCGATTTTCGGCGGCGGCGCAAGATTTGACGGTAACGGGCCCGTGCTTGTCGTCATCGATGACGGCTGGACGGTCGCTCCCGATTGGGCGAAGCGCCAAGCGGTGCTGCAGGAAATATTGACGGAAGCGGAGCGCGAAACGCGGACCGTCGCCGTGCTCACCACCGCGCCGCCGGTTTCCGGCGAGGCGATTGCCCTGCCCGCTCCCTTGCGCGCGGCGGAAGCGCGAAAAATCGTTCAGGCCATCACGCCCAAGCCCTGGCCCGCCGACCGCGCCGCGGCGGCGAAAGCGCTGGAGGCCGCGCTCAACGGGCCAGCGGGAGAAACGTTGCGTCGGCCTGCGGCCGTGATCTGGCTTGCCGACGGCCTCGATGATCGGAGCGGCTCAGGCGCGGCACTTGCCCAACAATTGTCGAAGCTGGGGGCCTTGCGCTTCGTGACCGGCGATCTCGTGTCGTTTCCTCATTTGCTGCTACCGCCGGAAACCGGAACCGGAAGGTTCATTGCCCGGGCGATTCGCCCGGACATGAAAGAGACGCCGCAGGAATCGGTGCAACTCCACGCCCTCGACGATGAAGGCCATGTGCTGGCCGCTCAGCCCTTGGTTTTCCCCGCGGATAGCGTCCATGCCGAAACCACGCTCGATCTTCCCGCCGACGTCGCCAATCAAATCGCCCGGCTCGATATCGAAGACGAGCCGAGTGCCGGCGCCGTGTTTCTTGTCGACGAGCGCTGGAAGCGGCGTACCGTCGGTCTCGTTTCCGCGACACCCCAGGAGTCTGATCGGCCGCTGCTCGGCGATCTCTATTATTTGAAGCGCGCGCTCGAACCTTTCAGCGACGTGCATATCGGCACGCTGGGCGATTTGCTCAGAAGCGGCGCCTCGGTTCTCGCGCTCTCCGATTCGATCACGCTGACGCCGGACGACCGCAACTCGCTTGAAGCGTGGATTTCCAAGGGCGGCGTGCTGTTGCGCTTTGCCGGCGCGCACATGGCGGAAAGTGCGGATCTCGCCGCCGGCACCCCGGCCGATGAATTGATTCCGGTGTCGCTTCGCCGCGGCGGCAGAGCCTTGGGCGGCGTCATGTCGTGGACGGCGCCGATGGCGCTGGCAGCCTTCGACCCCTCGAGTCCTTTTGCCGGGCTGGCGATTCCCTCCGACGTCACCGTCGAGCGCCAAGTTTTGGCCGAGCCGTCTCTCGATCTCGGCAGCAAGACCTGGGCGCAGCTGGCCGATGGGACTCCTTTGGTTACGGCCGAGCGCCGCGATCAAGGCACGCTCATTCTCTTCCACATCACCGCCAATGCCGATTGGTCGAATCTGCCGCTCTCCGGATTGTTCGTGGACATGCTGCGCCGGGTCGTCGCACTTTCTCATGGCGGCGTCGGCAAGCCGGGCGGCGCGCCACTGCCGCCTTTCCGTTCGCTCGACGGATTTGGGAAACTCGGCGCCCCGCCTTCCGCCGCGATCGCCTTCGATGCCGCCAATCCAGGTGTCATCGGCCCCAAACATCCGCCGGGATTCTACGGCAGCGAAGCCGCCCGCATTGCGGTCAATGTCGGCAATCCGGCAAGCGCGCTTCTGCCGATCCAAAAACTTCCCGCCAATGCTATTCGCAGCGCGCTTGCCCCCGCCCCCGCTTTCGATCTGAAGCCGTGGCTGTGGCTCGCCGCGTTCCTTCTCGCCTTGATCGACTTGATTGTCAGCTTAGGCTTGCGCGGATTGCTGCCCCGGCAGATTCGGCCCGGGTGGATTTGGCGCGGCGTCTCGGGAGGGACGGCGGCGATGGCCGGCGCTGCGCTGGCGGCTTCGCTGCTTTGGCCGGGCAACGCGATGGCCCAGAACGGGGTGGCCCAGAACGGGATGGCCCAGAACGGGATGGCCCAGAACAAACCGCTTTCGGGCGACGATGCGATCGTCGCCAAGACCTCGGTCACAAGGCTCGCCTATGTGCGCACCGGCGATACCGCCACCGATCAGGAAAGCGAAGCGGGCTTGCGCGGCCTGACCAAGATCGTCGATCGGCGGACCGCCGCCGAAATCGCGGATCCCGTCGCCGTCGATATCGAGAACGACGAGATTCTGTTTTATCCGATGCTCTATTGGCCGGTCTCGGTCGATCAGCCGCCACCCTCGGCTTACGCTGTCGAAAAGCTCAATCAATATCTGGCAACCGGCGGCATCATCCTGTTCGACACCCACGATTCGAAATTGGGACTTGGCGATGATCGCAGCGGCAATTTCTCCTGGGATGCGCCGGGGGCTGCGACTTTGCGCCGCATCGCCCAGAATTTGCGGATTCCGCCGCTGGTGCCCCTGCCCGCCGATCACGTGCTGACGAAATCCTATTACCTGATGCAGGAATTCCCCGGCCGCTTTGCCGGCGGATCGCTTTGGGTCGCGGCGGAAGACGCCCAGACCAATGACGGCGTCTCGCCGGTGATCGTCGGCGGCAATGATTGGGCCGGCGCTTGGGCGCTCAATGACGAGCTGCGGACGATGTATCCCGTCGTCCCCGGCGGCGCCATGCAGCGGGAACAGGCATTCCGATTCGGCATCAATCTCGTGATGTACGCGCTTACCGGCAATTACAAAGCCGACCAAGTGCATGTGCCGGCGATTCTGGAGCGGCTCGGACAATGACCGGCACCAGCATCGCTCTTGCGCCGCTTTTCTCTTGGCCCATCACCGGTGCTTTGCTGGCGCTCGCGGCGCTGGGCGTCGCCTTGGTCGCGTTTTTGCGCCCGCGCGGCGGCTTGTGGCGCGTGCTCGTCCTCGCCTTGCTTTCGGGCGTGTTGCTGAATCCGTCTTTCGTGGAAGAAGAACGCAATCCCCGCAAGGACGTGGCGGTCGTCGTCGTCGATCAATCGCCGAGCCAGGCGATCGGGAAACGGCAAACGCGCACCGAGTCGGCGCTAGCCGAACTCGACAAGGCGCTCGGCGGATTCGACGATCTCGAAGTCCGCGTGGTGCGCTCGCCCGAGAACGGCGTGGCGGAAAATGGAACCGGCATGAGCACCGGCCTTCAGCGCGACGGCACTTATTTGTTCGAATCCCTCGATCAAGCCTTGGCCGACGTGCCGCGGCGGCGGGTCGCCGGCGCCGTCTTCATCACCGATGGACAGGTTCACGACGTGCCGGAGGACCTGAAGCATCTTCCCCTCGATGCGCCGCTCCATGTGCTCGTCACCGGCGACCGCAATGAAAAAGACCGCCGCCTTGTCATCGAACAAACGCCGCGCTTCGGATTGGTCGGCCAGCAGCTCAAGATCACGCTCAAGGTCGACGACGGCGAGAGCGTCATCGAGCCCGCGCGCCTCACCATCCGCCGCGATCAAGGCGATGCCATCACCGACGACATCGAAACCGGGAAGGCCGAGACCATCGAGCTTCCCATCGATCACCCCGGCGAAAACGTGTTCGAAATCGAAGCCGAGCCGGGCCCCCACGAGCTCACCCTGGAAAACAACCGCGCGGTCATCGTCGTCAACGGCGTGCGCGACCGGCTTCGCGTGCTGCTGGTATCGGGCGAGCCTTATCCGGGCGAGCGGGTGTGGCGCAATCTGCTCAAATCCGATCCCGCCGTGGATCTGATCCATTTCACCATTTTGCGTCCGCCCGACAGACTCGATTTGACGCCGGTCCGCGAGCTTTCCCTGATCGCCTTTCCGATTCAGGAATTGTTCGAGGTCAAGCTGCACGAATTCGATCTGGTCATCTTCGATCATTATCAGCGCCGTGGGCTGCTGCCGCCGGATTACTACGACAACATCGTGAATTACGTGAAGGACGGCGGCGCCTTGCTCGAAGTCGCCGGACCCGACTTCGCCACCGAGTCCAGTCTCTACCGTTCTTCGCTGTCGCAGATTCTCCCCGGCGCTCCCACCGGCGACGTGACCGAGCGCGGCTTCAAGCCCAAGATCACCGAGGTCGGGCACCGCCATCCCGTCACCGCGGAGCTGACGGGTGCCGACGGCACCGATCCGCAATGGGGCCGCTGGTTCCGCCAAGTCGACGCCGATGCGAAGGAAGGCGAGGTGTTGATGGGCGGCATCGGCGACCGCCCCATTCTGATCTTGAACCGTTTCGGCAAAGGCCGGGTGGCCCAGCTCTTGAGCGACCAGATCTGGCTGTGGTCGCGCGGCTTCGAAAACGGCGGACCCCATGCCGAGCTGATCCGGCGTTTGGCCCATTGGCTGATGAAGGAGCCGGAGCTCGAGGAAAATGCGCTCTCCGCCCGCGTCCAAGGCAACCACATCGAAATCACCCGCCGCAGCCTCGCGCCCACGACATCGCCGGTGACGATGACGCGGCCTTCCGGCGCCACCGAGGCAATTTCCCTTGGCCCCGAGGATCATGGCCAAGCCAGCGCCACGATTGCGGTGGACGCGCCCGGGCTCTACCGGTTTTCCGACGGCGAGCGCTCGGCGGTGGCCGCGGTCGGCGCCTTGCGGCCGATCGAACTCTCGGACGTGCGCGCCACCGATCAGAAATTGAAAGATGCCGCTGCCGCGACCAGCGGTGGAATTTTCTGGCTGGCCGACGGGCACGAGCTCGACGCCAAGCGGGTCAAGCGCGGCCGTTCGGCCTTCGGCCAGTCGGGCAACACGGCGTGGCTCGGCTTCCTTGCCAATCGCGACTATGTCGTGACCGGCGTTCACGAAGTCCCGCTGCTCCCGGCCGCCTTGGTGATGCTGGCGGCACTAGGCCTGCTGGCCCTCGCCTGGCGGCGCGAAGGGATGTAGAGTCGCGGGAAAAGCGAT
>JBGOXX010000114.1:0-7630 GCA_041479345.1 Alphaproteobacteria bacterium
ATTTGCCGGCGGCCGGGGGAAGCCGCCTGTCCCGATAATTTCCGGCGCTGTCCCCATATCGGGTGACCGGTGCAATGGCTGATTGGCTCACCGCCTGGCTGCCCTGGACGCGCGCGTTCCACGTGATCGCCGTGATCTCATGGATGGCCGGCATGCTCTATCTGCCGCGGCTCTACGTTTATCACTGCGGCGCGGAGACCGGCTCGCCGGCGTCGGAAATGCTGAAAATCATGGAGCGGCGGTTGCTGCGCGCCATCATCAACCCGTCAATGACAGCGACGGTGGTGCTGGGCGGATTGTTGTTGGCCACCCCCGGCGCGGTCGAATGGAGCCGCGGCTGGATTTACGCCAAGCTGGCGCTGGTGGTTGTCCTCACCGGCTTTCACGGCATGCTGGCCCGCTGGCGTAAGGACTTCGCCGCCGATAAGAACCGCCACTCGGCCGCCTTCTACCGGGTCGCCAATGAAGTGCCGACCTTGCTGATGATCGGCATCGTGATTTTGGCAGTGGTAAGGCCATTCTAAGTGGCGCCAATTCGACGTCGGGGCGGCGATTCTCGCCACAATCCATTTGACTCGGCGGTGACGTTTCTTTAACTGTTTTGGCTGAAGTCTAAGCGGGTCTCCCGCATTTACCTCCGGCGCCTTGACCTCAATAACCGGTCGCGACCTACGCGGCGGGGCGCCAGCCAGGCGCAAGTACTTCCCCGGCGGCGCCGATCTCTCCCCCCGATTTTCCTCCCGCCAACGGATCCCTTCATGAATCTCCAGGAACTCAAGAGTAAATCGCCCACCGACCTCCTCGCCTTCGCCGAAGAACTTCAGATCGAAAACGCGAGCAGCCTGCGCAAGCAGGACATGATGTTCGCGATCCTGAAGTCGCTTGCCGAGAAAGACATGCCGATTTTTGGCGACGGCGTTCTCGAAGTGCTTCAGGACGGATTCGGATTTCTGCGGGCGCCCGAGGCGAATTACCTGCCGGGGCCGGACGACATCTATGTTTCGCCGTCCCAGGTCCGCCGCTTTGGATTGCTGACCGGGGATACGGTGGAAGGCCAGATCCGTTCGCCTAAGGACGGCGAGCGCTATTTTGCGCTGCTCAAGGTCAACAAGATCAATTTCGATGATCCGGAGAAAGTCCGCCACCGGGTCAATTTCGACAATCTGACGCCGCTCTATCCGCAATCCCGCCTTCGTCTCGAATTCAAGGATCCGACATTGAAGGATTACACGACCCGGGTCGTGGATTTGATCGCCCCCTTGGGCAAAGGCCAGCGCGCCTTGATCGTCGCCCCGCCGCGCACCGGTAAGACCGTGATGCTGCAGAACATCGCCCATGCGATCGCGGAAAATCACCCTGAAGTTTATCTGATTGTGCTGCTGATCGACGAGCGCCCAGAGGAAGTGACCGATATGGCGCGCAACGTCAAAGGCGAGGTGGTGAGTTCCACCTTCGACGAGCCGGCGACCCGCCATGTTCAGGTTGCCGAAATGGTGATCTCGAAGGCAAAGCGCCTGGTCGAGCACAAGCGCGACGTGGTGATCCTGCTCGATTCGATCACTCGTCTGGCGCGCGCCTATAACACCGTGGTGCCGAGCTCGGGCAAGGTGTTGACCGGCGGCGTTGACGCCAATGCGTTGCAGCGCCCGAAACGTTTCTTCGGCGCCGCGCGCAATATCGAAGAGGGCGGATCGCTCTCGATTATCGCCACCGCATTGATCGATACCGGATCGCGCATGGACGAAGTGATCTTCGAAGAGTTCAAGGGCACCGGCAATTCGGAAATCGTGCTCGACCGCAAGCTCTCGGACAAGCGCGTGTTCCCATCCATCGACGTCAGCAAATCAGGCACCCGCAAGGAAGAGCTCATCGTCGACAAGCCCACACTCTCTAAGATGTGGGTGCTGCGCCGCATCCTCCAGCCGATGGGCACCACCGATTCGATGGAATTCCTGCTCGATAAGCTCAAGCACACCAAGACCAATCAGGAATTCTTTGATTCAATGAATACCTAAGCGGCGCGATTTTGGGCCGCGCGATTCTGGGCCGCAGTAGATTTCGCGACCGATTCCTCGGTCATCCCTTCGAGTTCTAGCAAGTACCGTTTGATGGCGGTTCCGCTCCAAGAGGAGTAGCCGCCGAGCGCCCCAGCTGCTCCCAGCACGCGGTGGCAGGGAATGACGATGGCGATCCGGTTGTTTCCGCAAGCGCCACCGATGGGGCGGGGCGCCGTTCTTAGTTTTTTCGCGACCTCGCCGTAACTCAACGTCTCGCCATAGGGAATTTTGCTGAGCTCCCGCCAGACGCGCTTCTGGAATTTCGTGCCGTCGGGCACCAGCGGCAAATCGAACTCTCGCAGGCGCTTGGCAAAGTAAGCGCGCAATTGATCCGCCGCCTCGCGCAGCAAGGGCGTGCCGGCATTGGCTGCGTCGGGCTTGCGCCTATGCCCGACAAAATTCAGCGCAGTAATCGCCGTATCGCTTGCCGCAATGACGATTATGCCGAGCGGCGATTCGATCGCGAACTCCATTCTACCCTCCCGAAATTCCCCGATTCGATTTCAATAGTGCCGAAAGACCGGCCGCGGCCGCAACCGGCAGCGAACAAGCTTGGTGCCGGCAGACATAGGCCGTGGCCTTGCCATCGGTTTGGCCGCGCCCGGATGCGGGGTGGTTGGATGGAAGTTCGGTTCCAGGCTCCACAATCTGCAGCACCCGATTGGGCAAGGAAAGACCGTAGACCGCGCGAAGCAATGCCTTCGTATCCGGCGCATCGATCTTTCCGATGATCACGATTTCAACAGCGTTCGCCAATAAATCATTGGCGGCAATCAGCGTCGGGAAGGAATAGAAATTTCCGGCGATCTCGCCGGAAAAGGCATGGACGATGGAAAGCGCCCGGGCGCCATAATCGCTCTTCGCCGTCAAATGGAAGAGCTTCGCCAAGACCATTGCCATCGAGCCATTGCCCGCCGGCACCGGCCCATCCATCGCCGTCTTGGTCCTCGTGATGAGATCGTCGCTGTCATTGGCGGTGAAGAAATACCCGCCGCTCTGAGCGTCCCAGAAATGCTCGTCGGCGATCCGCACCCAGGATTCCGCGTGCTCCAAGTAACCGCGATCTGCCGTCGCTTCGAACAAGGCGAGCGCCGCCTGAGCCATGTTCGCGTAGTCATCCAAAGTTGCCCGGTGCCGGGCTTGACCGTCGCGGAAGCTGTGAAAGAGCCGCGCGCCGTCGGATAGCTTGCCGACGATGAAGTCGAAAGCTTTTTGTGCCGCAGCGATCCAAGCCGGTTTGTCGAATACGGCACCGGCATTCGCCAGGGCAGAAATCATCAATCCATTCCAATCGGTGAGAACCTTGTCGTCGCGCATTGGCGGAACGCGGGTGAGGCGGGCGCGAAACAGAATTCCTCGGCAGGCGGCCAGTTTTTGATCGAGCCCGGGATCGGCGCCGAGAGGCACCAGCCTTCGCAGAATATTCGTGTTCTCCCAATTCCCTTCATCGGTGACGTCATAGGCTTGCTTGAAGACCGCTGAATCGCCGCCGAGCAGCCGATCGATTTCTTCCTCGGACCAGACATAAAACTTGCCTTCATGGCCCGCGCTGTCGGCGTCAAAGGAACTGGCGAAAGCGTCGCCGACGCGCATTTCGCGCAGCGCCCAATCGATGGTTTCGGCAATACGGGCTGCAAAGAGCGGATTCCTGGTTTCCTGCCAGACCAAGGTCATGAAATTGACGAGCTGGGCGTTGTCGTAGAGCATTTTCTCGAAATGCGGGACCAGCCATTCCGCATCGACCGAGTAACGGGCATAGCCGCCGCCCAAATGATCGTAGATGCCGCCCATCGCCATCCGGTCAAGGGTGAGCGACACGGCCTGGGAGAGTGCCGGGTTGCCGGTTGCCCGGAACCCGCGCCAGAGAAGCTCGAGCAGGCTTGGTTGGGGGAATTTCGGCGCCTGGCCGATCCCGCCATTATCCGGATCGGCCGCACGAAGCAATGTGGTTGCCGCCTGGCCCAGGAATTCGGGCGGGAGATCCCCGCCGCGCCTCGGTCGGGACAAACGATCGAGCGCCCCCCTCAAGGAGGCGGCGTTGTCGGCCACTTTGTCGGGGGATTGGCGGTAAACCTCGATGACGCGGTTGAGAAGTTCGCGAAAGCCGGGCCGGCCATAGCGCGGCTCGGGCGGATAATAGGTTCCGCCCCAGAACGGATCGCCGGCGGGGGTCAGAAACATGGTCAGGGGCCAGCCGCCATGTTCTCCGATCAGCGCCAAGGCGGATTGATAGATGGCATCGACATCCGGCCGCTCTTCCCGATCGACCTTGATGTTGATAAAGCCCGCATTCATCTGGGCGGCGGTTTCCGCGTCCTCAAAGCTTTCATGGGCCATCACATGGCACCAATGGCAGGCGGCATAGCCAATCGAAAGCAGGACCGGCTTGTTATGTGTGGTGGCCTCGGCAAAGGCCTCGATTCCCCAGGGCCGCCAATGGACCGGATTGTCCTTGTGCTGAAGAAGATAGGGGCTGGTCTCGCGGCCTAATAAATTGCCCGTCATCGCCCCAGTGTCGGGGGCAACGCATTTTGGCTCAACCCCAAACTTGTTGTGGTTTCGCTTACGCTGCGAGTCAGGGGGCGAGTGAGAAGGGCGAGGTGCGGTTGCGCCCATTAAGTTGCCCCCCATTAAGTTGCGTCGGGCCCGGCCCGTGGCCTAATGTTGCCCGAGAGCGTTTCGCCCTAGAACGTGTCGCCAGTGAACGCCGCTTGCGCCGGAGGCTGCCCATGAAATTCACGGTCGATGTCGAGTGCACGCCGGATGAAGCCCGCCGCTTTTTTGGTCTTCCCGATGTCACTGCATTGCAAGAAAAGATGATGAAAGAGATCGAGAAGCGGATGATGGAAAATATGGCGGCGATGGAGCCGGAGGCTCTGGCGAAACTCTGGGCGCCGTTCGGAGTCGAAGGCCTCGAGAAAATGCAAAGAGCTTTCTGGTCTCAGATGACGAAGAAGACGCCGTGAGCCTCGTCCCGTGAGCGACCCGGCACCCTATTATCGACGTCATGTTTTTTGCTGCACCAATTACCGCCCGCCCGGCGATGCGCGCGGCTGTTGTGCGGCCAAGGGCTCGGAAAAGCTCCGCAACTACATGAAAGCGCGGGCCAAGGAATTGGGCCTGAAGAGCGTGCGAATCAACGCCTCGGGGTGCTTGGACCGCTGCGAGCTTGGGCCCACTATGGTGATCTATCCGGAAGGCGTCTGGTACGGCTATCGCACGGCGGAAGATCTCGACGAAATTCTAACCGTCCACATAAGGGACGGCGGACGGGTGACAAGGCTGATGCTGTTGCCGGATCAGACCGCGCCGCAGGGGGCCACGCCGCAGGGTCCTGCGCCGCAAAGGGCGGCAGAAAAATCGTAGAAGGGCTCCCATGAGCCCCACCATTTTCGCTTTGGCCAGTGGGGCGGGGCGCGCGGCAATCGCAGTTCTGCGCATTTCCGGGCCCAAAGCGTCCCAGGTGCTTCGCGCGCTTATTGGGCCGTTGCCTCCACCGAGGCACGCGCGGCTTGCCCGGTTCCGCGATCCCGAAACCAACGAAACCTTGGATCAGGGTTTGGCGCTGTGGTTCCCCGGTCCACAAAGTTACACCGGGGAAGACATGGCGGAGCTGCATCTCCATGGCGGCCGCGCAGTGGTGGCCGGTTTGATTTCGGTGCTGTCACGCCTGCCTGATTTACAGCCGGCCGAACCCGGCGAATTTTCCCGCCGCGCTTTTTTGAACGCCAAGCTCGATCTGACCGAGGTCGAAGCGATCGGCGATCTGGTCGATGCCGAGACCGAGGCCCAGCGCCGCCAGGCCTTGCGGCAATTGGACGGCGAATTCGGAAAACGGATCGAGGCCTGGCGCCACCGGCTGGTGCGAGGTCTCGCCCATATGGAAGCCGCCATCGATTTCGCCGAAGACGATCCGTCCGTATCGGCGGACAAATTGCGCGCCGATATGGAAAAGCTCGGCCGGGAGATCGGCGAGTGCCTGAAAGACAACCGGCGCGGCGAGACGCTTCGCGAGGGATTCTCGGTTGCGATCTTAGGCCCGCCGAATGCGGGTAAATCGAGCCTGCTGAACCGTCTGGCCGGCCGCGAAGCGGCAATTGTGTCCGAGCGCGCGGGTACCACAAGGGATGTGATTGAGGTTCATCTCGATCTGGCGGGCTTGCCGGTCATCCTCGCCGATACCGCGGGCTTGCGGGAAACCTCGGACGAGATCGAGAGCGAAGGGGTGCGCCGGGCCCTGCATCGTGCGGAGAGTGCCGACCTCAATCTGCTGGTCCTTGAAGGATCGAATGTTTTGGCGGTCGATTCGATATCGAAACAAGTCGTTTCGGAGTCGAAACGAGCTTCGGCAGCGCCAATGATCGTGATCGCCAATAAATGTGACCTAGTTTCCGATGTAAATCGGACGGCCAATAACATCCGAGATTTGTTGAACGAAAAGAATCTCCCGGTCATCGCCGTCTCCGCCAAGACCGGCGACGGCATCTCGGATCTCCTGGCCGCTCTCGAACAGGCGGCGTCCCAGAATCTAACCGGCGGTCCTGCCGCCGTCACCCGCGCGCGCCACCGGGCCGGGCTTGAGGAATGCGCAGGCGCGCTGGCAAGGTTCGCTCAAGCGAGAGAGCCCGAGCTCGCCGCCGAGGATCTGCGCCTGGCGGCGCGGGCGCTCGGCCGGATCACCGGCCGGGTCGATGTCGAAGATTTGCTCGACGTCATCTTCCGCGATTTCTGCATCGGCAAATAATTTCTCCAATAAAGCTGGCCAATCGTTTCACGTGAAACCGCGACCCGCGCGGAATGCTCCGCGTGGACTTGAGGGCCATGCGCGGCTAGATTGCCGGCGCCATGGCAAAATCGGCGCAATCGAAATTCGACGTGATCGTTGTCGGCGGCGGCCACGCCGGCTGCGAAGCCGCAGGGGCAAGCGCCCGCATGGGCGCGCGAACGCTGTTGCTGACGCATAAGATCGAAACCATCGGCGAGATGTCGTGTAATCCGGCGATCGGCGGGCTCGGCAAAGGCCACTTGGTCCGAGAGATCGACGCGCTGGACGGGATCATGGGCCGCGCCGCCGATGCCGCCGGCATTCAATTCCGTTTGCTCAACCGGAGCAGGGGACCGGCGGTGCGGGGTCCTCGGGCCCAAGCCGACCGCAAGCTCTATAAGGCGGCGATCCAGCGCCTTCTTTCCGAACAGGAGCACTTGGCCATCGAAGCCGAATCGGCCGAGGGCTTCGTTGTCGAGAAGGGCCGCGTCGCTGGAATCGTTACGGGATCGGGACGAATAATCGCAGCGGGAGCGGTGGTATTGACCACCGGCACTTTCCTGCGCGGACTTATTCATTGCGGGGAAGAGCGAATCCCGGCCGGCCGCGTCGGCGAAGCGCCGTCCCGTGGCCTTGCAGAAGTCATTGAAAAGGCGGGATTTTCTCTCGGCCGGCTGAAGACCGGAACGCCGCCGCGTCTCGATGGCCGGACCATCGATTATTCGGGTCTTACGGCACAACCGGGCGACGATCCACCGGTCCCATTTTCCTATCTGACGACCAAGATCGAAACCCCTCAAATTCCTTG
>JBGOXX010000115.1:0-7628 GCA_041479345.1 Alphaproteobacteria bacterium
CCCATTGTCCAATATTCCCCACTGCTGCCTCCCGTAGGAGTCTGGGCCGTGTCTCAGTCCCAGTGTGGCTGATCATCCTCTCAGACCAGCTATGGATCGTAGGCTTGGTGGGCCGTTACCCCGCCAACTACCTAATCCAACGCGGGCCCCTCTAAAAGCGGCCGAAGCCTTTGCCCCTCAGGGCGTATGCGGTATTAGCCTAGGTTTCCCCAGGTTGTCCCCCACTTCTAGGCAGGTTCCCACGCGTTACTCACCCGTCCGCCACTAACGGTATTGCTACCGTCCGTTCGACTTGCATGTGTTAGGCATGCCGCCAGCGTTCGTTCTGAGCCAGGATCAAACTCTCAAGTTAGTTTCCTCGAGTTGCCCCGAGGACTTGAAAGGGTCCCGTCTCGCACAAGCAAATTACTTGCTTACTTAGATGCGGGACGGAAACCAGTTTGCCTTCGCAAACCGCCGCCCGCGCATCCCTTCCTTTTCCACAATGTCAAAGAGCAAAAACTGCCTTCCCGGAGCCCTTGGCTCCAGGCCGGGAGGCGGGCTTATACGCCCCGAGGCCTACCCTGTCAATGCTGCAGACTCGGCGGAATTCAAAGACTTCCGGGAGACCCCGCAAGGCCCGAAAAACCGCCAAAAGCGCCGCTTTCCAGACCCGTATTGTATACCTGTAATCGCCTTTCTTCCGAGTCCGGAAAATACCGTGTTCGGAAAATTACCGTGTCCAGAAAATACCGTTTGCCCGGCTGTCAGGCCCTAGTCTAAACATTTAGGAAGAATTCGCTAAAATTTTAGGGATCGCGTCCCGGGGCGGGGACGCGATCGCCATAAAGGGGGGTCAAGAACAGCTCCGAAAGGCGGGAGGATGGGCGCTATGTGGCTCGTCATAAACCTCCTTTTCGTGAAATCTTAACTATTCGAGCGAACATTAACCATGCGTCGCGGTTCAGGGGGATCCGCGGGCGTGGTGGCAGGGGAGGACGGCTTCCGTGGCGGCAAAGCGGAAAAACGGGTCGACGACGGTGAAGCACGCGACGACGCCCTCCTCGAGGCGCGCCACGCGAAGGTCTAAAGCCACACGCTTTTCCTACAAGTCGATGCGAAAAGCGATGAGCCGCACCGGCAAGACTCTCGCCGCCGACAGCAAAGCCATCGTCAAAGGAATCAATGTCGTCATCAAAGAAATCTCGACGCTCTTGCGCCGATCCGATCGCAAGATTCAAAAACAAGCACAGGCGCATTTCCGGAAGGTCGGGCGAAACGTCGTTCGCGATTTCAATCGCACCGCTCGCGACCTCAAGAAATTCAATTTGACGCATCGTTGGTCGCGCGTTTCGCGGCAGTTCAAGGCCGCCAGGCTTGCAACAGCCTGGGCGCGGCTGGCGCGCTTCGAACGCCGCTTCACCTGGCCCCTCGAAGGCAATCTGCGATTGGCTCCTGCCTGCACTTTCGTTCTCGTTGCCGCGATCACGCTTTCAATCAAATCCTCATCCGGTTATTCCCAATACGATCTCCCACCCGACTTCACCTCCGCTTCCGCCCAAACATCCGGCGCGTCAGCCGACTCATCGAAAGACGTGACCGTCGCCTCGCTCGAAGACGGCATAGAGAGCAGCGCGCCCGATAATGCGCCGGGAAATACGCATAGCGTTCGGGACGAGAGCCTGGTGGATGTCCGCCCGGCGAGCCTGCATCCTAGCGACAAGCCGGCAGCAGCAGCCGCAGTCTCCGCGCCAGGCCATCAGGTCGTGCGCGTCAAGAAGGGCGACACCTTGATGGATGTTCTCGTCAAGGCGGGCATTTCGCCGACCGAGGCCGATCAAGCCATTGCCTCATTATCTGACGTCTACGATCCGCGAAAGCTCCATGCCGGTCAGGATGTGACACTGGTCTTTGCGCCATCGGGTGGCGACGGAGCGGCAAAGGCCGCGGGGACAAGCAAGGACTCACGCGAGTTCCTCGCGGTGCGGATCGAGCCGCAGATCGGCAGCGAAGTCGTCGCAAAGCGCGAAGTCGCGACGGCCAACTTCTCCGCATCCCAGGTTCACAAGGATGTCTCGCCGGCAATGGCGCGCAGCGCCGGCGTCATCCAATCGAGTTTGTTCGAAGCGGCCGCAAATGCCGGTCTTCCATCAAAAATCTTGGCGGAAGTCATTCACGCCTTCTCCTATGACGTCGACTTCCAGCGCGACATCCAACCCGGCGACACATTTGAAGTGATGTATGAACGACTGGTGGACACCGACGGCCGCACCGTCGACACCGGCCGGGTGGTCTATGCGTCGATGACCCTCTCGGGCCAGCACCTCGCCCTCTATCACTACACCACCGCCGATGGGGAAACGGATTACTACAATCAGAAAGGCGAAAGCGTGCGCAAGGCGCTGCTCCGCACGCCGATCGACGGTGCCCGGCTGTCATCGGGCTTCGGCATGCGCAATCATCCGATTCTGGGTTATACGCGGATGCACCGGGGCGTCGATTTCGCCGCCCCCACGGGAACGCCGATCTATGCGGCGGGAAGCGGCGTCGTGCTGAGCGCGGGCCGTAATCACGGCTACGGCAATTACATCGAAATCCGCCACGATCCCCAATTTCATACGGCTTACGGCCACCTCAGCCGTTTCGCCGCCGGCATTCATCCGGGTGTCCGCGTCAGCCAAGGCGAGGTAATCGGTTATGTCGGCATGACCGGCATGGCAACGGGTCCGCACCTCCATTACGAGGTGATCAAGAACAACGACAAGGTCAACCCGTTGAGCGTGAAGTTGCCTTCTGGCCGCAAGCTTCAAGGTCACGAACTCGTCGAATTCAGCACCGCTATGGTGAAGGTCAATCAGATGGTGGCCGGATTGCCGGTCGAAACCAAGCTCGCGAAAAACGAATAGGACGAACAGAGGAACGGGTCCCGGCTGCGGTACAAACGGGACTCTGGCAGAAGTGATGCCCGCCGGCGCAGCCACCGGCGGGCTTTTTATTTCAGCAATTCACTTTCGAGGCCGTTCGCTTCCAAGGCATGGGCGCTCAGCGGCGTTACGCGGCCTCGGCCTTGACGCCGTTGATGACGAGCCCGGAATCGTCGGCCGAAACCTTGATGCTTTGCCCGTCCGCAATCTTGCCTTCGAGGATGAGGCTCGCGATCGGATTCTGCAGCGCCCGCTGGATGACGCGTTTCAGCGGCCGGGCACCGTAATGCGGATCGTAGCCGGCTTCGGCCAGCCATGCCTTCGCAGCCTTGTCCAACTTCAATGTGATATCCCTGTCGCTAAGCATTTTCTCCAAGCGCTGGAGCTGAATGTCGACGATCGACGTCATGTCGCGGCGGTTCAACCGCCGGAAGATCAGAATCTCGTCCAACCGGTTCAGGAATTCCGGCCGGAAGGCCCGGCGCACGACATCCATCACCTTGCCGCGCACGGTCGCAATATCTTCGTCCTCGGATAGCGACGCCAAGTAGTCGCTTCCCAAATTCGAGGTCAGGATGATCACGGTGTTGCGGAAATCGACGGTGCGGCCTTGCCCATCCGTCAGCCTTCCATCATCCAGAACCTGGAGCAGCACATTGAACACGTCGGGATGCGCTTTTTCGATTTCGTCGAAAAGAATCACCTGGTAAGGCCGCCTCCGCACGGCTTCGGTAAGGGCCCCGCCTTCTTCATAGCCGACATAGCCGGGCGGCGCGCCGATCAGCCGCGCCACCGAATGCCTCTCCATGTATTCCGACATGTCGATCCGGACCATGGCGGAATCGTCGTCGAACAGGAACTCCGCCAAAGCCTTGGTCAATTCGGTTTTGCCGACACCGGTGGGCCCGAGGAACAGGAACGAGCCGATCGGGCGATTGGGGTCTTGAAGCCCCGCCCGCGCCCGGCGGACGGCATTGCTGACCGCAACGATCGCCTCGTCCTGGCCAATCACCCGCTTGCGCAAGGCGTCTTCCATGTGAACGAATTTCTCCCGTTCGCTGGCCAGCATCTTGTCGACCGGAATGCCGGTCCAGCGCGAGACGATGGACGCGATATCTTCGGCGGTCACTTCTTCGTTCAACATGCGGTGATGCGCGGAGCTACCGCTTTTCGCGATCTTCTTTTCGAGTTCCGGAATGACGCCGTATTTGAGTTCGCCGGCATGCGCCAAATTTCCCTGGCGCTGCGCCATGTCGAGCTCGTGACGGGCCTGATCGAGCTGCTCCTTCAATTTCTGGTTCGAGGTCAGCTCGTTCTTTTCCTTCTGCCATTCCGCGGTGAGCGTTGCCGACTTCTGTTCGAGGTCGGCGAGCTCGGCCACCAGCTTCTCCAGGCGATCTTTCGAGGCCGGATCGTTTTCCTTTTTCAGCGCTTCGCGCTCGATCTTGAGCTGAATGATGCGCCGATCGAGCTCGTCGATTTCTTCGGGCTTCGAATCCACTTCCATGCGCAAGCGGCTTGCCGCTTCGTCAATCAAATCGATGGCCTTGTCCGGAAGATGCCGATCGGTGATGTAGCGATTCGACATGGTGGCGGCCGCGATGATCGCGCCATCGGTAATGCGGACACCGTGGTGAACCTCGTATTTCTCTTTGAGGCCGCGGAGAATCGAAATGGTATCTTCGACCGACGGCTCGGAGACGAAAACCGGCTGAAACCGGCGGGCCAAGGCGGCGTCCTTCTCGATGTGCTTCCGGTACTCATCAAGCGTCGTGGCGCCGACGCAATGCAATTCGCCGCGCGCCAAGGCGGGCTTCAGCATATTCGAAGCGTCCATCGCGCCTTCGGCGGCACCGGCGCCGACCAAAGTGTGAAGCTCATCGATGAAGAGGATGATCTCGCCGGCCGCCGCCGAAATCTCCGAGAGCACGGCCTTCAAGCGTTCTTCGAACTCACCGCGAAATTTGGCGCCCGCAATAAGGGCTCCCAAATCGAGCGAGATCAGGCGCTTGCGCTTCAACCCTTCGGGCACATCACCCCGGACGATGCGCTGGGCCAAGCCTTCGACAATGGCGGTCTTGCCGACTCCCGGATCGCCGATCAGCACCGGATTGTTCTTGGTGCGCCGCGATAGAACCTGAATGGTCCGCCGGATTTCTTCGTCGCGGCCGATGACGGGATCGATTTTTCCGTCGCGGGCAACGGCGGTCAGATCACGTGCATATTTTTTCAACGCGTCATAGCTGTCTTCGGCGGAGGCCGACTGCGCCGTGCGGCCTTTTCGAATGTCTTCGACGGCCTTGTTGAGGGCCTGCGGCGTCACACCCGCTTTTTTCAGAACATCGGCGGCGGACGTTCCGGCAGCCATCGCCAGCGCCAAGAGCAGGCGCTCGGCGGTGACGTAGCTGTCGCCGGCCTTTTCCGAGATCTGCTGTGCGGTATCGAACAGCCGCGCCAATTCGGTGGAAACATAGATTTGCGCCGCGCCTTCGACTTTGGGCAGCTTGTCGAGCTCGAGCTCGGCCGCTTGCTGTGCGGCCTGAGGATCGCCGCCGCCGGCGCGAATGAGATTGGCGGCAAGTCCTTCGCGATCGTCGAGAAGGACTTTCAGCAAATGGGTCGGGGTGAGCTGCTGGTGATGGCGCCGAAGCGCAAGAGTCTGCGCCGCTTGGATGAATCCCCGCGAGCGCTCGGTGAATTTCTCGAGTTCCATAGTTCCTTTCCCCCTTCGATAGGCGGGTCGAAATGCGCGGAGACCCGCAAGGGCATCTCCGCTTAAGCCTCTATATAGCCATGGCTTTCGCGGCTCTCAAGACCGCCGGCAAAGAAAGGGCGATCAAAGCGCCAGGGCGCTGGCAGCCGGGTTCCCAGGACTCGCTGTGACACTTTTGCACTGCACAATATAATGGGTTGAACCCATGGAATCGCACCATATATCATATGCTGCAATGCAATATTCTCTATTGGATAGCGGCCTCCTCGACGACCCTGTCGGGCTTAGGGCCTCAATCGGGCGGTTCTTCCTCCGGATCGCGCGGCGGTTGCCCAGGAAGTCGCCGGTCCGGGGCCTTTGGGGCTGGCTCCGGGCGCGCAGCCGCTTACTGCCGGTGCCGGGACGCCATCGGGTGGCGCTTGCCCTGCAAGGCGGCGGCGTCCACGGCGCGCTGACCTGGGGCATCCTCGACCGCATCCTCGAAAACGATCGCCTGGAAATCACCGCCGTGAGCGGCACGAGTGCCGGAGCGCTCTCGGCCGCGGCGCTGGTCTCCGGTCTTGCCGAAGGCGGGCCGGAACAAGCGCGCCTGCGTCTGCGGGAACTTTGGGACGGCATCGCGGAGATTGGCAGCTTCAGCCCGTTCCGCCCGGGCCTGATCGATCCGCTCGCCCCCAGCTGGAACTCGGACTGGGCCGCGGGCACGCTCATGCTCGAAATGTTGACGCGCACCCTGTCGCCCTATCAGCTCAATCCCTTGGCGATCAATCCCCTGCGTCAGCTCATCGAACGGGTTGTCGACTTCGAGCTTCTGCGGGCATCGCCGATTAAACTGTTCATAACCGCGACGCGAGTGAAAACCGGGCGGCCGCGCGTGTTCACGACGCCAGAGATCACCGCCGATGCGATTCTTGCTTCGGCGTGCTTGCCGTCATTCCATCAGGCGATCGAAATCGACGGCGAATTTTATTGGGACGGCGGCTTCACCGCCAATCCGGCGATTTTGCCCCTCATCTCGGGAAGCACGGCCAGCGATATCATCGTCGTGCAGATTACCCCGACCCAGGAGAACGAGGTGCCGGTGACGGCGCGCGACATTCAAAGCCGCGTCAACCGAATCATTTTCAATGCGCCGTTGCAACGCGAGATCGAAACCGTGGCCTGGATGCAGACCGTGCTGAAGGATTCCGGAATTTACGGAAACAGCTTCGCGCAGCGGGTGCGCGATCTGCGCATCCATCACGTCGATGGACAGGAAATCATCGGGCCGCTTGGAACCGCCAGCGCTATTCATGCCGACGGCGCTTTGATCAGCCATCTATATGAACAGGGCCGTGCGCGGGCCGACGAATGGCTCGGCCGCTTCGGCGGAAAAATCGGGATCGAATCGACCGCCGAGCTCAAGCAGCACTAAGAACAAGAACGGGCGCTAATTCGCTTCTGGCACCGGTTCGGAGGATTCAGCCTCAGCGTCGACGCTTTCCGGCGCCGCACCGCCGCCATTTGAACCGGCGCCATGCGGAGCGGAGCCATTTCCATTCTGGCTCTGCGGCGCGGCTTGGCTGGCGTCGGGTTGACCGCCGGGCTGCGGCGGCTGATTGGGATTGCGCGGCGGCATCGGCCCCTGCGGCTGGATCCGCGGCGAACCGCCATGCTGACCGCCATTGGCGCTCAGGATCCGGTAATAGTGCTCGGCGTGCTGAAAGAAATTTTCCGCCGAGACATAATCGCCAGACGATGAGGCATCGCGCGCCAGCGCCAAATATTTCTCCAGCACCTGATTGACGGTCCCACGAATACGGACTTCGGGACCATTGCTGTCGAACACCTGGTTGCGGTTGTTCTGATTTTGATTATGGCTAGGATTATTCGTATTGGGCCGCCGCGGATTGTTGCGCCCGCGGGAACGGTTTTTGTTCGGCCCCGGTTTCATGGATCCAAACAGGTTCATATCTCCGTGAAAAATTTCCCCTTGGCAGGCAAACCCCTAATTGTTTGCAATATATGCCCGC
>JBGOXX010000116.1:0-7572 GCA_041479345.1 Alphaproteobacteria bacterium
CCGCGCCGGCCAATGCGATCCGAGAGGCTTCCTGCGGGAAAAGCGGCCAGCGAATAAACGATGTTCATCGCCACATAGACGAGAGGGACCAAGCCCGCATTGAGCCCAACATTGCCGGCGCGGAGCAACAAGAACGCTTCGCCGAATCGCGGCAAGGTGAGCAAGGCGGCAAAGCCGACGAAAATCCAATAAGGCCGCCCCAAGGCCAGCAAATGCTCGCGGCGGATGCGCCCGGTTCCGCGGCCATTGGTATCGATCGGCGCTTTTTCCTCGACTTGCCAGGCCAGCAGCGCCACCGAAAGAATGGCGGGAATGACCGCAAGCGCCATGGCAATGCGGAATTTGTTGGCGGTCAGTTCCATCAGCGCGAAGGCAATAAGCGGCCCCAGCACCGCACCCACCGAATCGAGGGCCTGACGCAGTCCAAAACTCGCTCCGCGCAAATGATCCGGCACCATGTCGGCGATCAGCGCATCCCGTGGCGCGCCCCGAATGCCCTTGCCGAAACGGTCCATGAACCGCGCGGCGAGCACCGCGGTCAAACTATGGGCCAGGGGAAAAATCGGCTTCGAGGCCGCGGCAAGCCCATAGCCGATGAGCGTCATCAATTTCCGCTTGCCAAAATGATCGGCCAGCGCGCCGGAGAAAGCCTTGGTGATCTGGGTGGTCGCTTCGGCAACGCCGTCGATCAAGCCCACTTCGAGCACCGGAAGCCCCAGCACCGAAACCAGGAACAACGGCAATATCGAGTGGATCATCTCCGAGCTGATATCCATCAGCATGGAAACGAAGCCGAGAACCCATACGCCTCGGGGAACGTGCCGATGATGGGAGGCAGGAGTCATGATTGCGACCGCTCAGCGCCGGCCGAAAAGTTTTTCGATGTCGGAGAGCTTGAGTTCGACGTAGGTCGGCCGGCCGTGGCTGCATTGGCCGGAATGGGGGGTGATCTCCATTTGGCGGAGCAGCGCGTTCATCTCGCTTTCATTGAGCGTCATGCCGGCGCGAACGCTGTTGTGACAGGCCCTGGTCGCGATCGCCGCCAGCAAACGATCTTCCAGCCTATGGGCCTCGCCCTGCCCTTCGCCATTGCCGTGATCGTGGCCGTGGGCGTGGTCAGTCGCCGAATCGCTGTTCTCCGCCAATTCGTCGGCGAGATCGCGAACGAGCATCGGGATATCAGTGCCGATGATCGCTGCCGGGATTTCCCGCACCACCACGGCACCAGGGCCGAAGGTTTCGATGACCAGGCCCAGGCGCGAGAGATCTTCGCTGCGGGCGGTTAATCGCGAAGCCGCGGCTTCGTCGAGTTCGATGACTTCGGGAATGAGCAAAGCCTGACGCGCGACCGGGCCTTCGAGCAGCGCTTTTTTCAAGCGTTCATGAACCAGGCGTTCGTGGGCGGCATGCTGATCGACGATGACGAGGCCGTCCTTGGTTTCGGCGATGACGTAAGTGGTATGCACTTGCGCCCGCGCCGCGCCCAAAGGCAATTCGAGCGCCGGCGATTGGCTTTCCGATGCTTCGGCGGATCCGGGGGCGGATTCCGGGATCGTGGGTCTAACCGCCACCATCACGTTCAAATCGGGCGAAGCCGGATGAAGAGGGGCCTGGAATTGCGCCGCCGAATCGTAAAAGCCGCGGGTGAAATGGATGCGTTGCTGAACAGACGCGTTGCCGCTTTGCGGGTAGCCATGGAAGGCGGCCAGTGCTGCCGTTCCGACCGTGGTCGAAGCGCGGTGGCCGGCGGCGGCCAGCGCATGTTTCAACGCACCGACGATCATGCCGCGCACCAGGCCGGCATCGCGGAAACGTACTTCGGCTTTGGCGGGATGGACGTTGACGTCGACCAATTCCGGCTCGGCTTCGAAGAAGAGCGCCACCATCGGATGGCGGTCGCGGGAAAGCAGATCGTGATACGCCGCGCGCACCGCGCCGACCAAGAGCTTGTCGCGCACCGGCCGGCCATCGACGAAGAGATATTGGGATTGCGCGGTAGCACGGTTCAGCGTCGGCAGGCCGATATAGCCGGTGAGCCGGTAGCCTTCGCGCTCCGCTTCGACGCGCAGCGCGTTCTCGGCAAAGTCGCGGCCCATGACCGCGGCCAGCCGGGACAGCCGGGCATCCCAGAGATCGCCGATGGCCGCATCAAAGCGGAGCGGCGCTCGCTGATCAGCGGCAAAGCTGAATTCGATTTCGGGATGGGCCATGGCCAGACGCATGACGGTATCCGCCGCATGATCGGCTTCGGTCCGCGGCTGTTTGAGGAATTTGAGCCGCGCCGGGGTGGCGAAGAACAGATCGCGGACTTCGATCCGCGTCCCTTGGGGGAGTGCTGCCGGGGCTATCGGGTTTTTGAGTCCGCCTTCGATGGCGATCGAGAAGGCGTCGGCGGCACCCCTCGCCCGGCTGGTCAGGGTCAGCCGGCTGATCGCCGCTATGGCGGGTAAGGCTTCGCCTCTGAAACCCAATGTCCGGATATCGGAGAGATTGCCGTCGGGGAGCTTGGAAGTCGCGTGGCGTTCGATGGCGAGCGCCAATTCCGCGGCGCTCATGCCGCAACCGTTATCCGCCACCGCGATGAAGCTGCGCCCGCCGTCGCGCAAGGAAACATCGATGCGGGTCGCCCCGGCGTCGATGGCGTTTTCGACCAATTCCTTGACCGCCGAGGCCGGGCGCTCCACCACCTCGCCGGCGGCGATGCGGTTGACGAGTTCCTCGGGCAGCAGCCGGATGGTCACGGAGATCCACTCACCCTTAAACGTTCAAGCTGGGCCTGTCCGGCCTTGTGCCTCCGGCCGGCGAAGATAATCGCGGGTCAGAACCTTGCCTTCTTCGACCGCCGGCTGATTGAACGGATCGACGCCCACCAGATTCGAGCAAATGATGGTTTCGATCATGAAATGCATCATCAATGCGCCCAACACCGCCTCATCGAGACGATCGAGCTTGATCACGCGAACCGGGCGGCCATTGCGGATCAGCGTTTCCGCGGTCGCGCGCTGTTCGGCTTCGACCAGATCGCCCATGGTGCGCTGGGCCAAGTAATAGAGCGCCGGTTCATCCACCAGTTCGGGATCGACGCGAAGGCCGGTGCCCGCCACCTTCAGGTGGATGAGCGTAAACATCTTGTCATGAGGACCGTCGAGATAAAGCTGCAGCTGACTGTGCTGATCGACCGGGCCCATGGCGCGAATCGGAGTGGTGCCGTGGCCGCCCTTGCCCAAGCTTTCCGCCCAGAGCTGGCGGAACCATTGGCCGAAATGGGCGAGCCGTTCGACATAGGGCATGAGCACGGTGATCGAGGCGCCGTGATACCGGGCAAGACCCGTGCTAATCGCCGCCCCCACCGCGGGCGCAAACTCTGCGGGATCTTTGGCGCGCAACAAGCCGTCGATCACGCTCTGTGCGCCTTCGCGGAGCGCCATCGGATCGAGGCCCGAGATCATCGCCGGAAGAACGCCGGTCACGGACAGCACCGAATAACGCCCGCCGACTTTCGGATCGTGATCGAGCACGGGGAGCGAAAAGCGGCTGGCGATCTCGCGGGTGGGATTGCCGCCGGGTTCGGTGATGACCGTGAAATGCTTGCTGAGCTTCCGCGCCCCCACCGCCGCCCGCATAATTCCGATGCCGGTCAAAAGCTGAAAGATGGTTTCGGCGGTGCTGCCCGATTTGGAGAAGACGAGAAACCCCGTCCGTTGAAGATTGAGCTTTTCGAACAGGGCGCCGAAATTGACCGGGTCGACCTTGTCCATGAACCACATGCGCGGCGAACCCGGGCGCGGCCCATAGCCGAGATCGGCGAGGGCCGAGACGGTTTGCCCGCCCAGGCTCGCCCCGCCGGTTCCGAACAGCACGACATCGTCGAAATCCTCGCGATAGCGCTCGGCTATCGGTCCCAGGATTTCCAGATCGTCGCGGCGCGCCGGGAGGCGCAGCAAAGGCAACCGCCCGGTTTCATGGGCCCGGCGCAAGCCTTCCATGGCCGGCGCACAAGCGGCCAGCGTCTCGGCGTATTCCGATGGCTTCAGGCCCATCTCGCCGATGGCGGGCTCGAAGCAGCCATCGGTCACAATTTGGTAATGCGCGTTGTTCACGGCACCTCGGTTAAAGGCAAGGGATCGGGGCTATGGTTGCAGCCTAACAGACTGCGTTTATGGATGCCATGGCGCGCCGCGGCGGCCAAGGTCCTAGGCAAACCGCCTACATCGGCTTTTCGGAAAAGCCGGGTTCGCGGGGCAGCTTTCCGAGCGGTTCGGCCGAAGCCTTGGCGATGCCCTCGGGGCTTCCGACCACCACGAAGGCGAGATTTTTGGGATCGATAAGGCGCTTGGCGACGCGGTCGACGTTGTCCTTGGTGACCGCCTCGATGAGGGCGTTGCGGTGATCGAGATAATCGATGGGGAGCCGCTCGAGACGCATCGAGAGGATGGTCTCCGCAATCTTTTCCGACGTGTCGAGGCGAAGGGCAAACGAGCCGGTCAGATAACTCTTGGCGTTCGCCAGCTCATCGTCGGTCACGCCGTCGTCATGAAGACGCTGCCATTCCTTCCGGATGACGTCGACGGAGGTTTTGAGCTGGGCGTTTCGCGTGGCCACCCCGCCGAATATGATCCCGGCGCGGTCCATGGGATTCAAATAGGAATAAACCGAATAGGCGAGGCCGCGCTTTTCCCGAACCTCTTCCGTCAGCCGTGAGCTGAAGCCGCCGCCGCCCAAAATGTAGTTCAGCACATAGGCGGCGTAATAATCCGGATCGTCCCGCTTGATTCCCGCTTCGCCGAAGACCGCCACCGATTGCGGAATGTCGCGGCCGATCACCGTCAGGTCGCTCTTGGGCGGCGCCGGGGCCACCTCGGGAATCGCGTCGGGCGCCGCATGCTCAGGCAGCGCGCCGAAGGTCTTGTCGAGAAGCGGCGACAACTCTTCCGGCGTGATGTCGCCGACGACGGCGATCAACAGATTGTCCCGCGCCAAACGCTGTTTGGCGAAGGCCTTCAAATCGTCGGCGGTAATGGCCTTGACGGAATCCGGCGTGCCGTCGACCGGCCGGCCATAGGGATGATCGGGAAAGGCGTCGTGGAACCAGCCGAGGGCGGCGATGTAATTCGGATCTTCGGCGTTTCGCGCCAGCAAGGTGAGCAATTGATTGCGGATTCGCTCGACCGCGTCCGAATCGAAGCGCGGGCTGGTGAGCGCCAAGCGCATTAGGTCGAAGGCCGTGTCCTGATTTTCCTTCAAGCTGCGGAGCGATCCGGTCACTTCGTCCAAATTGACATCGAAGCGCAGCCGGACCGCGAGCTCGTTGAGCTTGCGCTGGAAGCTTTGGGAATCGAGATCGCCGGCCCCTTCGTCGAGGAGAGAAACCGCCATTTCGGCTAGGCCGAGCCTATCGGCGGGATCCAGCGCCGCTCCGCCGCGGAACGCGAAATTGACGGAAACGACCGGAATTGTCGGATCGCGCACCAGCCAGGCTTCGATGCCGCCGGGGCTTACCACCTTTTCCACGGTGACCGCGTGTGCGGATTGCGGAAGGATCGCCGCTGCGAGCGCAAAAATCGCGAAAAACAGCCGCCTCGGTGTTCTCATGGCGCAGCGGCGGCGGTTTGGGGTGCTGCCGGCAGAAGTTCGCCGGTGGTCGAATTCGCCGGCTTCAAGACGGTGGCGGCCGCGGCGTTGACGTCCTTGGCGGTGACCGCGGCAATCTTATCGGGCCAGGATTCCACCTGGTCAATCGTGCCGCCGGTAGCGAGCGCAATGCCGAAGAGGCGGGCCGCCGTCCCCATGCTGTCGCGGGCGTAGGTGGCGGCCGCAATCAGCTGGCGCTTGGCGCGGGTCAATTCTTCGTCGGTGACGCCTTTTTCCAAAATCTTCGCCAGTTCGGCGTCGATCGCGGCCTCCAATTTGTCGAGCGGAATGCCGGGCTGCGGGCTGGCCTCGATCGTGAATTCACCCAAATCGACATGCTCGGATTCATAGTCCACGCCGACGCCGGCCGCCAATTTTTGTTCGACCGCCAGCGATTGATAAAGCCGGCTGCTCGAATCGCCGCCCAGAATCTGCGCCAGCAATTGGAGGGCATAGACATGCTGGGTTTCTCCGGCTGTATAGGTGGGCGCCAAATAGTCGCGCACCCATTCCGGCTCGCTGACCCGCGGATCGCGCAACGTCACGCGTTTTGCGGCGTGATGGGGCGGCTCTTCGGTGCGTTTGCGCGACGCCACGTCGCGCTTCGGAATCGATCCAAAATATTTTTCGGCCAGCGGGCGCAACTGATCCGCCGTCACGTCGCCGGCCACGATCAGGATCGCATTATTGGGCGCGTAGTGGCGGTGATAGAAGGCGATCGCTTTCTTGGTGCCGAGTTCGGTGATTTCGTGATCCCAGCCGATCACCGGGCGGTGATAGGGCAGATTCATATATTCGGTCGCGTTCATTTCTTCGTCGAGCAGCGCGTCGGGATTGTTGTCGACGCGCGAACGGCGCTCTTCCCGCACCACTTCGCGTTCGGGCAGAACCACCGCATCGCTGAGCTTGAGGTTCTGCATCCGGTCGGCTTCCATCTTAAGGACCAATTCAAGTCGGTCGCTCGCGACCTGTTCGTGATAGGCGGTGTAGTCTTGCGTCGTGAAGGCGTTGTCCTGGCCGCCATTGCGCGCAATGATCTTGGAAAATTCCTGCGGCTTGATGGTGGGCGTCCCCTTGAACATCAGATGTTCGAGGAAATGGGCAAGCCCGGTTTCGCCTGGCGATTCATCGGCGGCACCCACCTTGTACCAAACCATATTGGTGATGACGGGAGCGCGGTGATTTTCGATCACCACGACCTGCAAGCCGTTCGACAGGGTGAAGGTAATCGGATTGAAAACAGCGGCTGCGGCGCCATGCGCCGTCAAGCCAAGGCCGAGAATGAGCGCAACGGCACTGCCGAGAATTCGGGAACCAGACATGTTATCGCTCGCGATTGCGGAGTCTCTTAGGATGCCGACGGTGTTACGGCCCGGCTACTGACAGGTGTAATCGCCCCACGCATCGACGGTCATATGGCCGCAGGTCTGGGCGTCGGCACCGGGCGCGGACTGGCCGGCGGGCGCCGGGGGCACCGGCACTTGGCCGGGCGGTGCGGGCGGGATTCCGGTTTGCCCGGGCGCCGGATAGGCGGGGGCCGGCGGCAATCCGGATGCCGAAGCGGCGGCCGCAGCGGGCGGCGGCTGATATCCCGGCGCGTTATAGCTCGGATAGGAAGCACCCGGCTGCTGATAGGCGGGCTGCGGGTAGGCCGGGGGTGCATAGGGAGCAGGATACGCAGTTGGATTATACGTCTGGTTCACCGGCGGTGCCGGATAAGCGGGCGCCGCGGGCGGATAATAAGCTGGCGCCGCGGGCGGATAATAGGTCGGGGCCTGATAGGTCGGCGCCGGCGGCGGGTAATAAGCCTGAGCCGGCTGATAACCCGTGTAATAGCCGGGCTGCTGATAGGCCGGTTGCGGCGCTGAAACCGGGTAGCCGTTGTAATCCCGGGCGCCCGGTTGAGCACTGTATTGGTTCAGCGCTTGCTGGAAATAAGCA
>JBGOXX010000117.1:0-7567 GCA_041479345.1 Alphaproteobacteria bacterium
ATCAAGCCGTCCTCTCCGAGGCGGCCTTTGCGGCGATATGTGCGGGGATATGCGCGCGATGGCCAAAGCCGCCGAACAGCTGACCGAACAGCAGATTCTCGACGCCCTGCGCGCCGTGCGCGACCCCGATCGCGGCGGCGACATCGTTTCGCTCGGCATGGTCAGCGGCCTCATCGTCAAGGACGGCAATGTGGGCTTTACCCTCGAAGTCGATCCGCAGCGGGGCGCGAAGCTCGAGCCGCTGCGCAAGGCCGCGGAAAAAGCCGTCGAATCTCTGCCCAATGTCCTGTCCGCAACAGCGGTGATGACTTCTGAGTCGCGGCAACGCGGTCCCGCCGGCCGCGCACAACCTGTTGCTGCGGGACATGATCACGGGCATGCGCATCATGGCCCGGCCCAGGGTGGACCAGGAGCCTCGGCGCAAGGACGTCCGGCCGGACTGGCGATCTCGGGCATCCGCTCGATCATCACGGTGGCGTCGGCCAAGGGCGGCGTCGGCAAATCGACGACCGCGGTCAATCTGGCGCTGGCGCTTTCGCAGAAGGGCCTCAAGGTCGGGTTGCTCGATTCCGACATTTACGGCCCGTCGATTCCGCGCATGATCGGCATCACCGGGAAACCTCATACGAATGACGGCAAGAAGCTCGTGCCGATGGAAAATTACGGCATCAAATGCATGTCGATGGGATTCCTCGTCCCCGAAGACACGCCGATGATCTGGCGCGGGCCGATGGTGATGAGCGCCATCGAGCAAATGCTGCGCGATGTCGAATGGGGCGAGCTCGACGTCTTGATCGTCGATCTGCCGCCGGGCACCGGTGACGCCCAGCTCACCATGGCTCAACGTGTCCCCTTGACCGGTGCGGTGATCGTTTCGACGCCGCAAGACATTGCACTGCTGGATGTGCGCAAAGGCATCAACATGTTCCGCAAGGTGGACGTGCCGGTGCTCGGCATCATCGAGAATATGAGTTATTTCGTCTGCCCCCATTGCCACGAAGTGACCGAAATCTTCAGCCACGGCGGGGCCCAGCGCGAGGCCGCGAAATTCGAGACCGAGTTCCTCGGCGAAATCCCGCTCGACATGGCGATCCGGGAAACCTCCGACGAAGGCCGGCCGATCGTGGTGTCGCAGCCGGACTCGCCCCATTCCGCCGCCTATCGCGCCATCGCCGACAAGGTTTGGGACCGGGCGCAAGCCATTCTCGGCCTTCAGGAAAAGAAGGTGCCCCGCATCGTCATGCAGTGACGCGACGCCCATACTTCGGGGCACACGCTCAAGGCCTGATCGTTTCGAAAATGAAATTGTCGGCAACGCTGCGCGCTTTCTCGGCGTCGCTTTCGCTGCGCACCGTATAGGCGACGAGCTTGGCCCCCAAGCTGCGCCGCAGCGACACCGCTGCATTGGGAAGTGCGGCAAGATCGTAAAGAAGAAAATCCGGGCGGCTGACGACATTGAGCAGGAAATTGCGCTGAAGCATTCGCCGCCAGCCGGGCAAATTGGAATCGGTGAAACGGCATGACGTCTGGCCGCGCACAAAATGCGGCGCATAACGGCGAAACCAGCCCAGCGAGAACGGGTTGAAGGACACCAGCGCGATCTCGCCACGATAGCCGGCGAGTTTCGCCAGAATTAAATTTTCAAACGCACCCGCGCGCCCCTTATTTTTGATTTCGAGCATCAGCGGCACGCGCCCCCTCACCAGCGCCAGGACTTCTTCCAGCAAGGGGATCGTTTCGCCCGTTCCCGACAGGTGGAATCGCTTGAGGGCGGCGGGCGTCATTTGCCGGAGATCGCCGTTGCGCCCGGTCATCCGCGCCAAATCGAAATCGTGAAACACCGCAATGCCGCCGGCGATCGGCTGCAAATCCAACTCCATCGCATAGCCGGCATCGATCGCCGCACGAATCGCGGCCAGCGAGTTTTCCGGAATGCCGCGCGCGGTATCGAACAAGCCGCGGTGGGCGATGGGGTGCGCGGTGATCCAGCTGGGAAGTCTCATGATGCCTTATGACACCATGAATCGGGCAAACTTGTGACTCTGATCCCGTGGCGATAAAATGATCGTTTCCGTCGCATATCGCCCCGCAACATATCCTAAGGGAGGAAATCGATGAAACGCCTCGCCGGCCCCATCCTGGCCCTCCTCGCCATGCCGTTTTTGACCGCGGCCGTCATCCTGCCGGAATGGCAGCAGCAATTGGAGTCCCAACTCAAAAAGGAACAGAGCTGCGACGTCATCGGCCTCTCGAGCGTGAAGCTTCGCTTGATCAACGGAAAACAAAGCACGTCGGCGCGAGCCCATTGCTCGGACAAGCGCAGCTTCGACGTCACGCGGGACGAACCCGGCCAGCCTTACAAAATTCGCGAGTGCTCGACCACCGCTTGTTAAGGACGCACGACGTCAAGCGTGGTCACCGGTTGAACAAGCGCTTGAGATTTTCCGCCCCCGGCCCGATCAGCGATTCGATGCGATGCTTGACCTCTTCAAGACTCGCGGAGCGGGTTTCGAACTGGCTCAGCCACTCGATGCGGCAGCGCGCTTTTCCATTGTCGAGGACGCGCAAGGTCGAGCGATACCAATCGACCTTCAGCGGACCTTCCATGAATTCATAGGTATAGAACCGCCCGGCGTCGCTGTGCTCGACCAATCGGTTGAGAATGATCGTGCCGTCGTGAAGCCGGATCCGCCGCACCGTAGCGCCGCTCGATTCTTTCGAGCCCGATTCTTTTTCTAGAGTGCATTCGGCGACCAAGGAATGCCAGCGCGGCAGGGAATCGAAGGGACCGATCAGATCCCAAACCTCTTGCGCCGGCGCGTTCAGGTCGAAGACATGCGTGACATTCCCCGCACTCGCTCCCACCACTACGCTTTTGCTCCCGGCCGCCACGCTGTTGGCGCCGGATGACGAACTCACGATTTTTGTAATTTTAATCATCCGCCGTTTCCGCGCGGCCGAGGACGACCATCAGCTCCCGCCATTCCCGTGCCGAAAGATGGCTCGATTCTTCCGTCACCTTTTCGCCGTCGAGCAGCCGGTTCAGAACATCCAAAGCGCCCTTCGATAGAAACGCGCCTTCCTTCCGGTATTCGATGAAGGCCTCAAAGGCTAGCGGCACCCAGCGCTTCAGCACGTCGAGCATAATTTCCGAATAGGCGCGGATTTCGAATTGGGCGTGGGCGTCGGCGCGCAAACTGAGAAAATGCATGAAATTGTGGAGGTCGATCTTCCAATACCATTGCGTATAGGTATTGAGCGTCAGATTCATCCGCGCAAGCTCTCTCGCCAACCCCTTGCGGCAAGGATCGAGAATATTGCCGGCTTCATCGGCGTTCAGCATTTCCCGATAATGGGCGTAGCATTGCTCGGCGTCTTCCCGCAGCAATTGCAACACCGACGAGGCTTCCTTTCCTTCCAGCACTTCGCCACGGCCTTGGCGGTTGGCACTCGACTGCGCGGCCAAAACCGACGCATCGGGAACGTAGAATTCGCGGTCGAGAATGGAATAGCGCGCCGAATACTCGTTCACATTGGCGGTGCGGTGGCGAATCCATTGTCTTGCTACGAAGATCGGCAACTTGATGTGAAATTTGATCTCGCACATTTCAAAGGGCGTGGTGTGGTGGTGGCGAATGAGGTAGCGGATCAGCCCGCGATCCTCGCGCACCTTCTTTGTGCCCTTGCCATAGGACACCCGGGCGGCCTGCACGACCGCCGCGTCATCGCCCATATAATCGATCACCCGCAGAAAGCCGTGATCGAGAACCGGCATCGCCTGATACAGGATTTCTTCGAGTTCGGGGACGGTGGCGCGCCTCGTCTGATGGACGCTGGCGCGCAATTCCGCGATTTCTTCGGCCTGTTCCGGCGTCACCGTCATCCTACGTGGTCCTCCCGTTTTTGGGTCAATCTACAAGGCCGGTATGGGCCGGGCCAGAGCCGGTTTGAGCGCCGGTTTCGGCACGTCTTCGAGCGCCGATTAAAGCCGCCATACCGGCTTTCCCGCCGGAATCTCTTTGAAGCCGGCCTCCCACCCCCTATATTTAAAGGTGCTGGGCAACCAGCTATGGCGATAAATGTCTTGTTTACTACCCGTTGCGGACCCGGGGGCAGTGCCCGGCGCCTCCACCATTTTACGTATCGGCCTAAACAGCCGGCTTTTTGGGGGCGACACAGGATCGACGCGCGTGCGAACGGCAAGAACTTCGCTCGGCATGGTTCCGCCGTTATCGGGCCAATTCTAGGTGCGAACGATAATCAACTCGCACTCGCTGCTTAGTCTCTAAGCAAGCGCGGCTCGGGGGGCGCCGGGCAACAGAAGCCCCCCACTTTACCCACCTTGATTGGCTCCACGCGGCATCTTGGATCATGGCAAAAGACTTTCTCGGCTACGAACGCATGCTTCAGGAAGCCTTGCGGGGCGTCGTCCGCGAAGCGCTCTCCAAGGTCGCGGCCTCGGGATTTCCGCCCGGTCATCACTTCTATATTACGTTCCGCAGCGATGACCCCGGGGTCGAGATTCCGGACTTCCTCCGCGCCCAATATCCCCACGAAATGACCATCGTCATTCAGTACCAGTATTCGGGGCTCGAAGTTGGCGCGGAGTCGTTTTCGGTGTCGCTCAGCTTCAATAAGATGCCGTGCACCCTCACCGTGCCGTTTGCGTCACTCGTCCGCTTTGCCGATCCGTCCGTCGATTTCGGATTGCAATTGGCAGCCAGCCCGCCCGTGGGTCCGGTCGCGGTGCCGGCAGACGGCGCCAGCGATTCGTCCAACGCGGGTGGCGATGCGGGCGGAACGCCCAAGCCGGCCAAATCCGGCGAATCGAAGCACCTGTCGGGAGCGGCGCCGCCGTCCGAAAACGAGGAATCCTCGGCCAAGGTCGTTACCCTCGATTCTTTTAGGAAGTCCTAGCGCGCAAAAGCGCGCATGGCAGGAAGTCCTAGCGCGCATAAGCGCGCATGGCAGGCTGTCCCAGCGCCCAAGGCCGCGTCTTCTCAACCACTCATGGCCGAATTGGCCGTTGCTATGGTAAAAGCCGCGACGAGAGGCGGAGCCATGGCCGACAAAGCAAAGACACGCACCGAAACCGACAGCATGGGGGCGATCGAAGTCCCCGCCGACCGTTATTGGGGCGCCCAGACCCAGCGCAGCCTGGAGAATTTCAAGATCGGCGGCGAGCGCATGCCGGAAGCGTTGATCCGCGCGCTGGCCATCCAGAAGAAAGCGTCCGCGCTCGCCAATATCGATCTGGGAGAGCTTGATCCGAAAATGGGCCGTGCCATCGCCGCCGCCGCCGACGAAGTGATCGCCGGCAAGCTGGCGGATCATTTTCCGCTCGTGGTCTGGCAGACCGGCTCCGGCACGCAGACCAATATGAATCTGAACGAGGTCATCGCCAACCGGGCGACCGAAATCCTCGGCGGCACGATCGGCTCGAAAGCTCTGGTGCATCCGAATGACCACGTGAACCGTGGTCAATCTTCGAACGATTCCTTTCCAGCTGCAATGCATATCGCAGCAGTATGCGAAACCGCCGATCGCCTGATTCCGGCGCTGAAGAATCTCCACGCCGCGCTCGACGTCAAGGTCCGGGAATTTTCCGACATCATCAAAATCGGCCGAACCCATACCCAGGATGCGACGCCGCTGACTCTGGGTCAGGAGTTTTCCGGCTACGCGGCGCAGGTTGAGTTCGGAGTGGCGCGGGTTCGCGAGTCACTCGCCCGTACCTATCCTTTAGCACAGGGTGGCACGGCGGTCGGAACCGGTCTAAATGCCAAAGCCGGATTCGCCGAACTGTTCGCCAAGAAAGTCTCCGAGATTACAGGTCATCCCTTCGCATCCGCAAAAAACAAATTTGAGGCATTGGCGGCGCATGATGCCATCGTCGAAATGTCCGGTGCGCTCAATACAGTCGCGGTTTCCTTGATGAAAATCGCGAATGATATTCGCTTCCTCGCTTCGGGACCGCGCTGTGGCTTTGGCGAGCTCACCTTGCCGGAGAACGAACCGGGCTCTTCGATCATGCCGGGCAAGGTCAATCCCACCCAATCAGAGGCCCTCACGATGGTTTGCGCCCAGGTGATGGGCAATCATGTGACCATTTCGATCGCCGGAGCCTCCGGGCATTTCGAACTAAATGTCTTTAAGCCCGTCATGATCTATAATCTACTCCAGTCGATCCGGTTGCTCGCCGACGCGGCGCAAAGTTTCGTCGATAATTGCGTCGTTGGCATCGTCGCGAATCGCGAGCGCATTGCGGCGATGGTCAATGCATCTTTGATGCTCGTGACCGCGCTCAATCCGGTGATCGGCTACGATAACGCCGCCAAGGTGGCAAAGAAGGCCTATAAAGAAGGCACCACGTTGAAAGAAGCCGCGGTCGGCCTTGGCCTCATGACCGCTGAAGAGTTCGACGAGCGGGTACGGCCCGAGAAAATGATCGGACCGCGCCCGTGACCGCCGCAATCGGAATCGAGGTGGTGCATGGCGGGCGAGAGCCGGAAACGCTCCGTGGTGATTGCGGGCCACAAGACTAGTGTCTCGCTTGAACCCGAATTCTGGGATGCCCTGAAGGAGATCGCGTCAAATCGCGGAATCTCCGTGAACCAGATTGTGCGCGACGTGGACACCAACCACGAAGGCAATCTGTCGAGCGCCATCCGCATTTTCGTGCTTCGTCACTATCGCACGCTGGCCGTCGGCAGTACGACGCCGCGCGGCATCAACGACATCGGCACCAAGTAGCAACCGCGAAGCCGCCGCAACACCAGCCGCTTCACGCGTGCCGCGACGGCTCTTATTGCGTTCCCGGCGTTTGAGTGGGCGCTGTCTGATCGGGCGGTGGTTGATTGGGCGGCGGTTGTAGAAGCTGTTGAAGCAGCTTGTTGAAGCCTTTCTGCTTTTTCTGTGGCTGGCTTTGCTGTGACGATTCCGGCTGCGCCGGTGCTTGCGGTGCTGGAGCCGTTTCCGTTGGCGGCTGAGCCGCGGGTTGCTGAGCCGGTGCGGCGGGAGTCGCGGGTTGCTGAGCCGGTGCGGCGGGAGCCGCGGGCTGCGGCTGCGCCGCCGGTTGCTGAGCCGGCGCGGCGGGAGTCGCGGGTGCGGCCGGCGCAGGTTGCGGTTGTTGCGATTGTGGCGCTGCTTGCGGGGCCGGTTGGGGCGGCGCCGGTTGTTGCGGCACAGTCTGGGCAGGCGGCTGAGCCGCCGGTTGCTGAACCGGCGCGGCCGGAGTCGCGGGAGCCGCCGGCGCAGGCTGCGGTTGCTGCCCCGGCAGAATCTTTTTCAGCAATTGATCGAGCGGTTTGGCGGGCGCTGCACCCGGAGCAGCACCAGGCTGCGCTTGTTCGCCCGGCAATACTTTTTTCAACAGGCTGCCGACGCCGCGCTGCACGAGATAGGCCTCAAGATCCTTGGTCTCGAGCTTGCGCTCGGGCGAATCGAGCGGACCGGCGACGCGCATGCCGAAGCCCGGCACTTTCGGATGATCGGTCAGCGTGAAATCGCCGCGCATATCGATCATCCACGCCGGCAGATCGATGGTGCCGGTGATTTTCCCGGCCCC
>JBGOXX010000118.1:0-7546 GCA_041479345.1 Alphaproteobacteria bacterium
AATTGCGGATTGTGCCGCGAGCGCGGCACGGTGCGCACGTCGATCAGGTCCGTGACGCCGTGGGTGCGCAACAGAGCGATGAATTCGTCGATCGGACGGGTCGAATGGCCGATCGTCAGGATTTTGGGCGATGGGCCTGCGCGCTCGATCATTTTCCGGTCGTCGGAGGCGTGGCTCATAATGGCGGTTAGCCGCGAATGCGGCCCTTAAGCTGAGGGCCCTTGAATGGACCCGCATCGGCGATTAGTGCCCGCGCCTCATCGGTCTTTCCGAAAATGCCCCACAGCAGAACGCCGCGAACCCTGCCGTCTTTCAGATAATAGACGACGCCGTTGCGGAACGGTTCGTTCCAATCCGCAAATATTTCGTGGCGCGAATCGATTTCGCCCACGGCCTCGTAACCGAGATCGAACAGATCGGAATAGAAGAACGGCAGGTGATCGTAGCGCACGGTCCCGCCCGCCATCGCTTCCCCCGCCATCTTGCCCATGGTCAGCGCGTTGTCCTCGTGCTCGACCCGCATGCGCTTGCCAAGGGCAGGATTGAAGAACGAGACCACGTCGCCCGCCGCGAAAATATCCGGGTCATCGGTCTGGAGTGACCCATTGACCACGATTCCATTGTCGACGGACAGTCCGGCGCCGCGCGCCAGTGCGACGTCGAGTTCGATGCCAAGACCGGCCACGACCGCGTCGGCCTCAACCCGCTTGCCGCTATCCGTCGCCACCACGAATCCATTGCTAGCGCTGGCCACGGCGGTCACCTGCTCGCCGGCCAAAATTTCGACCCCCTTTTTGCGATAATAATCGGTGACGAAATGGGAGAGATCCGCGGGCAATGCACGAGCGTTGATGCCGGCGTCGGGAAAGAGAAGGGTGACCTGCCGCCCGTTCAGCGCCAAGGCGGCGGCAATTTCCGAGCCGATGAAGCCGCCGCCGATGACCGCGAATCGGTTTTTTGTTGTCGCCAATTCATGAAGCCGGCGATAGTCGCCCAGCGTCCGGTAATAAATGACTCCATCGACCGCGTCCTTGAGACGGCGCGGCGTGCCGCCGGTGGCGATCAGAAGTTTTTCGTAGACGTAGTCGTCGCTGCCGTCGCCGATCTGTTTACGCGCCCGGTCGATCGTCCGCACCATGCGTCCCAAATGCAGGGTAGCGCCTTTATCTTCGGTATGGCGCCAAACACTGTCCAAGGGATCGCCTTTCCAAAGCGCCTTCGACAGAGGCGGCCGGCTGTAAGGCGGATCGGCATCGCTGCTGACAATGCCGATCGAGCCATCCTTATCGCGGCTGCGAATTCCGTCCACCGCCGCATCGGCCGCCATCCCGCCGCCCACGATCAGATATCGGTACCGGTGCTGCATGGGTCCTCCCAGACTCGCTCGAGCCTTGCTCATTTAGGCATTAACGGGCCTGAACCCAAGACTGTTCCGCGGGAACGGGCTTATCATGGCCAATCTTGATTCTGGGCCATTCTTGATTCTGGCGGGATTCGCCGTCACGATGCCAAAGAGCTGGCACAATGCCAAGTTGGGCCGGCAAGGAGACAAGCCAATGCACAAGGCCATTCGCGCCACTTGCCTCTGGGCTGCTGTCGCCCTGGCGCTTTCCGCCTGCATTCCTGATTCGATCAATCCGCTTGGCGACCCGGCCAAGGCCGAAGCCGATCCCACGCTTTCCGGCAAATGGGCCGGCATGATGAATGGAGAACCCGCGACGCTCACGGTCACCCCGAAGGAGGGGGCTGCCCTCGAATTGCGCGTTGAAACCGAGGGCGGGGAGGGCAAGACGGACTGGGTTTTGCTCGATGCCTTTCCGGCGCAGATCGGCAAACAGCATTACGTGAACATCAAATTCCGCGAGGAAGAGGGCAAAGTCTACGATCAGACGGCTGAGAATTACTATATTTGCCGGTACCTTCTTGGCGATGATGGGACCCTCAAGATTTGGACCATGGCCGAACAGCCGGTCGTGGACGTGATCGCCGACGGCCGGCTCAATGGCTCGGTCGAACCGGACAAGGACAACCGGACCATCCACATCACCGACAGTTCGACCGTGCTCCAGGCGATTGTCGAAGAATCCGATCCCGCAACCTTGTTCGGCAATGCCTATGCAACCTTCAGCCGTGCCAAGGACTAGCGGTCTGACTTGGGAGAGCCCAACCGTTGCGGAGCGAAGTGGGGGCTGGTAAGACGGGCGGGAACAAGGCCCGGCTATGCCCAGAAGCGAAATCAAAGAAATCAAAGAAGCCCCTAAACACCCCGATCCAGGCCTCGCGAAGGCGGGCGACGGCTTGCGCGCCGAGGCCAAGCGATTTCTCGAAGCGCTCAAAGCTCCCGCTATTCCTCGGGATGCCGCCTGCTTTCCGGTCGATAGCGAGACCGATACGGCGGCCCTCCATCGGGAATTGGCGGCAGCCCTCGATCGGATCCGCCTGGATGCCGAAGGCGATCCTTTCACCAACCCGATCCAGACCCTTGTTCGCGACATCTCCAACCGGCTGAGTACGGGCCGCCTGACGCCGTCGGCCATCGAGGCCTTGATTCAGCGCCTGACCTTCAGCGCCTTTGCGGCGCGGGCAGAGCGGTTGCACCGCTATCTCGGCAATTGTGATGAGTCGTCCAATGCCGAGCGGATAAAATCCCTGATCCGGTTCCTGGCCGACCGGACCAATGTGATATGGGGCGGCTCGAAAGCGAAAGGACCGGGGCTCGTCAGCTTCGAAAGCTTCAAACAGCGCATCGAGCTTGAACTGTTTGGCGTGGTCTTTACGGGACATCCGACTTTCGGCCTTTCGGGCAATCTGCTCCGTCATCTCGCCGAGCTGGCGGCGCAGAGCGATGCCGAAGGCCGGCCGCTCGATGAAAAAGCCCGTGCCGCGATCTTTGCCGAGGCGATTGCCGCCGAACACCGCCCGGACAAGGATCTCGGGCTCGATCGCGAGCATGCTCTGTCGCTCGAAGCCATCACCAATATGCAAGCGGCCATGCGTAAGGCCTACGATCTCATCTTCGAAGTGGCGGATGAACTTTATCCCGGCCGCGCCAAGGAGCTGACGCCGAAGCTGGTGACGGTCGCCAGCTGGGTCGGGTACGACATCGACGGCCGCTCCGACATCCTGTGGACCGATACCTTTCACAAGCGGCTTCGGGTCCAGGAAATTCAGCTTGGCCATTATCGCGACATCGTTCAGGAAATCCGCGAGCGTTGCCGCGTTGTCAATGCCGACGCCGATTTGCAGAACACGCTGGAGCTCTTCGAATCCCGGCTGCAGCTTTCGATCAACGAGCTGAAGGAAGAAATCGAGGTCTTCAGTTCGCCGGAGGTCCGCGAAGCCTCGGGTGCCGAGCGAATCCGGCGGATCGCCGTCAGCATGCACAAGGGCCTGGCGCGGCGCTTGATTGCGGCCGAACCGCTGATCGACCTGGTTACCCGCGCCATCGGCCTTTCGAATGACGCCGGGGTGGTTCGCGCGCTGTGCATTCTGCGCGCCGAGCTCGCCAATAACGGGCTAGGAATGGCCCATACGCACGTCCGGATCAACGCCTCGCAGCTTCACAATGCGATCCGCAAGACGATCGGCATGGAAACGACGCCGGACGATCCGAGTTATCGCAATACCTATCTCAAAGCGATCGACGATTTGATCGGGAAGGTCAACGCCGAGACCATCAATTTCGGTTCGATCCTGACCGAGCGCGCATCCGCCAAGCGCGTGTTCATGATCATCGCCCAAGTTCTCAAATACGTCGACGCGTCGACGCCGATCCGATTTCTGATCGCGGAATGCGAAACCCCGTTCACGGTCCTGACCGCGCTCTATTTCGCCAAACTCTTCGGCGTCGAAGACAAGGTCGACATTTCGCCCTTGTTCGAAACCGTGAAGGCTCTCGATCGCGGCGGCCGGATCATCGAGGACCTGCTCGTAAATCCCCATTACCGGGCCTATGTCGAACGCCGCGGGCGGCTGTGCATTCAAACCGGTTTTTCCGATTCCGGACGTTATCTGGGCCAAACCGCGGCGGCGGTCGCTATCGAAAATCTCCGGCTGCGGGTCGGCGCGCTTCTGGCCAAGCACGGCCTCAGCGGCGTTCAGCTCTTGGTCTTCGACACCCATGGCGAGTCGATCGGCCGCGGCGGGCATCCGGCGACCTTGCTCGACCGGTTGAAATACGTGTCATCGCCGGCTTGCCACGATTTGTTCATCCAATACGGCATTCCGTTCAAGGAAGAGGTGAGCTTTCAGGGCGGCGACGGCTATGTGTATTTCATGAACCGGATTTCGGCTTTCGCAGCCGTCGCGCGTATTCTCGAAAACGTGCTGGAAACGCCGAAGGCGGCGGCCGGCGATCCGTTCTATGCGGCCAGCGATTACGTCACCGAGTTCTTCAACACCATCAAGCAGTTCAACGCCCGGGTGATGAACGACGAGAATTACGCGGCGCTGCTCAATGCCTGGCACACGAATATGATTTACCCGTCCGGCTCGCGCTCCTTGGTGCGCCAAGGCGACGCGGATGCGCCGCGCACCGGCCATCCGACTCAAATTCGCGCCATCCCGCATAACGGAATTCTACAGCAGCTCGGCATGTTGGCGATCACGTTGGGCGGCGTGGGCGAGGCGATCCGCAAGGACGAAGTTCGGTTCCGCTCACTGTACGAGGAATCGGATCGCTTCCACCGGCTGATGGGTATGGTCGACTATGCTTTCAGCTTCAGCGACGTCGACGTTCTCAAGGCCTATGTCGACACCTTCGATCCGGGATTATGGCTGCTTCGTGCCGCCCGCACCCAGAAAAAGGCGCGGAGCGAAGACATGCGCCGGGTCTCCGAATATCTCGAACGTCTCGGCCTGCACGAAATGCTGGTAAAAATCTTCCGGGTCATTCAGACCGACTATCTCGATATCCGCGGCTGGCGGCTGTCGAAGGACGACACCGGCGGCATTCCGGGAAGCCGCGGCCGCGTGCTCGACAAAGAGAGCCGCGACAATCTGCTGCTGCTGCATTCGCTGCGCATCGCGCTTATTCAAGAGATTTTCTTGCTGGCAACCCGCATCCCGGAATTCAGCATGCAAACCGGCACGACGCGCGAGCGGGTGGTCGAAAGCTTGCTGGGGCTCAATGTGTTGCCGACGGTCGAAATCCTGGCACGGATTTTCCCGCGGCTGGGGGATGTACGAGTCGGCGAAGATTTCGGCGAACCGGCGACCTATCGCAGCGATGAAAAGCTGGGCTATGACCAGGAGCATGAGCGGATCTTCATTCCGCTCGCGCAATTCTATGAAGTGATGCGCCGGGTCAGTTCCGGCATCTCTCACATCATCGGCGCTTTAGGCTAAGCGGTCTCTTCGGTTTTCGGAGTCTGTACCGATTCCGGCAAGACGTGCTGCGGGAAATTGGCGCTAAGGTACTCCCGGAAATAGTCTTCCAGAAACTTGAAGCCGCCGGCGAAGCGCAAGAAGTCGTCGCGCTCCATGAACAGCACTTCCGAATCTTCGAGCGCCACCACCTCGCCGATGCGAACATCGCCGCCGAAGAGCACGCGCTCGCCGAAATGGTCGCCCGGGCCGAGCACCCGATGCACGGGGGCGGGGGTTCCGGCGGCGATGGTAAGATCGAAGGAGCCGGACAGTACCGTGTAAAAGCCGTCTGCGACGCTTCCGGCGCGAAACACTTCGTCGCCTTTTCGGTATCGTAGCCGCCGCGCCGACGGCTTGCTCGGAATGTCGATCTGTACCGTGCTGCGCGGGAAGAAGTGATCGAGAAGCCAATTCATCAGCACCCGAACCTTGGTGACCAGGCCCGGGAGCATGGCGATATAGAACATCCGCCACAGCAGCCAAGCCGGCGTGCCGGACAAGCGAATGCCCATCAGCACTGCGACCGCCTTATGGCAGCCGATCGAGGCCAGAGAGCCCTTGGGCGTGTAATCGAATTCCTTGAGTTTGCCGCCCGAAAGTGTTGCGACGACGTTGCGGGCGAGCACGAGGGCCTCGCGGACGGCGAACTGAGCGGTGGGTGCGGCGTGGCGCTCCGGCGCATTCGGCTGGGGCGGCAGCGGAATCAAAGCGGCGTCACCGAGCGCCCAGACATTGGAATGGCCGGTGACGCGCATCGTGCCGTCGACCTTGATGCGGCCCCATTGCATGTCGAGCTTCAGCTCCCGCACCAGGGGAGAGGGTGCGGTGCCGATGGTGGCGACGATGGTCTTGGTTTCGATGATCCGGCCGTCGGCCATCTCGACCGCCATAGCACTGGCGGATTTGAGCGCGGTCTTCAGCCATGTCTCGATGCCGCGCTGGACCAATTTCCGCGCCGTATAGGCGGCGAGATCGTCGGGAAGTTCGGGCAATATGCGCGCCGCGTATTCGACGAGGATCATCCTGATTTCGTCGCGTTCAATGTGCGGATAGAAACGCAGCGATCCGTCGATGAGATCCTTCATTTCGCCGATCGTCTCGACGCCCGAAAAACCCGCCCCGACGACGACGAAGGTGAGCAACCGGCGCTTGAGAGCCGGATCGTCGGTGACGTCGGCCTGTTCGAGGCAATTGATGACCTGATTGCGGAGCCGGTAGGCATCCGACAGTGTCTTCATGGTGACGGCGTGTTCGGCCAATCCCGGAAATCGCGTCAAATCGACGATCTGGCCCGGCGCCAGCACCAGATGATCGTAGGGAATGTCGGTCACCGAGTGATTGGTTTCGTCGGTGACTTGAACCAGATTGCGGCGGAAATGGACGGACCGGACCCGTGCCAGGCGGAATTTCACCCCGGGAAGCAGCAAGCGCAGCGGCGAAACGGCGTCTGACGCACTGATATTGCCGGCCGCGACTTCGGGCAGCAGCGGCTGGAACACAAAATAATTCACTTCGTTGACGAGTTCGACTTCGACATCGCGCGGCGCCAAGCGGCGCAAATGCTTTGCCGCGAACATGCCGGCAAAGCCAGCCCCCAGCACCACGATGCGTTTTTGTCGATCCATTGATTCGCCGAATTCGGCCTGCTGTCCTGCAGGCGCCCGTTGAGGATTTAGTCCCGCTTGTCGCCTTTGATGATGAGCGGGCGGGCGAGAAAGGCGGGCAGATCGTCGCTGAATCCCTTGGCTCCGCTCTCGCGCTGGTCATTCGACGGACGTTCACCTGTGGCACGCGGCTGTGGCGGGCCCCCCGGATGCGGCGTAATCGGGCGGTGTGGCGCCGGCCGCTGCGGGGCGGGCGCTTGAGGCTGATGCGGTTCACGAATCGGATGCGGCTTATGCGGCGTTGCCGGAGAGGCAAGAGGCGCGCTCGGCGTCTGGGGCACATGGGGCTTTTGGGGCGCGTGAGCGTGTGCCAGAGAGGCGCCGCCATGACTTTTGCTGCCGCCGCGGCCGCGACCACGCCCCCGCCCGCGCGTTCCCGAATCTTCTTCAAGGGCGAGCATCGGCTCGCCGGCAGACTCGATCCGCTTAATCGGAGTACCGATAAGCGATCCGATCGCCGTCACGTATTTTCCGTCCTCGGGCGCGGCAATCGTAAAAGCGCGCCCCGATCGGCC
>JBGOXX010000119.1:0-7514 GCA_041479345.1 Alphaproteobacteria bacterium
CCACGAGGTGCCGAAGCGAATGCCAAGAACGATCACGGGTTCATGACCTCCGTCGCCTTTTCGCCGGTCAACGGCCATTGGGTTGGACTTGGATTGCTCGTGCGCGGACCGGAACGCTACGGCGAAATTCTGCGCGCTTACGATCCGCTTCGCGGCCACGACACTCCGGTCGAGGTATGCGAACCGGTTTTCCACGATCCCAAAGGAGAGCGGCTCCGTGTCTGACAGCGGTCTTATCGAAAAAGCGGCTCTCGATTCGGTTGCCCGCTGCGGCCGTTTCGGCAAAGAGTCCGGCGAACCCGGTGTCTCATTCGTCGAGCGCACCGGGTTTTCGATCGCCAGTATTGTTGCGAGTAAGGGCAAGGCGGGGGCGGTCGCGGAGGCCGTCAAATCCGCCTTCGGGATCGATTTGCCGGTGATACCGCGGCGGCAAGATCGCAACGGCCTCGCTTTCGTCTGGGCCGGGCCTGAAAAATGGCTGGCCTTATCGCGAAGTGAGGGCGCGCGGGGCGAGGGGGATTTCGCGAAAACCCTTTCCGCCACCCTGGCGGGATTGGCGGCGGTTTCGGATCAGAGCGACGGGCGCTGCGTGATCGCGGTCAGCGGCAGCCGGGCGCGGGACGTCCTCGTCAAGGGCCTGCCGATTGATCTTCATTTCCGCGCTTTTCAACCCGGGGATACCGCGCTGACGCGCGCCGCACACATCGATCTGCAGATCTGGCAACTCGACAACCGGCCGAGTTATGAGATCACCGTGCTGCGGAGCTTCGGCCAGAGTTTCTGGCATTGGCTGACCGCATCCGCCGCCGAATACGGCTACGAGGTCCTGTTGCGAAACTGAGGTGCCCATAGCGGCGCCGCATGGGGGGCCATCCCGCCTATTTGCTTTGGCGCGGATAGATGATGATCGAGAGATACCGCATCGGCGCTTCGATCAGCTCTTCCGGCCCGTGGCGCGCCGCGGAATCGAAGAACAGCGCATCGCCCGGCTCGATGATATAAGTCCGGTCGGCGTGGCGATAGCGGACCTTGCCCGACAGCATATAAATGAATTCGACCCCGGCATGGCGGAAATGGGTGTAGGGCGCGGCATCTTCGCGCAGCGTGATCAGATAGGGTTCGACGCCAATGCCTCCCGACAAGGAATGGCCGAGCAGGTCATAGAGGTGGCCGGCCTTGGTTCCCCGCCGGTCGATGCGGACACCGGTGCCGGCCTTGACGAAGGAGCAGTCGCGCTCTTCCTCGGTTTCGATGAAGAGCTGGCTGATCGGCACGTGAAGGGCGGTGGCCAAGGCCTTAAGGGTCGCCAGCGACGGCGAAATCGTTCCATTCTCGATTTTCGAGAGCATCCCGGCGGAAACCCCGGAGGCTCCGGCCAGTTCGGACATGGTGATATCGAGGGATTTCCGCAGCCGGTGGACCTCGGCGCCGATTCCGGCTTCCAGGCTGCGATGCGGCAACTCGACCGGCGCCGACGATCCGGTCTTGAGGTCATTATGCGGTTTGGCGCGAGTCTTCCCGCGGCGCTTTTTCTTGGCTGCGCGAATCATCCTATCCTCCCCCATTCTCCTGTCCGACCCCGGGCGGCCCCGGAAATCGACCGATGCGTTCTTGCCGGACCCTGTCCTCTCCCCGAACATAGACCCTAGCCGTTCCCGCGTTAAAGAGCCGAAGAAAGCCGGCCGGAGACGTTTATTTCCCTTAAAGAAACTTTTATTCTTCTCAGTTGACAGGCATTTTTAAAAGTGCGAGCGTTTTTCCCGACTCGCAAGGTTGATCGTGCAAGAAAGCGGCCAAATCGGAATTTCCATCAGTCGGGGCACCGGAATCGCATGTGTGGAATTGTTGGACTGTTTCTGAAAGATCCGAATCTGGAATCGGAACTCGGCGCGTTGCTATCGCCGATGCTTTGTACCATGAGCGAACGCGGTCCGGATTCGGCGGGCTTCGCCATTTATGGCGAATACGTTCCGGGTTGCATGAAGCTCACGCTGCGCGGCGATGAGAACACCGATTTCGACGCGCTTGCCGAGGAATTGCGGCGGCTGACCGGCCAGCCGATTTCCTTCGTTCAGCACGATACCCATGCCATCTTCGCCGTGATCGATACGGAGGAAGCGGCGGTGCGCGAACGGCTCCCCGAAATTGCCCCCGATATTGCCATCATCGGCGCTGGCAAGCGCATGGAACTCTACAAAGAGGTCGGCTATCCGACTGAAATCGCCAAGCGATTTGTCCTCAGCGCGATGCAAGGCTCCCATGCCATCGGCCATACGCGGATGGCGACCGAATCGGCGGTGACCACCACCGGCGCGCATCCGTTTTCCACCGGCGTCGATCTTTGTCTGGTGCATAACGGGTCGCTGTCCAATCACCATGCATTGCGCCGCGAACTTGTCCATGACGGCATCACTTTCGAAACCGACAACGATACGGAAGTCGCGGCCGGATATATTACCTGGCGGATGCGCCAGGGTATGGGATTGAAGGCCGCGCTCGAAGCCGCTCTCGCCGATCTCGACGGTTTCTATACGTTCGTCGTGGGCACGGAAACCGGGTTTGCCGTATTGCGCGATCCCATTGCTTGCAAGCCGGCGATCATGGTCGAGACCGATTCCTATGTCGCCTTCGGCACGGAATACCGGGCGCTCGCGGACTTGCCGGGTGTGGAAGACGGCCGCATCTTCGAGCCGGAACCGGCGAAAGTCTATATTTGGGAGCGGCATTGATGAAAGCCGCCACCAGCCGCCGCACGGCGGAAGCGCGCGTGTTCGATCTTTCCACCGTAACCGTGCGCGACCTCAACGCAGCACTCCATGCGCCGGATGCCGGAACCTATCCGCATTGGCGCGTTTTGAATCCGAAAGGCCGCCACGCGATCGCAGCGGGAATCGATGCCGACGTCACGGTCGAGATCGAGGGCCATGTCGGCTATTACTGCGCCGGCATGAACAAGCGCGCGAGCGTGATCATCCATGGCAATGCCGGGGTCGGCGTTGCCGAGAACATGATGTCCGGCCGGGTCCATGTGCGGGGCGATGCCAGCCAATCCGCCGGCGCCACCGGTCATGGCGGCTTGCTGCTGATCGACGGTAACGCGGCGGCGCGTTGCGGAATTTCAATGAAGGGTGTGGATATCGTCGTCAAAGGTTCGATCGGCCATATGAGCGCCTTTATGGCGCAAGTTGGCAATCTGGTCGTGCTGGGCGATGCGGGCGACGCGCTCGGCGATTCGATCTACGAGGCGCGACTGTTCGTGCGCGGCGGGGTGAAAAGCCTGGGCTCCGATTGCATCGAAAAAGAAATGCGCGACGAGCATCGCACGCTATTGCACGGGCTGCTGGAGTCCGCGGGCGTTGCCGGTGAGGTCGATGTGGGGGCGTTCCGGCGCTACGGTTCCGCCCGGAATCTGTACAATTTCCATGTCGATCACGCTTCGGCCTATTGAGGACCTTATGGATATCGACGCCAACACGCCCCATACGATACCCCGCAGATCGTCGACCTTCGACGATTATACGCTCTCCGAAATCCGCCGGGCGGCGGCGACCGGCATCTATGACATCCGAGGCGGCAGCTCCAAGAAAAAGCTCCCCCATTTCGACGATCTGCTGTTTCTCGGCGCCTCGATGAGCCGCTATCCTCTCGAAGGATATCGGGAAAAATGCAGCACCAATGTTGTGTTGGGCGCACGCCACGCCAAAAAGCCGATCGAGATCAAGATTCCCGTCACCATCGCCGGCATGAGCTTCGGCTCGCTTTCGGCGCCGGCCAAGGAAGCGCTGGGGCGCGGCGCCTCGCAGGTCGGCACGTCGACGACGACGGGGGACGGCGGCATGACGCCGGAGGAGCGCGGCCATTCGACCATTCTCATCTATCAATATCTGCCGTCGCGTTACGGCATGAATCCCGACGATTTGCGCAGAGCCGACGCCATCGAAATCGTGGTGGGGCAGGGCGCCAAGCCGGGCGGCGGCGGCATGCTGCTCGGGCAGAAGATTTCGCCGCGGGTGGCCGCGATGCGCTCCTTGCCCGAGGGCATCGACCAACGCTCGGCCTGCCGCCATCCGGACTGGACCGGTCCCGACGATCTGGAAATCAAGATCCAGGAGTTGCGCGAGCTGACCGATTGGGAAAAGCCGATCTATGTCAAATGCGGCGCCAGCCGGCCTTATTACGACGTCGCACTCGCCGTTAAGGCCGGAGCCGACGTCGTGGTCGTCGACGGCATGCAGGGCGGCACCGCGGCAACGCAGGAAGTGTTCATCGAACATGTCGGTATTCCCACTCTTGCCGCAATTCGCCCGGCGGTGCAGGCGCTCCAGGATCTGGGCATGCATCGCAAAGTGCAGCTGATCGTTTCGGGCGGCATCAGGAACGGCGCCGATGCCGCCAAAGCGCTGGCGCTTGGCGCCGATGCGGTCGCCATCGGAACCGCGGCTTTAGTGGCACTCGGCGACAACGATCCGAAATTCGATGCCGAATACAAGGCATTGGGAACGACTTCTGGTGCCTACGACGATTGGCATGAGGGGCGCGATCCGGCGGGGATCACCACGCAAGACCCTAAACTTGCATCGAGGCTCGATCCCGTGCTCAGCGGGCGCCGTCTGGCCAATTATTTGTCCGTGATGACTCTTGAAATTCAGGCCGTTGCGCGGGCCTGCGGCAAGAGTCACGTTCACAATCTCGAACCGGAGGACCTCGTCGCCCTCACGGTCGAGTCGGCGGCCATGGCGAAGGTGCCGCTGGCGGGAACGAACTGGATACCTGGCACATCTTGATCAACACTTTTTTGTAGGGGGAGTGAAAAATGGCGACGAATCTTAGCGAAGCTGCGAAAAAACGCGGTATCAAATATTTCCTGATTTCATACACGGATCTTTACGGCACGCAGCGGGCGAAGCTGGTTCCCGCCGCCGCCATCGGCGGCATGCAAAAAAACGGCGCCGGCTTCGCGGGATTCGCGACCTGGCTCGACATGACGCCGGCCCATCCCGATTTGTTCGCCGTGCCCGATCCGGATACCTTGATCCAGCTCCCCTGGAAGCCGGAAGTCGGCTGGCTTGCCGCCGATCTCTGGATGGACGGCAAGCTGGTCGATCAAGCGCCGCGCATTGTCCTCAAGCGCGCCATAGAAGCCGCGAAAGCCGCGGGCTACCAGATGAAGACCGGCGTCGAATGCGAGTTTTTTCTCACCACGCCATGCGGCGAGAAGATTTCCGACACCGCCGACCAGCAGGAAAAGCCCTGTTACGATCAGTCGGCCCTGATGCGCCGCTATGACGTCATCACCGAAATCTGCGATTGCATGTTGGAGTTCGGCTGGAAGCCTTACCAGAACGATCACGAAGACGCGAATGGCCAATTCGAAATGAATTGGGAATACGACGATGCGCTCGTCACCGCCGATCGCCATTCCTTCTTCAAATACATGGCGAAAGCGATCGCCGAAAAGCACGGGCTTCGCGCCACCTTCATGCCAAAGCCGTTTCCGCAATTGACGGGCAGCGGTTGCCATGCCCACGTCTCGGTGTGGAAGGGCAACACCAATCTTTTCGAGGACGGGAAGGGCGAGCTCGGCGTGTCCAAGCTCGGCTATTCCTTCATCGGTGGAATCATCCATAACGCCGAGGCGCTTTGCGCCTTCACCAACCCGACGGTGAATTCGTACAAGCGCATCAACGCGCCGCGGACGCTTTCAGGCGCGACGTGGTCGCCGAATACGGTCACCTATTCCGGCAATAACCGGACCCACATGATCCGGATTCCAGAGCCCGGCCGGTTCGAGTTTCGGCTGCCGGACGGTTCGGCCAATCCCTATTTGCTGCAGGCCAGCCTTCTCACCGCTGGCCTCGACGGAATCAAGAGTAAGCATGATCCGGGCAAGCGGCTCGACATCGACATGTACGCGGATGGGCACAAGGTCAAGGGCGCAAAGAAGTTGCCGCTGAATTTGCTCGACGCCTTGCGCATCCTGGAAAAATCGAAGGTGATGAAGGACGGGCTCGGAGAGTCGTTCCTCTCTTCGTATTTGAAATTGAAATACGAAGATTGGAACAGCTATGCCCGGCATCTCACGCAATGGGAGCGGGACACCACCCTCGATTGCTGACCGCCGAGTTATTGCGGAAATGACGGTCGCGCGAAAAGCGACCGTCTCGATGGCTCCGCGCGGAATATCGCGGAAGGGAAATCTTTATTTCGCCTATGGCGCGAATATGGCCGTTCGCGACATGCGTTCCCGGTGTCCCGGCGCCAAACTAATGGGCACCGCGAGACTCCGCAATTTTCGCTTCCACATCAATCGAGGCGGCTACGCCACGGTTGTTCCCGATGCGAGGAAGACCGTATTCGGCGCGCTGTGGCGGCTGACCGTTCGCGATTTGCGGGCGCTCGACGCCTTCGAAGAAATCGACCGGGGAATTTACACCCGGACAAAAACTGATGTCCGGCTGCCCCGCGGTGGCGCAATACCCGCCATCATCTACTTGGCCACAAATGCCGAACCCGGCCGGCCGCAACGGCGCTACATCCGGGGCATCGTCGAATCCGCCCGCCATTTCAAATTTCCCGCGGCCTATCGGCGCGAGCTTTCGCAATGGGAGGCGCCGCAAAGGCCCGGGGGCGCGCCTCATGGTTCGCGCTAAATCCACCGCAACGCCGCGAATTCGAAAAGCGACCGCCGGCGATATCGATGCGATGACCGGCTTACTGGAGCAATTGTTTTCGATCGAAGCGGATTTTACCGCCAATCTGGAAAAGCAGCGGCGCGGCTTGGCCGATCTGCTCGCGGGTGAGGATTCTTGCGTCCTTGTTTGCGAAATCGAGGGGCAGGTCGTTGGTATGTGCACCGTTCAACTCCTGATCTCGACCGCTGAAGGCGGGAAGGTGGGGCTGCTTGAGGATCTGGTGGTGGCCCAATCATGGCGCGGCCAAGGACTGGGTACGGCACTTCTCGCAGCCGCCGAAGCGTGGAGCGCTAAGAACGGATTGACGCGGCTCCAACTCCTTGCCGACGCAACGAATGGTTCAGCGCTCGCGTTCTACCGGCGCAAGGGTTGGAGCGGCACGCGTCTCGTTGCGCTGCGCAAGCGGCAGTTGTGTAATCTTTAATCGCGATTCTCTTCGCATTTGCACAAAATTTGACCATCTTCGCGAAGCCTCGCTTTCGCGATTGACAATGTTTCCTCATAAGTGATGAACTTTCCCTGGGGGAAACAGATGAAAATTCGTCGATTTGTGCCCCCGACCGGATGACGCCCGCCGGGCTTTGGGTTCTTGGCATGAAAAATGCTCTTAACTCTCTGATGACGGGCGCTCTCTAAGCGAACGGATGATTTGCAAGAGGAGTCGGCCACTTAGATCACGCCACCCGCCGGACGAAGCCGGAAGGCCATTGCGGCCGGGGGATCAATAACAGGGGGACGGGCATGGACAAACAACACGGAGACAAGCATTCCCACGCGACAACCCATTTGGGTTACACGCATGGGGAGTTGAAGCGCGAGACG
>JBGOXX010000120.1:0-7496 GCA_041479345.1 Alphaproteobacteria bacterium
GCTTTTGAACACTTTCTCGCCTGCAGCGGCATCGCCGGCAGCGAAGGCGGGCGCGGCCGCGACCATGGCAGCCACAGCCGTAACCGCCGCGAGATATCTTGCGTGAAACATTCGGATCTCCCTTTGTCCTGATTCTTGATGGTTGGATTTTGTGACGAACGGGCCTGGGAAGCCTGGAAACCGGGCCTAAGAATGCGGCCGCATTATGCCGGGACAACCCCCTTCACGCAACTGCCAAAGGGATAGGCCGGTTCCACAATTGCGGCTTTGGGGCTACGTCCAAGACATTAAAAATATTTAACAAATCGGGTTTCGCCGGGAGGTCCGGGCGGCGCCCCGCGGGCTACCGCGGGAGTCTTGCTTAAGGCCGTATTAACGACTTTTGTCCCACAGTGAGGCTGTGCAATTTCAGGCGCTAATCCGGGCGCAATTCCGGCTCCGGAATCGGTCACGGGAAGTCCGTTCGTGCCGCGCATTCCTGGGCAAATGCGGCATCGGTTTTGACGACGCCCCAATTTCTTCGATGGCCAAGAAAACGCGGTTCCCGACAGCATGACAGCGCAACTGACCAAGGCCGACGTTTCCCGCCTGCTCGCCAATCCTTCGGGCGCGGCCCGGGCCGAGGCCGCGGCCAAGATCGCCCGGCAATTCGAGCAGCAGGTCTATTCGCCGCGGGAAAGGAAGCTCGCCGAGGAAATCATCCGCCTGATGGCCAAGGACGCCGAACAGCGCGTCCGCGAGGCCCTGGCCAATCACCTCAAGGAATGCGACGAGCTGCCCCGGGACATCGCTCTGGCTTTGGCCAAAGACGTGAGCGCGGTGGCGCTGCCCCTCCTGCAATTCTCCAGCGTGCTGACCGATCCCGATCTGATCGAAATCGTGCGCAGCCAAGACGCGGATAAACAAGTCGCCATCGCCGGCCGGAAATCGGTTTCGGCTTCGCTTTCGCATACGCTCGGCCAACATGGCGGCGAAGCCGCGGTCGCCCGCCTCGTCACCAATACGGGGGCGGAGATCGAGGAAGGCACGCTGCAAACCGTTCTCGACCGCTTCCCCGGCAGCGACACGATCGCCGAGGGCATCGTGCGTCGCCCGGCTTTGCCGGCGACCGTGGCTGAACGCCTCGTGAGCCTGGTTTCCGACGCGATGCAGGATTATCTCGTCACCCATCACGAACTTTCGCCCACCGTTGCCACCGACATCGTGCTTCAGGGCCGCGAGCGCGCCACCGTCGGCTTGCTCGCGCCGGACGCCGACGACACCGAGGCGGAGCGGCTGGTGCGCCGGCTTCAGGTCAACGGACGCTTGACGCCGTCCTTGGTCCTGCGGGCCCTGTGCATGGGCGATGTGACGTTTTTCGAGGCGGCCATCGCCGTCCTGGCCAACGTTCCGATCACCAATGCCCGCATTCTCATCCACGACAAGGGTGCCTTGGGTTTCAAGGCGCTCTATGAAAAGGCGAATTTATCGGAGGCGCTGTTCGACGCGTTCCGTTGCGCGGTCGAGGTCATTCACGAAACCGAATTTGACGGCGGGCCGGCCGACCGCGACCGTTACCGCCGCCGGGTGATGGAACGCATCCTCACCCAATTCGAGCATCTGGGCTCGATCGGCCGCGACAATCTCGATTACCTCGTCGATAAGCTCGCACGTCTTGAAGAAGTGGCGTAACGCGCCGCAAGCCGCACCCCGAAGCCGCGCGCACCGCGCGGATTCCAGAAATCGCAGTCACAGAATCAAAAACGCCCGCAGGTTTGCACCCGCGGGCGTTTGGCGTTCTTGGAGATTCTTCGCTTTAGATTTCTTTCGGAGCCAAAGGCAACGTGACGGTAAAGCGGCTGCCTTTGCCGGGCGAGCTTTCGAGGGCGATGTCGCCGCCCATCAATTTTGCCATGTGGCGGGCGACGGTGAGGCCGAGGCCCGTTCCGCCTTCCGAGCGCGAGAAGATGCCGTTATGGATTTGGTGGAAGCTTTCGAAGATCGCTTCCTGCTTGTCCGCAGGAATGCCGATGCCGGTATCCCAGACCGCGATCGACAGCATGTCGCCGGGCTCGCGGCGGATTTCGACGCCAATCGCCCCGCCGGGGGGTGTGAATTTGACGGCATTGGAGAGCAGGTTTTCGAGAATTTGGCGGGCGCGCTCGGGATCGACGCTCAGCACGTAATCATGCTCGACCCGGACCCGGGTTATATCGATGTTCTTTTCCTGAGCGCGGAGAATCACTTGCGCCAAGCCGCGGTTGACGATGTCGGCCACCGACGTCGGCTCGGCGGTAACACTCAGCGTGCGATTTTCGGCTTTGGCGACGTCGAGGATGTCGTTGATCTTGGAGAGAAGATGCTTGCCGGCGTTGACGATCTCGGAAACGTAAGAGCGGTATTTGGGCGGCAGGTCGCCGAAGGTGTTGAGCATGATCACTTCGGCAAAGCCGATGATGGCGTTGAGCGGCGTGCGGAGCTCGTGGCTCATCGCCGCCAGGAATTCGCCTTTGGCTCGGCTGGCGATCAGCACTTGATCGAGGGCCGCTTCGAGCTGGATGTTCTTGTTGCGGAGTTCTTCGAGGGTGGTTTCCAGTTCGCGCTTCGATTGGCGGGCCAGATCCTCGGCGCGGCGTTGGGCGGTAATGTCAGTGCCGGTTCCGCGATAGCCGGCAACGCGGCCCGTCTCCGGACTGAAAACCGGCACGCCGGATAGCTGGATCTGGCGGGATTCGCCGGAAAGATCGCGAATTTCGAAAACCAGATTGCGGAACGCGCTCGATGAACTGAAGACCGCGGCCGGATTGGCGCCGCCTTCAGCGATGAAGCGCCCGAAATCGGCGAGCTTCTTGCCCAGCAGCGTTGCCGGCAGCCGGCCCAGCATCTCGGTGATGCGGTCCGACATGAAAGTCAGCCGGCCTTCGGAATCGGTTTCCCAAACCCAATCGGAAGTGGAACGGATGACGTCATCGAGCCGCGTCTGGCTGGCGCGGGTTTCGGCCAGGGCGGAGGTTTGCTGGGTGACGTCGTAATAGATGCCGGCGACGGCGGCCAAGTTGGCGCCGCGGAAAATCGGGAAATGATGGGCGCGATAATGGCGAAGCGAGCCGCCGATCACGATGTGCTCGAGCCGCACCGCGCGTCTTCCGGTGCGCCGCACTTCGTCGACCGAATCGGCCAACACCCGCGGCACCGGGAGTTCGTCGGTCTGCGCCTTAACCGGCGCTTCGGAAAGATTGTTGTAAATGTCGCGGAAGGCTTCGTTGATGAAGAGCCGGCCGGCGCCGGCGTCGAAGAGATAAACGGCAAGTCCTGAGTGATGCAGCAGATCGTGGAATGCGTCCTCGATGGCCGCCGCCGCATCCGCGGTTTTCCGCGAACCCGGTCTCCCGCCGCGCTGCCCCTGCGGCAAGATAGGAACTACCGTACCCCCGTCCCGTGTCATCCTCTGCCCCCGTGCGGGTCTTCAGACCCGTTATTTTATTTTTACCCCGACGATGTCTTTGGCGCACTAAACCGGCGTTGCCTCGCCTCGGCAACGCGGATCTGCTCGACGGTCGCCAGATATTCCGCGTTAAGCTGCCAGCAGCGGAGAGCTCCCTCGGCCTCCTTCTGCGACAGATTGTCGTAGATTTTCACCATGGCGTTGAGCTGAGACGGATCGGTCATCCGCGAGCCGTCCCGGGCCTCGCGCGTCAACAGAAAAACCGACGAGAAAACCGAACGGTCGATGCCGCAGGCTTTGCACAGCACCGCCAAGCCCTCGCCGCCGGGGTCGAACACGATATGCCGCGCCAAAGCGAGGTCGATATCCGCCATCCGCGCCAAGGCTGCGGTGAAAGCGGCGATGCGGCCCCGGCGCAGGCATTGCAACAGGAAGCGCTCGTCCAGCTGGCCTTTATTGGCGATTTCGGAAACGATGAATTCGGCTTCGTTATAAGTCGAGCGGTCGGCGTCGGAGCGCGCCTTGACCTTGCTGGTGACTTCGTGGATCAGGTTGTCGATGGTGGCGGGATCGGTCTTGTAATTATTGAGCACGTATTCGCGAAGGGCCGCCGAGACCCACCAGAACATGCGATGCGCCAGCTCAACCGGCAGATCCGGGCGGCGCAGAAGCGGCTGTTGGAAGCGATCGACGCGCTGGGATTCGCTCACCAGATAATCCATGGCGCGTCTCGAAAGCTCGGCGTCGTGATTGTTGATGAGCGTCTCGATCACGTCTTGATTGCCGGTATCGAGGAGGGCCTGGCTCACCTCGAAGGAAAGCTCGCTCCGCATGGCGACCGCCAGACGATGCTCCTGGGTGCGGCCCTTGACGATGTCGATGAGGTCGGTGTCGTTGAGAACGCCGCTTTGGCGCAGGATCGGATGGGCGATTTCGATGGCGTCATTGGCCAGCGTCACGATCAATTCGCGCGGCGCGTTGGGCAGAGTGGCCAGGCGTTCGGCCAATTCCTTGCGCACCGACATTTCGACGTCGTGAATGAGCTGGGTGACGATGCCGGCCATCAGCGCGCGCTCGCGCTCGCTCAACCGGCCATCATTGTCCATGAAGAGATCGGAGATGTTCTGGAGCAGGGCGCGCCGGCTATCGACCGATTTGTCGTGGGCGAGCGCCAGCAGCTGACGCACATCGATATTTGCGGGTTCCACGTCCAACGCCCCCGTCATGAACCGGTTCGTCCCTGCTTTCCTCGGCCCTGTTTTCCTCGGCCGTATTTTCCTTGGAACGGACTTGGTGACCAACGCCCGGCAAACATCGGATTCCCCTGCTTATCGAATGTTGCCGCCGCTATCGATTTGGTTTCGATATACGACGAATTATTAGATACTTAGGGAGTTTAATAATCTATTAAGAAAACACAACGGAATTCGTTAACAGCACTTGGAATCACGTCCACTAAACTGACTCAATCCTTTATGTTGTGTTATGGTTAACGAGTTATCCACAAGATTTTGTTTCTTATCCACAAAGATTCGCGACTCATGGGGACAAAGTCATGACCAATGTTTTGATTTCTCCACAAGCAAAACGAGTCGGCACGCGGCTGCATGCAATTCGTGTCGCTCATAAGTGCGTTGCGGCATGCAGTGGCTCGTAAGTGCGTTGCGGCGCGCTCATCAAGGATCATTCGCGAAAGAATCGTCGTCCGCGAGTGACCAATCGGAAACAATTAGCCGGGGCGCGATCCCAATTTGACGTTGAGACTCCGTAAGAACACCCGGATGCGTCGGGCATTGGCGCCGATGTCGCTCAAGCCCACCCGGGACGCCGAGCGGATATCGAGCCTGGTTCCACCATCCGGGGCTTGGCGGATGCGGATCGCCACATCGTCCTTGAAGCCGAACCAAAAACTGGTGGCGGTCGCTTCGATCAGCCCGGCTTGAGACGGGCTCGGCGGATTGCTCGCCGCGATTTCCATTCCCTTGTCCTGCAGCACCGCCATAGACGCTGCGAAAACTTGATCGGGCGGATTGGGAAATTGCGCCGGCGCGATGTCGGAATACGCCAATTTCTGCGCGGCGGCGATTTCGGCGCCGCCATAGGCAATGCCGTTCGGCGAAGCCGCGCGCAGCGGCGCCAAGGCCATGAATTGCGGCGGATCCTCGGTATCGGTGGTGATGTCGTGAATTCGCGGCACGTTCTTTGCCGCCTCGAAATAGGAGACCGGAAGGGCGGCAATCGACGCGCCAGCGACGATGACCACAACGGCAACAGCCGAGCGGCGCATTTCCCGCGCCCTGACCGCGCTTACGAAAACGACAAGACCGAGAATGACGGCGATGGCCGCCAAAAACGCCGCGGCGAAGAGAATGGAGAAGCCGGCCAAGACCGGCCACAAGCCGAGGCGATAGCCGAATCCCGAAGACGCGGCGCCGATCGCGGCAAGGATAAGGAGCACGACACTGGCCCGCAGCAGCCGCTTTAGGCGGGGCGATAAAACCGTGGGGGAAGAGGTTTCAGCGGTCATGAGCGCGTCGTTGGCACCGGTTTGATCCCTTCGATATGGGAGCGAAGAAGGATCGAAACCAGGGGCGGACGCCCGCTGGCCCGCTGGGAACAAGAGGGTTACGGAGACGAACAGCGCCTTAGGGCGAAAATCGCGTCCGGCTTTCGGATGTGGTGAGCCAGAGTGCCGCACAGCGCTCGAACAACGTGCCGCGCGCCATCGGTAGAATGCGCTCGCGGGGAAAGACCCAGCAGGAAAGCCAGCGCCGGCATTGGCGGATCAGCCAGCGTCTCATGCCGCACTATTTGGGCCCGAGCCGATGGCCGGCCCGGTATGGGTCTCAGCGGGGGCACCGGCGCGGGTATGGGCCGGTCCCGTGGCGGATGTACGCGCCAGCGGTTTCGGCAAAATCGCCGGCAGCACGCGGGCCGATTCGACCATGCAGAGCTCGCCGGTTTCGAGCTTCACGCCGAAGCGCATAAACGCGCGGCCGAATCGCTGGATCGCGGTGACGATGCCGAAGCAGTTTTGATCGGGAAGATAGACAGCACCGCCGAGCCTCATGATCCGGCCCCGCCAGGAAACGATTTTGGGCCGCTGAAAAACAGAATAGCCCCAGCAATGGTCAAAGCGTGAGCGGCAATCGCCAACAAGATGCCGCAGCCGATTGCATTCGTGAGCTCGGCTAGCGTCATGCCGCGGCCCCCTCGACTTCGCGCAGCTCGTTTTCCCCACGCAGGTCGTTTTCAAAGTGAACCGCCGCGATGGGCTTCACTTCGATTTGTCCGCCCTGGCGATAGACCTGGCCTTTGACCTCGTGACCGGGAACGACCCGCGACACGCAGATCTGTGCGGCGCCGGCAAGACCACCGGCAAAGACGATATCGCCGACCCGCATCACATCGGCGGCCTTGTCGAAAAATCCGGGCTCGAAAATCTCCTTCACCCGATCGGTCCAGTAATACCAGTGGGTGAAACCCCGGCTTTGAGTCCGCGCCCGGGCATAGGAGAGAACGCACAAGGAATCCGGATCGAAGCTCATTTATTTTGCACGCGCTAAGCCTTTCGGGCGGCATCCAAACCGCTTGGGGCAGCCTCCCGAAAAGACGTCTTCTGAAAAATGCCGGGGCGCGAAGCCCCGGCAAGTTGCTTTTCAGGGGGGAGAACCTGCGGCCCGTTGCTCCCCGGAATCTTGGCCGAAGAGTTTGGGGCCGGTCTTCCGGATCGGGGAGACGGGAAGGAAGCTACAAGATTACTTGTAGAACGTCAACAATGAAAATTGTTTCACGTGAAATAAGGAGGCGCGATCGCGCGAAGCTCAGCGATTCACGAACCAAAGGATGAGGCTCAAGACGATGCTGATGAGGATCGAAGTTCCGAGCGGAAGATAGAACCGGAAATTCTCACGCTCGACGACGATATCGCCGGGAAGCTGGCCTAGTGGTCCGAATCATTTAAATTGCAGGGTATAGATGCTTGAGTTTAATGCGGGCATCGTCTGTCGTGAACTGCCAGTCGGCTTTGGCGTTGTGTTTATTGCGGTGTTTTTCCCAGGCGGCAATTTCC
>JBGOXX010000121.1:0-7267 GCA_041479345.1 Alphaproteobacteria bacterium
AATGCGAGCGCGAACAGGGCTTAGCATTGCCGTCGCAGCGCTGTGACCTTCAAGTCGTTCAAGAATTACAGTAAAATCATCCGTTGCACCGGGGTTGCCGTCTTTCACGAAGGCAGCAAGTCTGTCGAGAAATGGCCCTAGCTTAACTCTTGAAAACTCCTCTCGATTCGTTGCCGCGGCGCGCCAGAGAAGAGAAAGAAAGAAAAGCTTCAGCTGGGAATAGTTGTAGCTCGGTAACCAATACGCTATCAGCGTGCTGTCGTCATATTCGGGTCTCAATAAATCCGCGCGTTCAATAAGCAGTCTGTGCGCAAAAGTGTCCCAGGGGCTGAATCGCTGCTCACATGCAGCGCAGACGAGTTTGGGGTCATAAATTCCTGTGGGTGTTCGATAGCGTCTTCCATCTGGCTTGGAAGATGCGCCCAGCAGCATATCCCTTGGACCATCGATTGCCGGATAAAAACTGCTCGGCACGACATGAGCTTTTACAAAGTCATCGCGAATGCCGCAAAGCTTGCACTTGTCCATTTTGACTGGGATCCGCCCGGCGCTTAAGCCCTAATGCCGGAAATGCCGGGTCGGGGCGAAGACCAGCGCGATGTTTCGTTCGTCGGCGGCGGCGATGACTTCTTCGTCGCGCATCGAACCGCCGGGCGCAATCACCGCAGTGGCACCGGCTTCCGCCGCAACGATCAAGCCATCGGCAAAAGGAAAGAACGCATCGGAAGCAACAACTGAGCCTTCGGTGCGGCTCCCGGTTTCGCCGGCGTTTTTCGCGGCGTCTTGCGCTTTCATTACGGCGATGCGCGCAGCATCGACCCGGCTCATTTGTCCGGCGCCGATGGCCACGGTGGCACCGTCCTTGGCGAAAACAATCGCATTTGATTTGACGTGCTTGGCGACCGAAAAGGCGAATAGCAGGTCCGCGGTTTCCTTCGCAGTCGGCGTGCGCTGCGAGACCGCTTTCAGCGCGCCTTCGACTTCGTGTTCGGAATCGCGGGTTTGCACCAGAAAGCCGCCGGCGAGCGACTGGAAAATAAGCCCGGGTTCGCCCGGATTGGGCATGACGCCCGCTTCCAACAGGCGAAGATTTTTCTTCTCCGCCAAAATTTCTTGCGCTGCCTCTTCGACCTTCGGCGCGATGATGACCTCGGTGAACAGCTTGGCGATTTCGGCGGCGGTTTCGCCGTCGAGCGGCTTGTTGAAGGCGATCACTCCGCCGAATGCGCTCAAGGGATCGCAAGCCAGCGCGCGCTTCCAGGCTTCGACGAGTGTCGGCGCTTGCGCAACCCCGCAAGGATTCGCGTGCTTGACGATGGCGCAAGCCGGCTTGGCGAATTCCGCCACCAATTCGAACGCGGCATCGGTGTCATTGAGGTTATTGTAACTCAGCTCCTTGCCCTGAAGCTGCACCGCGGTGGCAACGCCGGGGCGCGGGTGGGGCGATACATAAAATGCCGCCTGCTGATGCGGATTTTCGCCATAGCGCAGAATTTGCTGGCGCAGGCCGGAAAAGGCGATGCGGTATGGGAAAAGCTCGCCCCGCTTTTCCGCCATCCAATGGGCGATTGCGGCATCATAAGCGGCGGTGCGGGCATAGGCCGCTGCCGCAAGGCGTCGACGCAAACCGAGCGTCGTGCAATCGCCGTTCTCCGACATTTCCGCGGTGACCAGCGCGTAATCGGACGGAGTCACGACAACGGTGACGAATTCATGGTTCTTGGCGGCGGCGCGAATGAGGGCCGGCCCGCCGATGTCGATGTTCTCGATGCAATGCGCATCATTGGCGCCGCTCGCCATCGTCGATTCGAACGGATAGAGATTGACGACGACAAGATCGATGGGCGCGATGTTTTGCGCTTTCAATTGCGCCATGTGCTCCGGATCGTCGCGCCGCGCCAGAATCCCGCCATGGATATGCGGGTAAAGCGTTTTGACCCGGCCGCCCAAAATCTCCGGCTGACCGGTTACCGCCGCGACTTCGGTGACCGGTACGCTCTGCTTGCGCAAGGCTTCCGCCGATCCGCCGGTCGAGATGATCTCCACGCCGTGGCTCACCAAAAATTTGGCGAAGCTCACGAGTCCGGATTTGTCGGAAACGGAAATGAGGGCGCGGGTGATGCGCGTCATGGCGCGGTTGCCCGCAATGATTTTTCGGCTCGCGTATCGAGCCGGTATTCCGGAACAATGCGGGCGAGCAGCGTCAGGGTTTGCTCGGTGCGTCCGGCTTTCGCCGCTTCTTGAAGCTCGTCGAGGGCCCGCGACAGAACCGCGAGATCGGCGGTGCGGGGTGCTGCCAGCAAGATGCCTTGGGCCGTCGTTGGCGTCACCTTTTCGGCGGTATGGAACAATTCCTCATAGAGCTTTTCCCCAGGGCGAACGCCGGTAATCTCGATCTTGATGTCGATATCGGGCCGCAACCCCGCCAGCCTGATCATCTGCCGCGCCAAATCGATGATCTTCACCGGCTCGCCCATATCGAGGACGAAGATGCGGCCTTCTTCGGTGCCATCCGCGGCGCCAAGGGCCGAAGCCTGGAGAACCAACTCGACGGCTTCGCGGACGGTCATGAAATAGCGCGTCATCGCGGGATCGGTAACGGTCAAAGGGCCGCCCCGCGATAATTGATGCTGGAAGAGCGGAACAACCGACCCCGTGGAACCCAGAACATTGCCAAACCGCACCATGAGGAAGCGGGTCTTGGCGCCGCTTCGCCGGGCGACGATATCCCGCGCCTGACAATAGCTTTCGGCGAGGCGCTTGGTTGCCCCCATGACATTGGTCGGATTGACCGCCTTGTCGGTCGAGATCAGGACCATGACGCGCACGCTGGAGTCGGCACAGGCGTCGGCAACGTGACGGGTGCCGACCGCATTGGTGAGCACGCCCTCATTGGGATGGTCTTCGACCACCGGCACGTGCTTGAGCGCCGCGGCGTGGAAGACGAGATCGGGGCGCTCGCGGCTCATGATCTCGAACACCCGCGCGCGATCCCGCACATCGGCGAGGATGGCGCTTCGAGAAAGCTCCGGCTTGCGTTCCAAAACTTCCCGGTCGATGGCGTAAAGCGCGAATTCGGAATGATCGAAAAGCGCCAGATGGGAAGGCGCGAATTCGCAAATCTGCCGCACCAATTCCGAACCGATGGTGCCGCCGGCGCCGGTCACAAGCACCCGGCGATTCGAAATCAAGGCGCGCATGGAATCGCGGTCGAGCACGGCTTGTGGCCGGAACAGTATGTCTTCGATGTCGATGGGGCGGATCTGGAGCCGGTCGGGAGCGCCGCTCTTGAAATCGGTCAGTCGCGGCATTCGGGAGAGTGCAATGCCGAGCCTTCCCGCATCATCGAGAAGCCGGCGAATCGTTTCGCTTTCGATTCGATCATTGGTAATGATCAGGCGCTGCGGCTTCTCGTTGACCGCTTCCAGGCGCTTCACCACCTCGTCGAGGTCGTCGTAGCCGCCCATGACCTCGATGCCGTGGATATGACGGCCGACGCGCCCGTCTTGATGCGAAAGGATGCCCACCACACGGTAGCCGGCATTGGTATCGCGCCGCATTTCGCGAATGAAAAGTTCGGCGGCATCTCCGGCCCCCAGCAGCAGAACCGGAACCTGCGGGTGTGTTTCCCGCTTCAACACGAATCGGAATCCGCGATCCTTGAGCACGCGATAAATGAATCGCGGTGCACCCAAGAGCATTACCAGAACGATCCAGTTGATGAGCTGGGCCGAACGCGGGAAATCTTCCAAGCGGTTGGCAAGGAATTGGAAGGCGAGAAAGACCACGACGGTGAGCGTCACCGCCCGGATAATCGCCAGCATGTCGTTGAGCGAAGCATAGCGCCAGATGCCCCGGTAAAGCCCGTTCCACCAGAACACCGCCGCCGCGATTACGGTGAAGGTGAGACCGCCGCGCAGCAGGAAATCGAGGCTGTAGCTGAACAGCAAATCGCCGACGCGCAAATAGAGCGCGAGGAAATAGGAGACCGCCGCCATCACGATATCGTGGGCGAAAGTGATACGGGCTCGACTCAAGCGGCGGAACCGGCGTGCCATGGCTTCCCTTTAGGGCGACAAAAGTAGCATAAGCCGGGTGGAGTTTGATAACCGGCGGACGGCTAGCTTTCGGTCCCGGTGCGCCTGGCGAGATAGACCAAAAGTGCCGCGGTGACAAGAACGGCGCAGGCCATCGCCCCGGCCGCAAATCCTCGGGCGGCGGCGAGGGCCAGAATAATCAAAAGGGCGTCGGCCACGGCAATCGCGCGGACGACCGCCCCATGGGAGCCCAATGCCCGTGCGGCGTGCTGATAAAAATGGCTGGCATGGGCCTGCCATATTTTCTCTCCCCGGACCAGCCGCTGGCCAAGGGTGATGCCGGAATCGGCCAGGTAATAGAGCGGGAGAATCAAGGCGGGGACCCAGTGCCCGGCGGCGGCGGCGCTCAACAGCAGGTAGCCCAACAGAAAACCGAGCGGAGCACTTCCGACATCGCCGAGAAAAATTTTGGCCGGCGCCCAGTTCCAGCGCAGGAAGCCAAGCGCCGCCGCGACCAAACTCAGCGCATACAGGGTGAATCCCGGCACTGGCTCGGCGAATATCACGCCGATAAGGAAAAGCCCGAGCCCGATCGCCGCCGTCTCAACTCCGGCGATGCCGTCGATCCCATCCATGAAATTGAACAAGTTGATGAACCAAACCCAGATCAAGACCGTAGCGGCCCAATCGAGCTCCGGCGGCAGCACGCCCTGAAAGACCAGTCCGGGAAGTGCGCCGAGCGCGGTCGTAGCGGCCGCGATTTGAATAAGCAGGCGCAGAGCCGGCGCAACACCTCGAAGATCGTCGAGCCAGGAGACCAGCGCCAGACTCCCGGCGGCGACCAAGACCGGAACCATCGGCGCCGGCATCGCAACGGGTATGGTAAACAGTGAGATTCCCGCCCAAGCCGCCAGCAAGACCGCGATCACCGCGATTCCACCCCCTCGCGGTGTGGCCGTCGCGTGGCTGCTCCGCTCATTCGGGTGATCGAGAATTGCGCGTTCGCGCAGCAGCCTCAGGGCAAGCCCGGTGCCCGCGTAAGAGGCGGCGAGCACGGCAATGAAGACAAAGAGATAACCTCCCATGATATGGTTTATAGCGCGGCCGTCGTGGCCGCGGCAAAGCCGCGGGTAAAGCCGCCGCATTGACAAAATAGGCCGGTCAGGGTTAAGGATCGCGGCCGTCTTCCAGGGGGATTGTCTTGCGTATTGCCGTCATTGGCCTCGGCTATGTCGGGCTGCCTCTCGCCGTGGCCCTGTCGCGCCGCTACGAGGTGATCGGCTTCGACGTCAACGCCGAACGCGTCGAAGAATTGAAGTCCGGGATCGATCGCACAGGCGAGGTCGAAAGTGCGGGTTTGCGGGCCGCCAAGATGCTCATTTCCGCCGATCCTAAGGACATCAAGGGCGCGGACATTTTCATCGTCACGGTGCCGACCCCGGTCGACGACAATAATCTTCCCGATCTTGGGCTTGTCCTCGCCGCCTGCCGGACGACCGGGGCCGCCCTTGCCAAGGGCGGCATCATCGTTTTCGAAAGCACGGTTTATCCCGGCGTGACCGAAGACTTCTGCGGCCCGGCGATCGAAAAGGCGTCCGGCCTTAAATGCGGCACGGATTTCTTTCTCGGATATTCTCCCGAACGCATAAACCCTGGCGACAAAACCCATACGGTCGAAAAAATCGTCAAGGTCGTTTCCGGGCAAACGCCGGAAGTGGCGAAGACCCTGGCCGAGATTTACGGAAGTGTGGCGCCCGTCTTTGTCGCAAAAAACATCCGCACCGCCGAAGCCGCCAAGGTGATCGAAAACGCCCAGCGCGACATCAACATCGCCTTCATCAACGAAGTCACGCAGATATTACAGAAGCTCAATCTTTCCGTTCAGGACGTGTTGGATGCGGCGCGCACCAAATGGAACTTCTTGGATTTCCGGCCCGGCCTCGTCGGCGGTCATTGCATCGGCGTCGACCCATTCTATCTCGCCCATTGCGCCCAGGAGATCGGCCATCATCCCGAAGTCATTTTGGCGGGCCGGCGCATCAACGATCAGATGGGAACCTTTATCGCCGAATGCATCGCGAGCCGGCTCGGCAACACCGGCAAGAAACCGAACGGATCCGGCCATGCCGAGATTCTCGTTCTCGGCCTTACCTTCAAAGAGAATGTGCCGGACCTGCGCAATTCGAAAGTGGCGGATGTGATTGCAGGGCTGAAGCTCTATGGCTATCGCGTCACCGTTCACGATCCGCTGGCCGATCCGAAGGAAGCGGCGTCACATTATAAAGTGGAGCTGACGCCGAGATTGCCGATTGGCAAGCGTTTCGATTGCGTGGTGGGTGCCGTCGCCCATGACGAATACAAGGCGTTTACCGCCGAAACTCTCGGCTCGTTGTTGAATCCCGGCGGGCTCGTTGCGGATATCAAGGGCATCTGGCGGAGCATGCAGCTTCCCGCCGGCATCCGCCGCTGGGAGCTCTAGCCCGCCTTCGCGCCACGGGCGTCAGCCCACCTTCGTGCCGCGGGCGTTAGCCCACCTTCGTAAGAGTCCAGGATATAATCGCCGCTTCGAGCGGGACGTCCGGATCGGCGCTGCCGCTCACCACGATCTGGTGGCTTTTGCGCAGCTCGCCATTGCCGAGATAGACGCTGTCTTCGATCGCGATATCGCCGCCTTCCGCGGCGAATCGCATGCCGGCACCGGACGCCAGCTTGATCAGCACGCTTTTGCCGTCCTGCAAAGGCGATACTTTCGAATCCGGATGGAGATGAAATCGAATCGCGAACCGGCAGACTTTGCGTTTTCGTTTCCCCGGAATCGCGATCAGGCAATCTTCGCCCCGCAGCTCCTCTCCTTCGGCCAATAGCTGTATCCGCCGGCGATGGCGCAATCCGAACAGGGCGGCGTATCCATCGTGACTGGCTTCGACCGCAGCACCGTCTTCGCGCTCCGATCTTCGGCAGAGCACGGTGCGGGGACCGTCCTTCAATCCCCAATCAAAAACTTCCGACGAATTGGTGTCTTCGACGATCATGGTCGAGTGCGCGGCGGTCGCGCGCGCCGCGCGATTCCACGCCGCTTGGCGGCCCCAATGGGCGCCGCAATTGACGATCACCCGGTCTTTTCCGGCGCCGAATTCGAAACTCAGAGTCCCGGCATGGGCACAGTCCAGAATGTCGCGGGCGCATTGGATGCGGATGGGCGGTCCGGAATCGAGCACGGCGGTGAACCG
>JBGOXX010000122.1:0-7223 GCA_041479345.1 Alphaproteobacteria bacterium
ACGCCTTTGGCGTGAACGAGATAGTCGAGGAGCGCGCCGTCGCCGCAGCCGAGATCGAGCACGCGGGTGCCGGGGCGCACCATGTCGGCAATAAGTCTAAGGTCGGGCCGCAGCCGCTGATGGCGGGCGGCGTTATCGCCGTTTCGAGAACTCATCGAAGCCCGCGATGCTCCGCGGCACCGTTCAGGAATCCGGTGAAGGTGGCGTGCAATTCCGGTTCTTCGAGAAGAAACGCGTCATGGCCCTTATCGGTCGGGATTTCGACGAAGCTGACATTGGCGGCGCAGGCGTTCAAGGCGTGGACGATCTGCCGGCTTTCCGACGTCGGAAACAGCCAGTCGCTGGTGAAGGAAATCACGCAGAAGCGAACCTTGGTGTTTTCATAAGCATTCGCCAACTGCCCGCCATATTCCTTGGCGAGGTCGAAATAATCCATGGCCCGGGTGATGTAGAGATAGGAATTGGCGTCGAAGCGATCGACGAAAGTCGAGCCTTGATGGCGCAAATAGCTCTCGACTTCGAATTCGGCGTCGAAGCCGAAGCTGAAATTGCCGCGGTCGCGCAAGCGGCGTCCGAATTTGCGATGCAAGGCCGCTTCCGAAAGATAGGTGATGTGCGCGGCCATGCGCGCAACCGCTAAGCCTCGTTGCGGCCGCTTGCCTTGCCGCAAGTAATCGCCATTGCACCAATCGGGGTCGGTCATGATCGCCTGGCGGCCGACCTCGTGGAACGCAATGTTTTGTGCGGAGTGGCGCGCCGCGGTCGCGATCGGCACCGCGGTGAACACGCATTCCGGATAGGAGGCCGCCCATTGCAGGACCTGCATGCCCCCCATCGATCCGCCGGTGACACAGAACAGCTGCTCGATGCCGAGATAGTCGATCAGAAGCCTTTGGGCCCGGACCATGTCGCCGATGGTGATCACCGGGAAGCCGAGGCCGTAGGGCTCGCCGGTCTTAGGATCGGTTTCCTTGGGGCCGATGGTGCCCATGCAGCCGCCCAGCACATTCGAGCAGATGATGAAATACCGGTCGGTATCGAGCGGCTTTCCGGGTCCGACCATGATCTCCCACCAGCCGGGCTTGCCGGTTATGGGATGGGGCTCGGCGACGAATTGGTCGCCGGTCAGGGCGTGGCATACGAGGATCGCATTGGAGCGGTCGGCATTGAGCCGGCCATAGGTCTGGTAGCCCACGGTAAAGGGGCCGATCTCCGCCCCGCTATCGAGTTTCAGCGGCCGTTCGGTGCCAAGCAGGACACGATGGCCGGGGAGATCGCCGCCAACAGGCGGCCGCAGGTCATGGCCGTTCGGCGCAATCATGGGGCGATTAGACCGCCGTTAAGAATTGTCGTGCAGAGCGTGGATAGGTAGGGAGCAAGGGGCGGGGATGTCAATGTTTTCTTTGATTTCGCAGGGTTCTGGACTACTACTATCGAGCCCCCTTTCACGGCAATTGGAACCATGGCTTCCTCTGGACGCACCCTGGACGCTTTGCGCCGCGAGATCGACCGGATCGACGATGAGATCCACGATCTGCTGATGCGCCGCACGGATGTGGTTGAGGAAATCGGCCGCAGCAAGGGTGCCGGAACCGGGCCCTATTTGCGCCCCGGCCGGGAGGCATCCATCCTGCGCCGCCTGGTCGCACGCCATAGGGGCGATTTCCCGAAGACCGCTTTGGTGCGGATTTGGCGCGAGATCATCGCCGCCCTCACCCAATTGCAGGGGCCGTTCACTGTTGCGGTCTTTGCACCCCCCGAATTTCCCGAATATTGGGACATGGCCCGGGACCATTTCGGGTCGGCCACCCCGATGACCCGGCATTTGACCGTGGACAATGTGGTGCGGGCCACCGGCGAAGGGGTGCAGGTGATCGGGGTTCTGCCCTATCCCCATGAGGCCAGCCCCGATCCCTGGTGGCGGCATTTGGGCTCGGAAGAACGCGAGCCGCTGCGGGTGGTCGCGCGACTGCCGTTTATCGCGACCGGCCGCGGTGAAACCCCGGCCGCCATCGCCATTGCCCGGATGGATCCGGAACCGACCGGGCGCGACCGTTCGTTTTTCGTCATCGAGACGAGAAACGAAGTGAGCCGCTCCCGATTCACGTCGGCGATGAAAAAGGCCGGCTTCGACGCCCGGTTCATCGGCGAATGGGCGGGGGCGGGGCGCCAGGAATCGTTCCTGCATCTGGTCGAGTTTTCGGACATGGTCTCCGCTTCCGATCCGCGGTTCGAGCGATTGCAGGAAGGGGAGGACGCCGCCATCATTCGGATTGCGCCGGTCGGCGGCTATGCCGAGCCTTTGAGCGAGGACGAGCGTGCGGGAACCATCGCCCGCCGCGCGTAAGCCCGGCGTGGGTAGGCCCGCCGCGCGTAAAAACACGCCGCGGCTCTCGCCGCGCCCCGGCATCCTGAAAATCGCCCCTTATGTGGGCGGCGATTCCGAACTTCCCGGAATTGCCCAGCCGATCAAGCTCGCCTCGAATGAAAGCGCGCTTGGACCCAGCCCCCGCGTCATCAAGGCCTTCCAGGACTGCGCCGGCAAGCTGCATCGCTATCCGGATGGTAGCCACAAGACGCTGCGCGAGGCGATTGCCGGCCGCTACGGAGTCGAGGCCGCGAGCATCGTATGCGGCAACGGCTCCGATGAATTGCTCACCCTGCTCGCCAAAGCCTATGCCGGCGAGGGCGATGAGATTCTCTATACCGAGCACGGCTTCCTGATTTATCCGATCGCGGCCTTGGCGGCAGGCGCAACACCCCGCACGGTGCCGGAAAAAAATCTCCGCGCCGATGTGGACGCGATTCTTTCCGCGGTGACGCCGCGGAGCCGAATCGTTTATCTCGCCAATCCGAACAATCCGACCGGGACTTATCTCACCAAGGACGAGCTGCGCCGTCTGCGGGCCGGATTGCCGGACGACGTGCTGCTGGTGATCGATGGGGCTTATGCCGAATTCGTCACCGCGACGGATTACTCGGACGGCGCCGAATTGGTGATGCAGGGCGACAATGTGGTGATGACGCGGACATTCTCCAAAATCTACGCGCTCGCCGCCTTGCGCCTCGGTTGGGCCCTTTGCCCGCCATCGGTGGTCGATGTGCTGAACCGGCTGCGCGGTCCCTTCAATCTCAACAGTGCGGCGCTGGCGGCGGGCGTTGCGGCCCTCGAGGACAGGGCGGCTTTCGATGCGGCGCTGGCGCATAACAATCAATGGCGCGAATGGCTTGCTTCGGAACTCACCCGGCTCGGCCTTCAGGTCTATCCGAGCGTCGCCAATTTCATGCTGGTGCGTTTCGGCAGCGATCCCAAGCGAGGTTCCGCGGCGGCCGACCGCTTCCTGCGCTCCGAGGGCATCATTCTTCGCCGCGTCGACAATTACGGTTTGCCGGAATGCTTGCGCGTCACCGTCGGCCGCGAAGAGGAGATGCGCAAGCTCGTCGCAAGCTTGGGCAAATTTCTCGCCCGATGATCCGCCATCCCGCCAGGAAGCAGCGGGTGTCGCAGCACCCCGTCATCGTCCGTGGTAAACCCATGTTCGATCGCGTCGCAATCATCGGCGTCGGGCTCATCGGCTCGTCCCTGGCGCGCGTCCTTCGCCGGGACCATTTGGCCGGACACATCGTCGGCTGCTCGCAAAAGCGCGAGACCTGCAAAAAAATCCTCAGTCTCGGATTGACAGATTCGGTAACCACGGATCCGGCGGCGGCGGCGCGAGGGGCGGATCTGGTGATGATTTGCACCCCGATCGGCGCCTACAAATCGATCGCCGAAGCCATCGCGCCGCAGCTGAAGAAAGGCACCATCGTCAGCGACGTGGGATCGGTGAAGCAGGCGGTGATCACCGATATCGGTCCCTATATTCCGAAGGGCGTTCATTTCGTGCCCGGCCACCCGGTCGCCGGCACCGAACAATCGGGGCCCGAGGCAGGCTTTGCCGAACTTTTCGAGGGCCGTTTCTGCATTCTGACGCCGCCGCCCGGAACGGACAGTCGGGCGACCGAGAAGATCGCGGCGCTGTGGCGGCGGGCGGGGATGAAAGTCGAGATCATGGACGCCAAGCACCACGATGCGGTGCTGGCCATTACCTCCCATCTCCCGCATTTGATCGCCTATACGATCGTCGGCACGGCGACCGATCTCGAATCGCATATCAAATCCGAGGTCATCAAATTCGCCGCCGGCGGCTTTCGCGATTTCACGCGCATCGCGGCATCCGATCCGGTGATGTGGCGGGACATTTTCCTGAACAATCGCGAGGCGGTCCTCGAGATGCTCGGACGCCTGTCGGAAGATCTGGCAGCGCTTCAGCGGGCGATCCGCTGGGGCGAGGGCGAGAAGCTGCTCGATCTCTTCACGCGGACGCGGGCGATCCGCCGTTCGATCATCGAAGCCGGCCAGGCGGAGAGCGAGGAACCGCGAACAACCGCGGCCAAGAAGAAAACTATTCCCAGGAAATCGGGGAAATCCGGGCGAGCTGCACGTTTGCGACGTAAACCCAGCCGTTCTGCAAGGTGACGGGCACCGTAAGCTCCGGCGGCCCGCCATGCTTGGGCGTCTTGATCAGCAATCCCAAAATCTGTTTGGCGAGCGCACCGTCGTTCGATTGCACCATGCCGCCGGCGACCAGCGCATCCACCGTTTCGGGAAATCCGCGCACGATCGCCGACAAGGCGCCGATCGGCTGCAAATGGGCGTCGAGCGCCAGCGTGCCGCCGGCTTCGATTTCGAGCGGACCCCAGACCAGATGCAGACGATGGATTTCGATGGTGCCGCCGTCGTCGCGCCAGGCTTTCATGGCCTGTTCCGCCGGGCCCGGCGGGACAACGCCCATCAAGCTTGCCTGGCATTCGACGACCGACACGAAGGTGCCGAGCGGCGGTTTCGAATCGGCGGGTAGCTCGATGCCTTTGCCCGCGACCGTGAGATCGAAGGTGGCGCTTTCGTGGGCGGGAGTTCCGGCGGTATGGGTGAGGCCGGAAAGCTCGAGGCCGGCCACCGAAACCGACTGATTGCCGTCTTCGGACAAGAGATCGAGATCGTCGATATCGAAATCGGCGCTAGCCGGCATGCCGGCGCTGTCCAGACCCAGAGTGGCGCTCGCCCTTCCGGCCGCGGCAAATACGGTGCGGCCATTGTCGCCGAAGGGCAGGGTGATTTGATTGGTTCCGGGAAAGTGCAACTCGACGCGGTTGGGATTCCACGGGCGGATCGCCACCGCAACCTCACTGCCGCGCCATTCCCAGGCAAGTTCCTTGCCCGAACCATTGGCCACGCCGGCCGAGGGCTTGGACAGCACGGGATCGCGCAAGGTCGCCTGCAGGCTAAAAGGAAAGCCCCGCATCACCAGCGAACCGTAGCTCGCCTGCACGCCATCGGCCCGCCGCGCCGCGACCCAGCGTTCGATGCCGTCGCGGAAAGCCTCCGATGCATAGTGCCAATAGACAACGGTAGCCGCTGACAGGGCCAGGATGACAATCAAGACGATCAGCAGCCTGCGGCGGCTCATGCGACCCCCCTCTCCCCGGTGCTCTCCGTTTATAGCCCAGCTTGCGGCCTGGGAAAGCCCTGATTTGCTTCTATAACTTACGGCACGTCCTTGCGGGCATGTTGCCGCGATCCTTTGCTCCGTTAAACTCGGCCGGATGAAGATGAAGACCAAGGCGCCATCGGCAAAAGCCCGAAAGGCGAGCAAGAACCGGCGGGCCAAGCGACGGCGCGCACCCGCCTTGAAAGCCAGGCCGCGCGATATTTGGGTTTTTGGCTACGGCTCCCTGATGTGGGACCCCGGATTCCCCCATACCGAGGTCGTCCCCGCCCTGCTGCGCGGCTATCACCGGGCCCTGTGCATCTATTCGCGATTTCATCGCGGCACCTTGGAGCGGCCGGGATTGGTGCTGGGCTTGGACCGCGGCGGTGCTTGCCGCGGCCGGGCGTTCCGGGTGGAAGGCTCATCCGCGCGGGCGGTTCTCGGCTATTTGGATGAGCGCGAGCTGGTTTCCTACGCCTATCGCCGGCAAAAGGTTTCAATCGCATTGCCGAGCGGCAATGTTCCGGCCTTTGCTTACGTGGCCGATCGCGGCCACAGCCAATATGCGGGCAATCCCGGGGTCGCGCGCAGCGTCGAGCTGGTTGTGCAAGGGGTAGGCGTTTCCGGCACCTGTTTCGATTATCTCGAAAACGCGGTGAAGCATTTGGACGCGTTGGGCATCGAGGACGGGCCGCTCCACGATCTTCTGGCGCGGGTCATCGAGCGCCTGCGCCAGAGCATGGCTTATGACGTATGAATCCGGGCGACCTATGAAATCGCGCTCACCATCGCCTCGAAATACGAAGGGGACTATTTGGCTATTCGCCTATGGCTCGCTGCTCTGGGAGCCCGGTCTCACCCGGTTTCGCCATCATCCGGCGCTGTTGCGCGGCTATCACCGGTCGTTGTGCATCTATTCTTATGTCTATAGGGGCACCAAAGCGCGGCCTGGAATCGTTCTGGGATTGGATCGCGGCGGCTCATGCCGCGGCATGGTCATCGAATTGAAGGGAGCGGCGGGGAAAGCGGCGCTGAAAAAAATCATCGCCCGGGAGAACGTGACCGATGTCTACCGGCTTGTTACCGTGAACGCCGAACTATTGGCAGGAAAACGGCAACGGGTGCTCACTTTCATTGCCGACCGGGAGCATGGGCAATATGCGGGGAAGCTCCCGCCGCGAACGGTTTTGAAACTGCTGCGCCAGGGCAAAGGCAAAAAAGGCCGGGCGGCGGATTATTTGCGCGAAACCGTGGCGCGGCTTGAGGCGCTCGGTATTCGCGACCGGCGGTTGGAAGGAATTGGGCGGGCCGTTCTTATGAAGTCTCGCTGACGGCCGTCAGATCATGCTTTAGCTGCACTTTGAATAGCCGCAAGACGTGCAGACGTCGCAATTCTCTTGGCGGGTGAGCGAGGCTTCGCCGCATTTCGGGCATTGGCGCAGCCGGGTTTCCGGCATGCCGACGACTTGGCGGAGCGCTTCCCGCGGCGCATGCGCCACGGGCGGCGGCAGGAAGCCGATATCGATCAAATGGCGCTCGATCACCTCGCCGATCGCGGCGAGAAGCGAGGGCACGTAATGCCCCTGCACCCATTGGCCGCCGCGGGGATCGAACACGGCTTTGAGTTCTTCGACCACGAAGGAAACATCACCGCCGCGCCGGAATACAGCACTAATCATGCGCGTCAGGGCC
>JBGOXX010000123.1:0-7155 GCA_041479345.1 Alphaproteobacteria bacterium
ACAATGGCGCGACACTCTATATGACGCTGCTCGCCGTCTTTCATGCCCAGCTCGCGCGCTATACCGGCGGCACCGATATCCTGACCGGATGTCTGACCGCGGGGCGAGGCCGCGCCGAAGCGGAACCTCTCATCGGCCTCTTCTTCAACGTGCTTCCCTTGCGCAGCGATCTTTCCGGCGACCCGACGGTCCGGGAATTGATCCTGCGCACGAAGTCTATGGCTCAGGAAAGTTTTGCCCATCAGGATATGCCCATTGCGCGCTTGCAGACTTTCGTATCCGTACCCGATCCGGGCGAATCACCGATATCTCTTGTTCCGGTTCTCTTTCAGCTGCGCAATTTTCCGGCGGCCGATGCAGAAGCCGCCGGCGTGCGTTTTTCCGAGTTCAAAGTCGGAAGCAATTTCGCCCGCTTCGATCTCACCTTCGACATCACCGGAACCGAAGAAGGCTTGCGCTGCGATCTTGCATTTAATGCGGACCTCTTCGATGCGGCGATGGCGCGGAGGACTCTCGCGGATTTCGAGGAAATGTGTGCGGCTTTCGCCGCTTTGCCGGAAAAGAGATTCTCCGACCTTCCCTCCATGCGCGCGGCAAAACAGCCATGAGCCGCCGCATCGCCATCATTGTCGATTGGCTTTCCCGTTCGAACGTATCGCTTCGATCCACTTTCGAAACCCTCGATCTCAATGAGCAGGCACGCGCCGATGGGTTCGCCGATGAGAAATTGCGCCGCCGCTTCATCGCCGGGCGCGGATTGCTTCGCGCGATTTTGGCGCGGCAACTGAAGTGCGCGCCGGCCGCGGTTCGATTTGAACTGGGCGCCCGGGGCAAGCCGTGCTTGGCGGGAGGTCATCCTTTGAAATTCAATCTGTCCCACAGCGGCGAACGCATTGCGATCGCACTTTCTTGGGAAGCCGAGCTCGGTATCGATATTGAGCGCGCCCGCCCGGAAATTTCGCAGGCTATCGAATCGATGGCGGCCCATGCCTTTCACCCGGAAATCGGCCGGCGGATCGCCGCCCTGCCGCTGCCGCGGCGGATCACCGCTTTTTACCGGCAATGGACGAAACAGGAAGCCATTCTCAAGGCCCGCGGGACCGGATTTTCGCCGGTAGCACTGTCTTCGGCTCCGAGCGCCGTCACCGTGCGGGAACTGGCGCTGGGCTTAGCGCTGGGCAGGGGTTGGTTTGGCGCTGTTGCCGCCGAAGGCGATGATTTCGAGCTCTCCATCTTCCATGGATTTGGGCATGGATTTGGGACCATGGATTTCAGGAAGCCGGGCCGCTATAGTCCGGCCTCCTTGGCCGCCCGAAGGGCGCCGGAAATTCATCGTTAACTCACGGAAGAATCAGGAGAAAGACATGGACATGGCGAGCGGCCAAGAGGCCTTGCGCGGCTTTTATCTCGACGAACTCACGGTGGGCCAGCAGGCGGTCTTCGCCAAGACCGTTACTGAGGCCGATATCGTCGGTTATGCCGGGATCACCGGCGACATGAACCCGGTCCACATCAACGAAGAATTCGCCAAGACCACCATGTTCAAGACCCGGATCGCCCACGGCATGTTGTCGGCCGGGTTCATTTCGGCGGTGCTCGGCACCAAGCTACCCGGTCCGGGCTGCATTTATTTGAGCCAGACTCTAAAGTTCATGGCGCCGGTGAAGATCGGCGATACGGTGCTGGCCCGCGCCACGATCACCGAAATCGTCGCCGAAAAGAAACGGGTGGTCCTCAAGACCGAATGTCTGATTGCCGGCAAAGTCGTGCTGGACGGCGAAGCGGTCGTGATGGTTCCGGTTCGGAGCTGACAGAACGGAGCGGGCCTAGGCCCGGGCCCTTCGTCAACGCGCCAATCATTCGCCCGAAAATGATTCGCCCAAAGTGATATGCAGAGTGATTCGCCCGGAGTGAGTGAACAGTCGAGCGATGCGCATCTTCCGCCATTATGATCCGCTTCCGCCATCCGCCCGGGGCGTGGTGGCGGTGGTCGGCAATTTCGACGGCGTGCATCGCGGCCATCGGGCGGTCATCGACGAGGCCGGAAAAATAGCGGCGGGGCTGAACCGCCCGCGCGCCGTCGTCACCTTCGAGCCTCACCCTCGTTCGTTCTTCTTTCCCGAGCGGTCGCCCTTCCGGCTGACGCCCCTTCGCATCAAGGCTCATTGCATCGAAGCGCTGGGCGTCGACAATCTCTTCGTGCTTCATTTCGATCACGCCTTGGCGTCGCTGACGCCTGAAGATTTCATCGCCAATGTCCTGGTCAACGGCTTGGGCGTCGCCCATGTCGTCGTTGGTTACAATTTCGTTTTCGGCAAGGGCCGCGCCGGCAATCCCGCTGTTTTAGCCCGGGAAGCGGCGCGGCATGGATTTGGGTTTACCGAAATGCCCCTCGTCGAATCGCCCGACGGCTATGTCTATTCCTCGACCCGCATCCGCGAGCATTTGACCGAAGGCCGGCCGGCTGAGGCCGCGAAATTATTGGGGCGCTGCTGGGAGATCGAAGGCCGGGTCGTGGCGGGCGATGGCATCGGCAAGACTCTCGGCATGCCCACCGCCAATATCACTTTTGAGGAATATCTGCGTCCCGCCCACGGCATCTACGCGGTGCGCGCCGGCGTGGACAAGGGAACGGGAACCGATTGGCACGATGCGGTGGCGAGTTTCGGCACGAGACCGACGTTGGGCAGCGGCCCCGAACTCTTGGAAGCGCATCTCTTCGATTACGAAGGCGATCTTTACGGCAAGCATTTGCGGGTGGCGCTGGTCGAATATTTGCGGCCGCAAGCGGTATTCGACGGGCTCGAAAAGCTCGGCGCGCAAATGGCCGAGGACGGCATCGCGGCGCGGAGAGTCCTGGCCGAGCGGCAGGGCGAATTCCGGGTGGCCGAGCGACCCGCAGGAGACGCATTCGAAATGCGCAATGGAACCCGCCCGTGAGCACCGATTTCAAATCGACGGTTTTCCTGCCGCAAACCGCTTTTCCGATGAAAGGCGAGCTGCCGAAACGCGAGCCGGAATGGCTGGCACTTTGGGAGAAAACCGGGCTTTACGCCAAGCTCCGCGCCAAACCTGCGCCACGCGGAAAATTTATCCTCCATGACGGCCCGCCCTACGCCAACGGCCACCTGCATATCGGCCATGCCCTGAATAAAATTCTCAAAGACATGGTCAACCGCTCCCGGCAGATGATGGGCTTCGACGCCCATTACGTTCCAGGCTGGGATTGCCATGGCCTGCCGATCGAATGGAAGATCGAAGAATCCTACCGCGCGAAGGGACAAGACAAGGATCAAGTCCCGGTCCTCGAATTCCGCCGGGAATGCCGCGACTTCGCCGCCCATTGGGTGAACATCCAGCGCGAGGAGTTCAAGCGGCTCGGCGTAATGGGCGATTGGGATCGCCCCTACACCACGATGGCCTTCGGCGCCGAAGCCAAGATCGTTTCCGAGCTCGGCGAATTTCTGTTGAACGGCGGGCTCTATCGCGGCGCCAAGCCGGTGATGTGGTCGGTCATCGAAAAAACCGCGCTCGCCGAAGCCGAAATCGAATATCACGACCATACGTCGACTCAAGTCTGGGTGCGATTCCCGATTGCCGCCCATCACGGCAGGACGGCGGAATTGGACGGCGCATCGGTCGTAATTTGGACCACCACGCCATGGACGCTCCCCGGCAATCGCGCGATTGCCTATGGCGGTGAGATGGCTTATCGCGTCTACGAAATCGAAGCGGTGGCCGAAGGCAGCCTGGCGCGGCCCGATGAAAAATTGGTCTTGGCCGAGGCGCTGGCCGAACAAGCGATGAATGCGGCCAAGGTCACCGCCTTCGCAGCCATATCGGAACCGATCGAGCTCGAGGGTATTGTTTGCCGCCACCCACTCTATCGTCAGGGCTACGATTTTCCGGTGCGGCTGCTCAAGGGCGATTTCGTCACCGCCGATACCGGCACCGGCTTCGTGCACATAGCACCCGGTCATGGCGAGGACGACTGGAAGCTCGCTTCGGCTTACGGCATTGCCGTGCCTGAAACCGTGCTGCCGGATGGGCGCTATGCGGAATCGGTGCCGCTGTTCGCCGGGCTTTCGGTGCTCGCCCAAGGCAAAGACGGCAAATATTATTCGCCCGCCGAAAAGCCGATTCTCAAAGCCCTCGAAGAGGCGGGCGCGCTTCTTGCTCGCGCCAAGCTCGTTCACAGCTATCCACATTCCTGGCGATCGAAGGCGCCACTCATTTTCCGCACCACGCCGCAATGGTTCATCTCCATGGAGAAGAACGATTTGCGGGCAAAGGCGCTGGCCGCCATCGAACATACGCGCTGGGTTCCGCCCCAGGGCAAGAACCGGATCGGCTCGATGGTGGAAACGCGGCCCGATTGGTGCGTGTCGCGCCAGCGCGCCTGGGGTGTTCCGATCGCGATCTTCGTCAACAAGAAAACCGGCGAAGTTTTGCGCGACGCAAACGTGATGAACCGGATCGTTGCCGCCTTTGAGAAAGAAGGTGCCGATGCCTGGTTCACCGGCGATCCGCGGCGATTTCTCGCCCCCGATTACAAATCGGAAGAATTCGATCCCATCGCCGATATTCTCGACGTCTGGTTCGATTCCGGCTGTACCCATGCCTTCGTGCTCGAGGGCAATCCGGATCTCAAATGGCCGGCCTCGCTGTATCTCGAAGGCTCGGATCAGCATCGCGGCTGGTTTCATTCGTCCTTGCTGGAATCTTGCGGCACCCGCGGCCGCGCACCCTATGAAGCGGTGCTGACCCACGGCTTCGTGCTCGATGAGCAAGGGCGCAAGATGTCGAAGTCGGCTGGTAATGTGACGGCACCCCAGGAAGTGGTGGAGAAGCTCGGCGCCGATATTCTGCGCCTGTGGGTGGCCTCTTCGGATTACTCCGACGACCTTCGCATCGGCCCGGAAATCCTGAAATCCCAGACCGATGTCTACCGGCGACTTCGCAATACGCTCCGCTATCTCTTGGGCGCGCTTCACGGATTTTCGGAAACCGAACGTCTCGCGGTTTCCGAGATGCCGGAGCTCGAACGCTACGTCCTGCACCGGCTCCATGAGCTCGACGCGCTCATGCGCAAGAGTTTCGGGGATTTCGATTTCCACGGCTTCTTCATGGCGCTGCATAATTTTTGCGCCGTCGATCTTTCGGCTTTTTATTTCGACATGCGCAAGGATTCGCTCTATTGCGACCGGCCGGACAGCGCCCGCCGCCGCGCCACCCGCTGTGTGCTCGATACCTTGTTCTCCTGTTTGACCGCGTGGCTCGCGCCGGTTTTGTGTTTCACTGCCGAAGAAGCCTGGACAACGCGCTTTCCGAATGGAGACAGCGTACATCTTCGCACCTTCCCCGAAATTCCTGAAGAGTGGCGAAACGTGTCGCTCGCCGCGAAATGGGAGACGATTCGCGAGCTGCGGCGAGTCGTGACCGGCGCGCTGGAACTGGATCGGGCGAACAAGAAAATCGGATCGAGCCTGCAGGCCCATCCGACCGTGTTCTCTTCCCAGGATTTCCGAAACGCGCTGTCCGGACTCGATCTTGCGGAAATCGCCATCACGTCATCGGCAAGCTTGCGCGAATCGGAAAAATCTGGGCCACCGGCGGAGGTCTTCACGCTTCCCGACGTGCCCGGCGTTGCGGTGATGGTTGCCTTGGCCGAAGGCGAAAAATGCGTGCGCTGCTGGCGGGTGTTGCCGGAGGTGAATAATTCGCCGGATCATTTGTGCAATCGCTGCACCGATGCCGTCGCCTATTACAACGCCCATAGCGCGGCCCATAGCGCCAAAGAGCCGGCATGAAGAACAGGCGCGCGCGCGGTCTCTTGCTTGCACTTCTTGTCGTCGCCCTCGACCAGCTCTCGAAATGGCTGATCGTGACCCAGATCATGGTTTCAGCACGCGTTCTTCATGTGACGCCATTCTTCGATCTGGTGCTGAATGAGAATCGGGGGATCAGCTTCGGCTTGTTCAATAGCGCCCCCGAGATTGCGCGCTATCTGTTTGTCTTAATTGCCGGCGTGATCATCGGCGGGCTTCTGTCATGGTTGTGGCGGGTCGAACGCCCGATTCTGGTGGCGGCGATCGGCCTCGTCATCGGCGGCGCGATCGGCAACGTGATCGACCGGCTCCGATTCGGCGCGGTGACCGATTTTCTTTACTTCCATCTCGGCCAGTACGATTTTCCCGCCTTCAATTTGGCGGATTCGTCGATCACCATCGGGGTAGGCCTGATCCTGATCGATTCCTTGTTCGCCGACAGGGGATCGCGTAAATAGGGGCATGACCGGCGTGACCAATTCGCAGCCAAAATTAAGGAAAAACCGGAGCCTTCCGCTCCTCGGCTTGGCGCTTGCCGCGCTTTCGCTAGGCGCCTGCGACAGCCTCCGCCAAGCCGTTGGCATCGATAAATCGGTGCCGGACGAAAGCAAGGTCACCCAGACCCCGCCTTTGAGTATCCCGCCTGATTTCGCGCTCCGTCCGCCCCAACCGGGGCAGCCGGGCGCCTCGGCCTATGCGGACAATTCGATGGCGGGCCAACAGGTTACGGGCCAACCGGGCCAAGTCGCACCCGGGCAAGTAGCGCCGGGCCAAGCCGCGGCGGCGCCTTATGGGGCCTATCCATCCGCCTATCCGACAGCGCCGGGCTACGCCCCGGCGGGTTATCCCGCCACCGGTTATCCTGCCACCGGTTATCCTGCCACCGGGTATGCCCCAACGCAGCCGGCTTCGGGCGGCACCGATGCTTATTTCCAGCAAGCGCTGAACCAATACAGTGCTCAACCGGGCGCCCGGGATTACAACGGCTACCCGGTTTCAGCGCCGCAACCGGCCTATCAGCAACCCGGCTATTACACGGGTTATCAGCCGGCTCAGGCTTATTACCCGCCGCCGGCCCCGACCTATCAGGCCCCGACCTATTATCCGCCCGCGGCGCCCGCTTATTATCCGCCCGCGGCGCCCGCTTATCCGGCACCGCCGGCGAACCAGACGTACAATCCAACTGCCTATCCTGCTCCCTATTCACCCCCGGCCTACCCGCAGCCCGCCTATCAGCAGCCGGGTGCTTCCTATCCGAGCTATAACGCGCCGGGATATCAGCCGCCGCCCGCTGCGGCCGCCGCTTCGGCATCCGGATTGCCGCCGG
>JBGOXX010000124.1:0-7013 GCA_041479345.1 Alphaproteobacteria bacterium
CGGTTGATGGTGGAACTTGGAACCGCGGAAGCGGTTAACCCTGTGGCGGTGCGTTACGTTAACCGGCTCTCCGACCACCTCTTCGTCCTTGCCCGCTTCCTGAATAAGAAGGGCAAGGCGGACGTGCTGTGGCGGCCCGGCGCCAACCGGTAGGTTGGCTGGCGTAAATGAACGGCCAACCGGTAGGTTGGCGTGCGTAAAGGACAAGCCAACAAATAGGCCGTCCCCGTCCTGCCAATCGTTAACGCCGGCCTGCCGGCCCCGGCTCTCTTAGACCGGCATCTCGCGTTGACAGGCTGCAATTCCTTGGGCTTCTATTGTGCGGCTGCGAACGGGGACGCAGTCGCCTCTGGCAAATTCTTGATCTAACAGGTCTTTGAGACGCCGATGAAGGTTTTGGTGGCAGTTAAGCGCGTGGTGGATTTCAACGTGAAGATCCGCGTCAAAGCGGATGGATCGGGAGTCGATCTCGCCAATGTCAAAATGTCCATGAACCCGTTCGATGAGATCGCGGTGGAAGAAGCCGTGCGTCTCAAGGAACAGGGCAAGGCGACCGAAGTGATCGCCGTCACCATGGGCGAAACGAAATGCCAGGATACGCTGCGGACCGCCATGGCGATGGGCGCGGATCGCGCGATCCACGTCGTGACCGATGTGGCACTAGAGCCGTTGGCGGTCGCCAAGCTGCTGGCCAAAATCGTCGAACGCGAGAAGCCGGAAATCGTGCTTCTCGGCAAACAGGCCATCGACGACGATTGTAATCAAACCGGTCAGATGCTGGGCGCCCTTCTCGGCTGGCCGCAAGGAACTTTCGCCTCAAAGGTGGCGCTGAACGGTGCCGCCGCCGAGGTTACCCGGGAAGTCGATGGCGGCTTGGAAACCCTGGCGCTCACCCTGCCCGCGATCATCACCACCGATCTCCGGCTCAATACGCCGCGCTACGCGACTCTGCCCAACATCATGAAGGCGAAGAAAAAGCCGATCGAAGAATTGACGCCCGCTGCGCTTGGCGTCGATGTCAGCCCGCGCGTGACCGTGCTTAAGGTCGCCGAGCCGGCAAAACGCGGCGGCGGCATCAAGGTCGGCAGCGTGCAGGAACTGGTCCACAAACTTCATGACGAAGCCAAGGTGATCTGATGGCCGTTCTCGTCATCGCCGAGCCCGACAACAAATCGGTCAAACCGGCCACGCTTTGCACGATCACCGCCGCGAAAAAAATTTCCGGCGACGGTGTTACCGTGCTCATCGCCGGGCAGAATTGCGGCGAAGCGGCGAAGGCCGCGGCGGGTGTGGAGGGCGTGGCCAAAGTCCTTGTCGCCGATGACGCCGCCTTTGCTCATCCGCTCGCGGAAAATCTCGGCACCCTGATCGCCAAGCTCGCTTCCGGATATTCTCATGTGTTGGCGCCCGCCACCACCTCGGGCAAGAACGTGATGCCGCGAGTTGCGGCACTCCTCGATGTCTCGCAGATATCCGACATCATCGCGGTCGAAGACGCCGACATCTTCCGCCGGCCGATCTATGCCGGCAACGCTATCGCGACGGTGAAGTCCAAGGATAAGATCAAGGTCATCACCGTCCGCACCACGGCATTCGAAAAAGCCAAAGCGTCCGGCGGGGCCGCGGCGATTGAATCGGTTGCACACGAAAGCGGCGAGTCGCGCTCGCGTTTCGTCGACCAGAAACTGAGCGAATCAGGCCGCCCCGAATTGACCAGCGCCCGGGTGATCATTTCCGGCGGACGGGGATTGCAGAGCGGCGAGAATTTCAAATTGCTCGAAGCCATCGCCGACAAGCTGAACGCGGCGCTTGGCGCCTCGCGGGCCGCGGTCGATGCCGGTTTCGTGCCCAACGACTATCAAATCGGCCAGACCGGCAAGATCGTCGCCCCGGAGCTTTACATTGCGGTCGGCATTTCGGGCGCCATTCAGCATCTGGCCGGGATGAAGGAGAGCAAAGTGATCGTCGCCATCAACAAGGACGAAGAGGCGCCGATTTTCCAAATCGCCGATTACGGCCTGGTCGCGGATCTGTTCCAGGCTTTGCCGGAGCTATCGGCCGAGCTCGATAAGTTGAAGACCGCCTGATTGCGGAATCACAGGAGAGGAAGGGCGATGAATAAGAAAGCGAAACCACTTGCGATCCACAAGATCGGAGTGATCGGCGCCGGACAGATGGGGGCCGGCATCGCCCATGTTTGCGCGCTGGCTGGCTTCGATGTGGCGATGGTCGATATCGACAAGGAACAGATCGGCAAGGCGCTGGACAATATCGATCAGCACTTGGCGCGCCAGGCCGACCATCGCGCGATCAAAGCACCCGACCGCACCGCGGCCTTGAAGCGCATCAAAACCGGCACCGACTACAAGCTGTTCAAGGATTGCGACCTTGTCATCGAGACCGCGACCGAAGATGAAGAATTGAAGAAGAGCATCTTCAAAAAACTGACGCCGCATCTGAAAGACGCCGCCATCATCGCCACCGACACGTCGTCGATCTCGATCACGAGGCTCGGGGCTGCGACCGACCGGCCGCACAAATTCATGGGCATGCATTTCATGAACCCGGCACCGGTCATCAAGCTGGTCGAGCTCATTCGCGGCATCGCCACCGACGACGCGACTTTTCAAACGGTGCGCGAGCTGACACTCGCCCTCGGGAAAACCCCGGCGGTTTCCGAAGATTTCCCGGCTTTCATCGTCAACCGCATTCTCCAGCCGATGATCAACGAAGCGGTCTATACGCTTTACGAAGGTGTGGGCTCGGTCGAGGGCATCGATACCGCGATGAAACTCGGCGCCAAGCATCCGATGGGCCCCCTCGAGCTCGCCGATTTTATCGGCCTCGATGTCTGCCTCGCGGTCATGCATGTGCTTTACGAGGGCTTGGCGGACAGCAAATACCGGCCGTGTCCGTTGCTCGTAAAATATGTCGAGGCCGGCTGGCTGGGACGGAAAGTCGGCCGCGGCTTTTACGATTACAGCACCGACAAGCCTATTCCCACGCGCTAAGCTTGGCACGCTAGGCCCGACACGCCAGCTTCGACACCCAAGTAAGAGCCGCCGCGTTAAGGCGCGGCCTTAATCTTCGCCTCGATTTGGCCCTCAATGTCCGGGGCATCCCAGGCCAGCCCGCCCTCCGCCCGGCCTATTTCCTGGCCCTCGCGGTTGAGAAGGATCGTCGTCGGGAGCCCCTTCACGCCCCAAATATTGGCGCTGGCCAGATTGGGGTCATAAAGGATGTTGAGGGCGGTAAGATCGTTCTGTTTCAGAAACGGCTCGACGGCCTGAATACCGGTCTGGTCGCCGGAAATCGCCACCACCGCGAAATCCTTGTCGCCAAGCTTCTGTTGAAGGCGCAGGAGCGAGGGCATTTCGAGCTTGCAGGGCTCGCACCAGGTGGCCCAGAAATTCACCAGCACCACCTTGCCCCGATAGGCGGAAAGACCCATCTGGTGCCCTGCGCCATCGGTAAAACCGGCATCCGGGAGGCTGCGGGCTCCGTCCCATAAATGCAGCCCCGGGGACAGGGGTGCGCTTTGCGAGGACCCGCCCTGTCCCGTCAGATTGGGGGCGATCAGGGTCAGCGCCGCGGCGCCCAAAGCCGCCACGGCGGCAATGGCGGCCAGCAACAGTTTCGTATTAAATGTCGTAAGTTTGGTCATTTCGCCTTCTGTCGGGTCGCTGGTTCTATGGTTACAAAAAATCCAAAAGCTGCAAAGCCGCTGATCCGCGGCCGGTTTGAATCCGGCCCCGCGGAAGCGATGGAGAAGATCAACGCTTCCATCGATTTCGACAAGAGGCTTGCTGCGGAAGATATCGCCGGCTCTAAGGCCCACTGCGAAATGCTGATGGCGTGCGGCATTATATCGCGTGCCGACGGCGAAGCGATCCTGAAGGGCCTGGCGGCGATCGACTCCGAGATCCGTGGCGGGAAATTCGTCTTCAAGCGGGAGCTCGAAGACATTCATATGAATATCGAATCACGGTTGTTCGAGTTGATCGGTGATGCGGCGGGACGGCTCCATACCGCGCGCTCGCGCAACGATCAGGTCGCAACCGATTTCAAGCTCTGGGTGCGCAATGCCATCGAACGCGGCGACCGGGAGCTTCGCGATCTGCAGGCCGCCCTCATCGACCAGGCTTCGAATCATGCCGGAACCATCATGCCCGGCTTCACCCATTTGCAGACCGCCCAGCCGGTGACCTTCGGCCATCATCTCCTCGCCTATGTCGAGATGTTGGGCCGCGACCGGGGAAGATTCGAGGATTGCCGCAAGCGGCTGAATGAATGTCCGCTTGGCGCCGCAGCCCTTGCCGGAACGTCCTTTCCGATCGACCGGCAGAAAACCGCCAAGGCGCTCGGTTTCGACCGGCCAGCGGCCAATTCGCTCGATGCGGTTTCGGATCGGGACTTCGCGCTCGAATTTCTCGCCGCGGCGGCGATCACCGCGATTCATCTCTCCAGGCTCGCCGAAGAAATCGTGTTGTGGTCGAGCCCGCAATTCGGCTTCGTCCGGCTATCCGATGCCTTTACCACCGGAAGCTCGATCATGCCCCAAAAGCGCAATCCGGATGCGGCGGAGTTGGTGCGCGCCAAGGCCGGAACCATCTTGGGCGCCCTGGTTTCACTGCTCACCGTTTTGAAGGGCCTGCCGCTCGCCTATTCCAAAGACATGCAGGACGACAAGGAGCCGACATTCCTCGCCGCCGATACGCTATCGCTTTCTTTGCAAGCCATGAGCGGCATGATTCGCGATCTGGAACCGCAAGCCGACGCCATGAAACGGGCGGCGGGCGGCGGCTTCTCGACCGCGACCGATCTTGCCGATTGGATCGTGCAAAAACTCGGATTGCCGTTCCGCAAGGCTCATGAAATATCGGCGAAGATCGTGCGCCGGGCGGAAGCCAAGGGATGCTTGCTCGAGGAGCTTAGCCTCAAAGAAATGCAAGCGGTTGAACCGCGCATCACCGGCGATGTCTTTTCCGTGCTGAGCCTCGAGAAATCGGCGGCGAGCCGCACCAGCTTCGGCGGCACCGCCCCGGAAAATGTCCGCCGCGCTGCCGCGGCGGCGCGGCGGCGTTTCCTGTGAGTGCGCCGCCAGTGAGGGTGAGGGTGAGGCCGATGCCGCTCGCGCGCATCCTTTTGTCGATGGTCCTGGTATTCGCTATGGGGACCGCCCTGTTGGCCTGCGGCAAGCGCGGCAAGCTGGATACCCCGTCCGGAGAGACAAGCCAGTATACGACCGAATATCCGAGGCAATATCCGAAACAGGACAAACCGCCGGAGCCGCCGGCAACCGAGCAAAGTCCCGGCCAAGCGCCGGAGCAAAGCCCCGCACAGCAAACCCCAGTCCCGGAGCCGATGTCTCCATGACCGAATTCAGCTACCGCAGCGGGGAACTATGCGCCGAGGACATTCCGCTGGCGCAGATCGCGGATGCCGTCGCCACGCCGTTCTATTGCTATTCGCTGGCGGGCATCGCGCGCCGCTACCGCGAGTTCGAAACGGCGGTGAAGGATCTTCCCGCCACCATTTGCTTCGCGCTCAAAGCCAATTCGAATCTGGCTGTCGTTAACGCGCTTGCGGCCTTAGGGGCCGGGGCCGATGTCGTTTCCGAAGGCGAGCTTCGGATTGCGCTCGAAGCCGGGGTGCCGGCGCGCCGCATCGTATTCTCAGGTGTCGGCAAGACCGAACGCGAGATCGATGCGGCGCTCGATGCGAAAATTCTGCAATTGAACGTCGAATCCGAAGCCGAGCTTCTCGAGGTCGACCGGATCGCCAGGCGCCGCGGGATGCGGGCGCCGGTGGCGCTTCGCGTCAACCCCGACGTGGCGGCGAATACCCATGCCAAAATCGCGACCGGAAAATCGGAAAATAAATTTGGGATCGATTTCGATCATGCCTGGGACGCCTATAAGCGCGCCGCGTCGATGCCCGGCATATCCCTCCAAGGGCTGGCGGTGCATATCGGTTCCCAGCTGACCGATCTCGATCCTTTCCGCGAAGCCTTCGCGCGGCTCGCCGCCATGACCTCCGAATTGAAGGCCCAGGGCTTGGCCGTGCCGCGGCTCGATCTGGGCGGCGGGCTTGGCATCGTCTACGGCTCCGAGAAACCGGCAAGTGCCGCGCAATACGCCGCAGTGGTCGCAGGAACCGTCGGTAAGACCGGATGCGAACTTCTATTCGAGCCCGGGCGTTTCCTGGTCGCCGAAGCGGGGGTTCTTGTCACCCGCGTGGTGCGCATCAAGGAAGGCGTCACCCATCGCTTCGTCATCGTCGACGCCGGAATGAACGATTTGCTGCGTCCCGCCCTTTACGATGCCTATCACCCGATCATCCCGGTCCGGGAACCGGCGGAAGACGCCTTGTTCGCGCCGGTCGAGGTGGTGGGCCCGGTCTGCGAGACGGGCGATACGTTCTCCCGCAACCGCCCCTTGCCGGCGCTGGTGTCGGGCGACCTGCTGGCGATCGGGGTTGCCGGGGCTTACGGCGCGGTCATGGCCTCCGGCTATAACGCGCGGCCGCTCGTCCCCGAAGTCATGGTGAACGGCGCCGATTTCTCCATTATCCGCCCGCGCCCCGATTTGGACAGCCTGATCGACCGCGACCGTTTGCCCGACTGGGCGGTGGGTCAGGGGCGGCGCAAGGAAGCGTTGTCATGACAATGCCCCCAGAAAAATTCAAAGACCAGGAATTCAAAGACCAGGAATTCAAAAACGAAGAGTTCGCGGGCAAAGAATTCCCAGGCAAAGAATTCGGGGGCGACGATTCAGGAATCCCCATCCACGACGACGCGCTTCAACGCGGTTACGTCCGGCGCCGATTGCGTCTGGCGACCGCGGCGCTGCTGTGGGAGACGCTGTGGCCGGCGCTGTGGCCGGCCGTTCTCATCGGCGGCGCCTTCTTGGCCCTAGCACTGTTCGATCTATTGCCCGCCTTGCCGCCCGGGCTTCATGCCGTCGTATTGATTGCTTTCGCCATCGCATTTTTTGTCGCGCTCTACCGAGCCC
>JBGOXX010000125.1:0-6923 GCA_041479345.1 Alphaproteobacteria bacterium
CAGACAAAACGGACGCAGCCGAATTGAACGGCCAGGATTTGTTCCTGGCTGGAATCCGGATAGAGGCGGATCTTGGTAGCTCGTGTCACAAGAACAATGATAGAACAGATTGCAAGTACCTGCAATAGTTAGACTATATCCCGTATTTATCGTGAAATACGACCGATTGACCGCAAGGGGGACAGAAACCAAAAACAACAGGGGGCGCCTTATATCACCGCCATGAATGGTGATGGTTTACGGCGCGTTCGCTAACTCTCTGTAATTTGCTGGAAATAATTGGGTTATCAAAATATATAGTCAACCAATCATCTCGGCTGCTCCACCGGTCAACCGCTTTTGTGCCATATTTGGGTGACAGAATTTTTACCGGCGATCGCCGCAGGATTCGGCAGAGTTAGCCGTGATGTTCTTAGATTGATTTGACTCCATAGATTTGAGGCTTGAGACCATGAAAGTGAAGTTTATTGCTTCGATTGTGATGATCGGGATGATCGGGATGATCGGGATGATCGCCGCAGGTTGCACGCCCGGGCGTCAGAACGAAGAGGCGGGGACGTTGGTCGGCGCCGGCGCGGGCGCCGCTATCGGGTCTACCATTGGCAAGGGCGGCGGCAACATCGCGGCCATGGTCATCGGCGGTCTGCTCGGCGCCTATGCCGGCAACGCGATCGGCAAAGGACTCGACGACCGCGACCGGATGATGGCCCAGCAGGCCGCCACTCAGGCGAACGCGGCGCCAGTCGGGCAAACCATCACCTGGAACAATCCGAATACCGGTCATTCCGGCACCGTCACGCCGACGCGCGACGGGACCGCCAGCAACGGCGCCTATTGCCGCGAATATCAAACAACGGTCGTCATCAATGGCCAATCGCAGCAGGCCTACGGCACCGCCTGCCGTCAGCCGGACGGCTCGTGGCAAGTCGTGAAATAGTGCCATCGAGTTCGCCTGAGATAAATTGAACGGCGGCGATCCTAAATCGTCGCCGTTTTTGCATTGATTCGAAGCCGATTGCACCGGTATTCGGGCTGCCGCCGGTTTAATCAACCGGCGGTTTCGTGTACGATGCGGCGGCATCTTTCGCGATCTCTTTGCCGGCCTCTGATTTGGATGACTTTCCGAGGGTAAGCATGACCGACCAGACCCCGCTGATGACGGGTAAACGGGGCCTGATCATGGGCGTCGCCAATGAACGCTCGATCGCCTGGGGAATCGCCAAGACCGCAGCCGCATACGGCGCCGAATTGGCCTTCACCTTCCAGGGCGAGGCGCTCGAAAAGCGGGTGCGGCCGCTGGCTAGCTCCCTCGGCTCCGATTTCGTTCTTCCTTGCGACGTGGTCGATGAACCGAGTGTCGATTCGGTCTTCGCGGCGGTCCGGAAGCGCTGGGGGTCCCTCGATTTTCTCGTCCATGCCATCGCCTATTCCGATAAGGAAGAATTGAAGGGGCGCTATCTCGAAACCACCCGCGCCAATTTCCTGAAGACGCTCGACATCTCCTGCTATTCCTTCACCGCGCTGTGTCAGCGTGCCGTTCCCTTGATGCCGAAAGGCGGAAGCCTTCTGACGCTGACCTATTCCGGCGCCGAGCGCGTCATGCCCCATTACAATGTGATGGGTGTGGCGAAGGCCGCTCTCGAATCGAGCGTGCGCTATTTGGCCGCCGATCTCGGCCGCGACAATATCCGCATCAACGCCATTTCAGCCGGACCGATCAAGACGCTCGCCGCTTCGGGGATCGGCGATTTCCGCTATATCTTGAAATGGAACGAATACAATGCGCCGCTGAAGCGCAACGTCACCATCGAGGACGTCGGCAAGGCGGCGCTTTATCTCCTCAGCGATCTTAGCAGCGGCGTCACCGGCGAAGTTCATCATGTCGATTGCGGCTACCATGTCGTCGGCATGAAAGCGGTGGACGCACCCGACATTTCCACGGTTTAGGGCACGGCGCGGCGACCCATGCCCGGCAACAGCTTCGGCCATTTGTTCCGCTACACCACCTGGGGCGAAAGCCACGGACCCGCCATCGGCTGCGTCATCGACGGCGTACCGCCACGCCTTCCTTTGGCCGAACCCGATATCCAGGTTTGGCTCGACAAACGCCGGCCCGGACAATCGCGCTTCACCACCCAGCGCAAAGAGCCGGATGCGGTGAAGATTCTCTCCGGCGTTTTCGAGGGTCAGACCACCGGCACGCCGATCTCCCTGGTCATCGAGAATGTCGACGTGCGGTCCAAGGATTACACCGAGATCGCCAACAAATTCCGCCCCGGCCACGCCGATTTCACCTACATGGCGAAATACGGCATCCGCGATCCGCGCGGCGGCGGGCGAGCCTCCGCCCGGGAAACCGCGATGCGGGTCGCCGCCGGCGCGGTCGCCCGCAAGGTGCTCGGTCCCGGCGTCATCATCCGCGGTGCGCTCATACAAATCGGCACGCTGCCCATCGACCGCGACCGCTTCGATTGGGACGTGGTCGATTCGAATTCCTTTTGGTGCCCGGACGAATCGATGGTGGCCGAATGGGAACGCTATCTCGACGATATCCGCAAACAGGGATCGTCCGTCGGCGCGGTGATCGAAGTCCATGCCTCGGGCGTCGCCGCCGGCTTGGGCGAGCCGGTTTACGACAAGCTCGACGCCGATCTCGCCAAGGCGATGATGAGCATCAATGCAGTCAAGGCGGTGGAGATCGGAGCGGGATTCAAGGCGGCGTCGCTTCGCGGCGAGGACAATGCCGATGAAATCCGCATGAAGAACGGCCAGCCGGAATTTCTCTCGAACAACGCCGGCGGGATTCTCGGCGGCATTTCGACCGGCCAGGATGTCGTCGTTCGCTTTGCGGTAAAGCCCACGAGCTCAATCCTCACCCCGCGCAAGACCGTCACCACACAAGGCGAAGAGACCGAGATCTCGGTCAAAGGCCGGCATGATCCTTGCGTCGGGATTCGCGCGGTGCCGGTGGGCGAAGCGATGCTCGCCGTCGTCCTCGCCGATCATCTGCTGCGCCAGAAGGCCCAGTGCGGCTAAACGCTATTTCCTGAAAACCGCGATCACTTCGACATGGGGCGACCACAGGAACTGGTCGAGCGGCGTCACGCTTTCGATCCGGTAGCCGCCATCGGCCAGAATCCGCGCGTCCCGCGCAAAACTCGCCGGATTGCAGGAGACCGCGACGACCCTCCGAACTTTCGAGCGCGCGATTTCTTCCGATTGGCGCTTGGCCCCGGGCCGCGGCGGATCGAAGACGACCGCATCGAAATTATCGAGATCGCTCGCCGGAAGTGGCCGGCGATCGAGATCGCGAGTTTCCGCCGTCACTTTCTGGGCGAGATTGGCGCGTTTCGCGGCATTGTTGAGCGCCGCCACCAGCGCCGCATCGGACTCAAAGGCGTGAACCCGCGCCGTCCTGGCCAGCGGAAATGAAAAAGTGCCGCAGCCTGAATAAAGATCGGCGACACGCTTCTCCCCCGCGCAAGCGGCGGTGACGCGCTCGACCAGAGCCGCCTCGCCGGTGAGACTCGGCTGTAGGAAGGCCCGGGGCGGGAGATCCACGGACACGCCGCCAAAGTCAAGAGTGACCGGCCGCCGGATGACGATCGGCTCCGGCGTGTCCTTGTCGCGGGCGAGCCAATTGACCCGCGCTAAATCCTGTTCCTCGCCAAATTGGGCCAAGATCGTTCGGGTTTTCATATGCGCGTCGAATCCGGCGGCAATCGTGACGTCGAGCCCGCTCGCAGCGGCCGTCACGTCGATCTCGGCTTGTTCTCCCGCCCGCAGCAATTCCTGAAGGAGCGCGCGCAAGGGCGGGATGAATTCCTCGATGTCGGGAAGAAGCACGGGACATTCCATGACATCGACCACGCGGTGGCTGGCGCGCTCGTAGAATCCAAGCGACACCTCGCCGCCGCGGCATATCGCTTTCAAATTCGCGCGGCGGCGGCTTCTGGCCAGCGTCCGAATGAGCGCGCCCACTTCAACGTCTTCGAACCCGCGATGGGAAAGTGCGGCTCGGACAAGATCGACCTTCCACGCCGCATAGGAGTCGTCCGTCAGATGCTGAAGCGCGCAGCCGCCGCAGAGTCCAAAATGCCGGCAGGCTGGAACGCCGCGCATAGGGCCTGGTGCCATAATCTCCACGATCTCGGCCGTACGGCCTTTCTCGCGGGTGGCGCCGAGGCGCACTTTGAGCCGGTCGCCGGGCGCGGCGAAAGGCACAAAGACCGGCGCGTCCTTCCATGTGCCGATGCCGTCGCCCCGCGAGCCGATTTCATCGATCGCAACTTCGACAATCGCCCCAATATCGGCCAGCGGTTTTGATTTCGGGTTCATCGATGTTCCGCCGCGATCAGGAATTCCTTGTTGCCCTCGGGTCCACGGATGGGGCTTTCGGTGATGCCGATGACGGTCCAACCCGGTTGCACATTGAGCCACGCTTCGATTCGCGCACAGACTTCGGCATGCAATTCCGGATCGCGCACGACGCCCTTTTTGCCGACCCTGCCCTTGCCGACTTCGAATTGCGGTTTGATCAGCGCAACGAGCCATGCCTTCGGTGCCGCCAGGGCGAGGCCCGCTGGAAGCAGGGTTTCGAGGGAAATGAAACTGGCGTCGCAGACGAGGAGATCGATGGGTTCAGGCACCTGATCGCGAGTCAAATACCGGGCATTGGTTTCTTCCATCACCACGATGCGCGCATCGTTGCGCAACGCCCAATCGAGCTGGCCCCTGCCGACGTCGACGGCATAGACCTTGGCCGCGCCGCGCTTTAGCAGCACGTCCGTGAAACCGCCGGTCGAGGCGCCGATATCGAGGCAAATGCGGCCCTTGGGATCGATCCCGAAATGATCGAGGCCGTGGGCGAGCTTGATACCTCCGCGCGAGACGTAAGGGTGGGCCGGACCGGTCAATTGGATTTCGGCGTCTTCGGCAACCAGCGCACCGGCTTTGTCCAGCCGCTTGGTCCCGGAAACAACCCGGCCCGCCATGATGAGCGCCTGGGCCTTGGTGCGCGAATCCGCGAGCCCGCGTTTCACGAGAAGCTGGTCGAGGCGAAGCTTGCCTTGGGAAGAACGCTTATCCGAGGCGCCCGGCAATTATTTCTGCCGCTCGACGACGAAGCGGGCGACGTCGCGCAAAAGCTCCGCCTTGTCCTCGAACACCTCAAGATGAGCGACCGCCTGGTCGGCAAGCATCTGGGCCTGGGCCCGCGCGCGTTCGACGCCGAGAATGGAAACGAATGTCGCCTTGCCGGCATGGGCGTCCTTGCCGACCTTCTTGCCCAGATCCTTCTCGCTGCCGAGCGTGTCGAGAAGATCGTCGGTGATCTGAAAAGCGAGGCCGAGGTCATGGGCATAGGCTTTGAGCGCATGACGCAGCGGCTCGCGCGCCTTGCCGAGGATGGCTCCGGCCTCGCAGGAAAAGGCGATGAGCTCGCCGGTCTTGAGGCGCTGCAGGCGCGTGATCGCCCCGATGTCGAGATTTTGATTCTCCGCCTCCAGATCCATCATCTGGCCGCCGACCATGCCCTTGGCACCGGCCGCGGCGGCAAGCGCGGTCACCAGCTCGCAGCGCACTTCGGGATCGGAATGGGTGGCGGGATCGGTCAAAATTCCGAAGGCCAGGGTCAACAGTGCGTCGCCCACCAGAATGGCGGTCGCCTCGCCGAATTTAACGTGGCAGGTCGGTTTGCCGCGCCGGAGCGAATCGTCGTCCATGGCGGGTAGATCGTCGTGGACGAGGGAATAAGTGTGCACCATTTCGATGGCGGCGGCGGCGCGGAGCGCGCTTTTTCGCGCGACCCCGAAAAGCTGGGCCGAGGTCATCAGCAGGAACGGGCGAAGCCGCTTTCCGCCCGCCATGATGGCGTAATGCATGCCTTCGAAGACTTTGGCCTCGAGGCCCTCGCCCGCAGGGAGCAGCCGCTCCATTTCTTCGGTAACGGCATCCGCCGCCTCCGCCAAGGCGCTTTTCAGTCGGCTCAAGTCCTGCCTCAATCGATTTTGACGGGTTCGCTGCGCACGGTGCCGTCCGGTCCCGGCACGATTTTTTCGACCTTGGCCTGGGCTTCGCGCAATTTGGTCTCACAGTGATTTTTCAGGGCGGCACCGCGTTCATAAGACGCGATCGCTTCGTCGAGGCGAATCTTCCCCTCTTCAAGCCTTTTGACGATTTGTTCGAGCTCCGAGAGAGCATCCTCGAAACTCATCGCCGCGATGTCTTTGGGGATGCCCGCCATGGGAGCTCCATTTTTCGCGGAGTTTAGGCGGGGGTCGGGCGGACGGCAAGAAAAAGGCTCAAGGATTCATCAGCACCGAAACATGCGCCGCGGCGCTTTCCGCCAAGGCGTGAAGATCGTAGCCGCCTTCGAGGGTCGAGACCAAACGCCCGCCGCAGCACTCGGCCGCGATCTTTTTGATCTCGCGAGTGACCCAGGCAAAATCATCCTCGTGCAATTCGAGCGAGGCCAGCGGATCGCCCGCATGGGCATCGAACCCTGCCGAGATGAGGATGAAATCGGGGGCAAAGGCGGCAAGGGCGGGAAGCACGATCCGGGTCATGGCGGCGCGAAATTCGGCCGAACCCGAAAATGGGGCCAGCGGCGCGTTGACGATGTTGTTGGCGACTCCGTGCTCGTTCGCGGCGCCGGTTCCCGGATAGGCCGGCCATTGATGGGTGGACGCATAAAATAGATCGGCGTCCGAGGCGAAAGAATCTTGCGTTCCATTGCCATGGTGAACGTCGAAATCCACCACGGCCACCCGCTGCCAGCGGTGCTTCAGGCGTGCATAGAGGGCGCCGATCGCCACATTGTTGAATAGGCAAAATCCCATCGCGCGATTCCGCTCGGCATGATGGCCGGGCGGGCGGACCGCGCAGAAGGCGTTGGCCGCTTCGCCTTTCGCGATTGCGTCGAC
>JBGOXX010000126.1:0-6865 GCA_041479345.1 Alphaproteobacteria bacterium
CGAAGCGTTCTTGTTGCTCCGCGCCGGCAATGTTGGGCTCAATGCGGGCTTGGTCCCTCTCGTCTATGTGGCGATGAACATCGTTTATTCGCTGGCCGCTTTTCCCGCAGGAAGCCTCTCGGATCGCATTGGCCGGCGCGGACTTATCGTCATCGGATTCGGGATGCTAATCGTCGCGGATATCGTGTTGGCGCTGGCGCCTTCGCCGCTCGTCGTCTTTATCGGCGCGGCGTTATGGGGAATTCATCTGGCGCTGACCCAGGGCGTGTTGTCGGCGATGGTTGCCGATATGGCACCGGCACGGCTCCGCGCCACGGCTTTTGGGTTGTTCAACACGGCAACCGGCTGCGCGATGCTCATTGCCGGGCTTGCCGCCGGCGAGCTTTGGGATTCGATTTCCCCTGCCGCACCGTTCTGGATCGCGGCCGGCGTGATGGCGGCGGCGCTTGCGACGTTTGTGCTGGCGCCGGTGCGGAGCCTGAAAAAATCTTAGCGGCGATCCGAACGCTATGGCGCCGGAGCACTCTGTGCGCCCAGGATTTTGCCCTCGCTCGCCTGCAACAGCGCGAGTAGGCCCCCAAGCAAGGCCATCGGCGAGGGCGGGCAGCCGCGGATATGGAGATCGACGGGAACGATTTCTGCCACCGCTCCCACGCAAGCGTAACTTCCGGCGAATATGCCGGTGCCGCAGGCGCAGTCGCCGGCGGCAATCACCCATTTCGGATCGGGGGTCGCGGCATAGGTGCGTTCCAACGCCTCGCGCATATTGGCGGTGACCGGACCGGTCACCAGCAGCACATCGGCATGCCGCGGCGAAGCGACGAACCGAAGGCCAAAGCGTTCAAGATCGTAGATCGGGTTGTTGAGGGCGTGAATCTCGAGCTCGCAGCCATTACAGGATCCGGCATCGACCTCGCGAATCGAAAGGCTTCGTCCAAGATGCCTTCGTGCGGTGGCGTCCACCTTCGCCGCCAACTCGGCAATGGCTTCGGGTGAGGCTGACGGGCCTGAGATCGTGAGCGGTGAATTGATGAGATTTTTAACGAGTGTCTTGCGCATTGCCGCGGCCTAGAGGTCGTGACCCGAATAGGAACAATTGAACGATTTGTTGCAGAGCGGAAAGTCGGCGACGATGTTGCCCTCGATCGCCGCTTCCAAGAGCGGCCATTGGAACCACGACGGATCGCGGGGGTGACAGCGTGCAATCCGCCCGTCCTCTTGAAGGCGCAGCCATATCAAGATGTCGCCGCGAAATCCTTCGATGAGCGCCATGCCTTCGCGTTCAGCCGATAGAATCGGTTCCGGACCGCGTATCGGACCCGCAGGCAAGCGGCTCAGGATTTGCGTGATGAGACTCAAACTCTGTTCGATCTCAGCCGCACGGATGAGAAGACGGGCGTTCACGTCGCCTTCACCGAGAACCGGGACATCGAATTCGAGATCGCCATAGGGGGGATAGCCGGGGTTGCGCCGAGCGTCGAAGGCGCGTCCCGAGGCTCGGCCGACAAATCCTCCGGCGCCGAATTTGCGTATGAGTGCCGGCGACACGAATCCGGTTCCCTCGGTGCGATCGAGCAGCGAGGCGGTATTGTCGTAAAGCTCGAAAACCTCGGCAATCCGGCGGCCCAACTCCCCGGCCATCGCCGCGAGGCGCGCGGCTCCCGAGGGTTCGAGATCGCAGGCAACACCGCCGGGAACGATGCGGTCCATCATCAACCGGTGGCCGAAGCAAGCCGCCGATGCTTGCAGGACCGTTTCGCGCGATACCATGCAATGGGCTTGAATCAGGGAAAACGAGGCGTCGTTGCCTATGGCGCCGATATCGCCGAAATGATTGGCCAGCCGCTCGAGTTCCGCCATCAGGGCGCGTAGGTATTGGGCCCGCACCGGCGCCTCGATCCCGGCCGCCGCCTCGACGGCGCGGGCGAAAGCGAAGGAATAGGCGACGGTGCTGTCGCCGGAAACCCGGCCGATGATCTTGCTCGCGCGTTCCAGCGTGCTGCCCGCCAGCAGCCCCTCGATTCCCTTGTGGACATAACCGAGGCGTTCTTCGAGTCGCACGACGGTTTCGCCATTGGCATGGAATCGGAAATGGCCGGGTTCGATGATCCCGGCATGGACGGGGCCGACCGGAATTTGATGCAATCCCTCGCCTTCGGCGGCCAGAAACGGATAGGGCCGCGGTGCGCCGCTGGCGGGGAGGCGGTCTCCCAAGGGATGGGTCATTCCCCATCGCCCGTGATCGAGCCAAGGTCTGGGATCGGACAGTCCGTCGGGAACGAGACCGAATAGATCGGCGGCGGCGCGCTCGAGCCGGATCGCCGACGGCCGAACCGCAGCCAGCGACGGAAAATGTCCGTCCGGACAATTCAGGCTTAGAACCGCGATCTCGGCGGCGGCTTCGTCGTGCAACGCCATATGGACCGACGCCGCGTCGCCCCAAAGCCCGAGCAAGGTCCAATCGGTTTCGCCGATCCGTGTCACGATCTCGCGCCAAGTCGCGGCGTCGAAAACGGCACGCGGCCAGGGCCGATGACCGCCAACAGCGTTTCCACGGGCAATGACCTGACTCAAGCTGGCGGCGAAATGCATCGCGATCACCCCAACAACTTTGCCACGTGCTGAAACCAGGCGACGAGCGGGCCCGGCAGATAAATTCCGGCCGCCGCCACCAACGCCAGATGGCCGAAGAGCGGAAGATAAGAAGCCTTGGCCGGTGCGATGCCGCCTTTGGGCTCGCCGAAGACGATTCCCTGGAGACGAAGGACGAGCGCGCCCAACGCAATCAAGAGGCCGATCACGAGGGGCAGAGCCAGCCAGGGCTGCCGCGAGAAGGTGGAGCTGACGACCAGGAATTCGCTCATGAAGATGCCGAAGGGCGGCATTCCGGCAATCGCCAGCACGCCGATGGTGAAGCCCAAAGCCAACACCGGGTGAGTCACGCTGAGCCCGCCCATTTCATCGAGGCGCTGGGTGCCCTTGATCTGGGCGATATGGCCGACCGAGTAAAAGATCGCGGATTTCGACAGGCTATGCATGGTCATATGCAACAGCGCGGCAAAATTGGCGAGCGGACCGCCCATGCCGAACGCGAAGGTGATAATGCCCATGTGCTCGATCGAGGAATAAGCGAACAACCGCTTAATGTCACGCCGCCGGTAGAGCATGATCGCCGCGAACAGCAGCGACGAAAGCCCCATGGTGATCATCAGCGGACCGGGCGCGAGCGCGCCGGCATTGGCCGCCAGCAGCATCTTGAACCGCAACACCGCATAGAGAGCAACGTTGAGAAGAAGCCCCGACAACACCGCTGAAATCGGCGTCGGGCCTTCGGCATGGGCGTCGGGCAGCCAAGCGTGAAGCGGCGCCAGACCAACCTTGGTGCCGTAGCCGATGAGCAAGAACACGAAAGCAAGGTTGAGAAGCGGCGCGTCGAATTCGGAGGCCCGATCGACCAACGAGGTCCACGCCATCGCCTGCAGCCCTTCGCCCATCACCGACTGGGCGGCGAAATAAATTAGGATCGTGCCGAACATGGCGAGTGCGATCCCGACACTCCCCAGAATGAAATACTTCCACGCCGCTTCCAGCGCCTCGGGCGTGCGATAGATGCCCACCATCAAAACGGTCGAGAGCGTCGCCGCTTCCACGCCTACCCACATCAGCCCGATATTGTTCGAGAGCAGTGCCAGATTCATGGCGAACATCATCCCCTGGAACATGGCGTGATAGAAGCGCAGATATGCCGGGGTTAGCCGTCCGATTTCAACTTCGTGATCGATGTAGCTCGCGCTGAATGCGCTCGTGGTGAATCCGACGAAGGTATTGAGCACGATGAGATAGATATTGAAATCGTCGACGAGAAGATAAGGCCCGGGCGTCGGGCGTGCCCAAAAAAGCGACGCGGCCGCGGCCAAGGTCAGCAGCGATGCGAGAACGTTAAGCCGGGCCGTCAGGCGGTAGCCGGGCAACAGGGCGAAGACCAGCGCCGCCGCCAGCGGAATCAATAAGATGGCACCGGGCGCGTCGGCTTCCAATCCGTTCATCCCTGTCCTCCGCGGAAGGTGCCGAGATAGTGAATGTCGAGGGTGTCGAAGCGCTCGCGGATTCGGAAGAAGAAAACGCCGAAGACCACGAAAGCGATCAGAATCGAGAAGGCGACGCTGATCTCGACCACCAGCGGCATGCCTTTGACGCCGGTTGCGGCGAGGATGAGACCGTTCTCGATCGACATGAAACCGACGACCTGGGTGATCGCGTTGCGCCGGGTGATCATCATCAAGAGGCCAAGCAGCACGATCGAGAGGGCAAGCGCCAAATCTTCGCGGGCGAAAGCGGCGGACGATGCGGTGATCGGGAGCACCACGAGGATCGACAGCGCCACCAGCCCGATGCCGCCCAGCATGGTGGAACCGACGCCGATCACCGTTTCAACCTCGCGGTGGATTTCAAGTTTCACCACGATCCGGTGCAGGGCAAGCGGGATGATGATGCCCTTGAACAGAAGCGCGATCGCCGCGGTGATGTAGAGATGCGGAGCGTCCTGAACGAAGGCCTGCCAGGCCACGGCCAAGGCCAAGACAATCGCATGAAGAGCGAAACTGTTCAGGACCGCGAACATCCGCCGCTGGTAAAGCAGGACGAAGCTGACCAGCAACATTCCGCCGGCAAACAGGTGGGCGACGTCGAAAGCAAGTCCGTGCATCACCGGCATCAAAAGCTCCGCGACACGAAGAGAAGGAGCGTGGCCAGGAGTCCGAGCAGTAGGGCCCCGCTTAGGAATTCGCTGACGCGGAACACCCGCATTTTGGCGATCGCCGTCTCGAAGACACCGAGAAGCGCACCGCCCACCGCGATTTTTCCGAGATAAGCGGCAAAGGCCGTGGCGATCGCGCCGATTTCGGCACCCGGTGCAGCGATACCCCAGGGCACGAACACGCAGCCGATAAGCGATATGTAGAGCAAGAGCTTGAGCGATGCCGCCGCGTCGATCAGCGCCAAATGCCGCCCGGAATATTCGAGCACCATCGCTTCGTGCACCATGGTGACCTCAAGATGCGTCGCGGGATTATCCACCGGGATGCGCGCGTTCTCCGCGATGGCAACCATGATAAGCGCCACCAGTGCCAGGCCCAGCGAAACGCGCAATCCGACATGGCCGAGGGCGAAATCCGTCGCGATCGCCGAAAGCTCGGTCGTTCTCGCCAAGAGCGAAAGCGTGAAGATGATCATCAACATGGCCGGCTCGGCAAGCGAGGCGATCATCATTTCGCGGCTCGATCCGATGCCGCCAAAGCTGGTCCCGACATCGAGCCCCGCCAAGGCCAATATGAAACGCGAACCGCCGAGCAACGCGATGATGACGATGAGATCGGCCGCGCGCCCAAGCGGCAATCCGGTCGCGAAAGTCGGAACGAAAGCGGCGGCTGCCCAGATCGCAGCAAAGACGAGATAGGGTGCGGCGCGGAAGAGCCACGATGCGTTTTCCGCCAGCACCGATTCTTTTCGCACCAGACGCAGAAGATCGCGGTAAGGCTGCCATACGGACGCGCCGCGCCGCCGCAAGAGGCGCGCTTTCACCTTGCGGACAAGGCCGGTTAGGGCGGGCGCCAATACGACCACCAAACCCATCTGGCCGGCTTGCAGGGCGAAAGCGCCTATCGCCATAGCGCCACGACCGAAAGCAAGAAGATCAGCGCGCCGAACACCATGGTCAGATAGCGGCGGATGCTGAAGTATTGGACGCGGTTGAACCAGCCGGCGCCAAAATCGATCACGGCGGCGATGGGCAGATAGAGCAAGTCCCAGGCGTAATCGCGCAAAGCGACGTGAAACCGGGCGGGGCGGTTGTCGCCGGGTGCGGGCATATCGACGGTCTCGCGCGCCTGAAAGACGAGGGTGCCGAACACGCGGCGGATCGGCTCGGCAAAACTGTCGGCGGTGTATTGGGTGGCCGGATTGGCGTCGGGAAAACCGCAATCCCAAGCGGGTGCCCGGCGCAGCCGTGAGGAGCCCATGAGGCGGACTACAAAGAATGTGAAAGCGGCGGCGAAGATGAGGACCGCGAACACCACAACGCCGCTATAGGAATTTTGCGATGTGGCCGGCATCAGAACCAGCCAATTCGCGCTTGCGGCTGCCGGGATTGTACCGCCGACGAGCTCCCGAACCGCCGGCGTCAGCGCTTCGATCACAACACCGGGAGCAATACCGGCGAATAGGCATATCCCCGCCAGTACCGCCATGCTGGCGCCGGAGAAGCCGTCGATCTCATGCGCCTGCAACGCCGCCTGCGAACGCGCCCGGCCCAAAAACGCAATACCGAATGCTTTCACGAAGCAGGCGGCGACGAGGGCCACCGAAAGCGCCAGCACGGCGCCGATGGCCGGGACCAGGAATTTGAGCACCCATTGCGGAAAATCGGGGCTGAGCAGGATCGCCTGGAACAGGAGCCATTCCGATGCGAAGCCGTTGAGCGGCGGCAAGGCCGAAATCGCGGCCGCACCGATGAGGAACGTCAGAGCGGTCACCGGCATCAGGCGAATGAGCCCGCCCAGTTTCTCCAGATCCCGGGTGCCGGTCGCGGTTTGCACCGCACCCGCGCCGAAGAAAAGCAGGCTCTTGAAGATCGAGTGATTGAAAGCGTGGAACAGGGTGGCGCCGAGCGCCAAGGCCGCCGCCGGCATCATCCCGTTCGCCTGGAAGGCGAGGGTCAAGCCAAGACCGATGAAGATGATGCCGATGTTCTCGATCGTGGAATAGGCGAGCAGCACCTTCAGGTCACGCTGCATCAAGGCATAGAGAATCCCCATCACGGCGGTAAGACCGCCCAAGGCGAGGACGACGCCGCCCCACCACCATTGCG
>JBGOXX010000127.1:0-6795 GCA_041479345.1 Alphaproteobacteria bacterium
CAATTGATCGCCCTTGAGCCTGGTGCCCATCCGCGCGCCGATTTGCGTGCCGGCGAGACCGCCGGCCAGCAGCACGACGGCCAAGAGGATGTCGACGGTCTGATTCTCGACCGCCTGAAGAAACGTCGTGTTCATGGCGACGAAAATCGTTTGAAAGAGCGACGTGCCGACGGCCAGGGTCGTGGACATCCCGAGCAAATAGATCTTGGACGGCACGAGAAGAAATCCGCCGCCGACACCCATCATCGCCACCAGCAGCCCGGTCACCACGCCAAGCACCAGCGGCAGCAAGGCGCTGATATAGAGTCGGGATTTCCGGAAGCGCATTTTAAACGGCAGCCCGTGCAGCCAGGTATGCTGATGGAGCTTCGATCGCTGGCCGGGGTGGCGCCTTTCGCGCATGATCGCGCGCACGATCTCGGAAATCATCAGCGTCGCGATGAGGCCGAGGAAGACGATGTACATCAGGATGATGACGAGATCGATTTGGCCGACCTTGCGCAGCACGGCGAACAGCCACACGCCTGCGGTCGAACCCGCCAACGTCCCGACCATCAAGACCGCACCCATCTTGAAATCGATATTGCCCCGGTGCCAATGGGCGATCGCCCCCGATAGCGATGCGCCGACCACCTGATTGACCTGTGTCGCGACCGCAACCGTCGGCGGGATACCGATAAAGATTAGCAACGGCGTGACCAGGAATCCGCCGCCGATCCCGAATAGACTGGATACGAACCCGACCGCGGCGCCCATCGCCAGCAATAGGAAAATATCGACCGAGAGTTCGGCGATGGGGAGATAGACCTGCATCAGCAAGCCTTTCGGGTTTGCACGAGTCTGTTTTTCGCGAGCCTGTATTGGGGCAAAACGGCACTCATGGACGAATGACGAGATGCGATTTCGTCATTCATTACACAGAAACGACGAACGGAAAAGAACGGGCTGTAATTTACACAGACGGACCGACGCGGCAGCGTTTAGGGCCGGAGCAGACCGATGATGTCCTGGACTTCCGCCAGAGTTTTCTCGGCAATCGCGTTGGCGCGCTCTACTCCCTCGTGCAGCGTGCGGTCGATATAGGCCTGGTCCGCCTGAAGGCGCTTCATTTCGCCCCCGATGCGCCCAAGCTTTTCCACCGCAAGCTGGGCCAATTCCCCTTTGAAGGTCGAGAACTGGGCATTGGCGAACTGGGCCAGAGCATTGACCTTCGTGGTTCCGGCGAGTGCGGCGTAAATGCCGATGAGATTCGAGGCTTCGGGCCGGGCCTCCAAAGCTTCCAGAGTATCGGGGAGCGGATGGGGGTCGGTCTTGGCCTTGCGGATCTTGCGCTCGATCGCCTCGGCATCATCGGTCATGTTGATGCGCGAATTGTCCGAGGCATCCGATTTGCTCATTTTCGCGGTGCCGTCGCGAAGGCTCATGACGCGGGTCGCCTCGCCGAGGATTTGCGGCTCGGGCAGGGGGAAGTATTCCTGGCCGTAACGCCGGTTGAAGGCGCCGGCGATATCGCGGGAAAGCTCCAAATGCTGTTTTTGATCCTCGCCCACCGGTACATGGGTCGCCTTATAGACGAGGATGTCCGCCGCCATCAGCACCGGATAGGCATAAAGCCCCAGCCCGGCGTTTTCCCGCTCCTTGCCCGCCTTCTCCTTGAATTGGGTCATGCGGTTCAGCCAGCCCAAGGGCGTGATGCAGCCCAAAAGCCAGGCGAGCTCGCTATGGGCCGGCACCTGGCTCTGATTGAAGATGATGCAGCGCTTCGGATCGATGCCGGCGGCGATATAGGCAGCCGTGACCTCCCGGGTGTGGCGGCGCAAGGCCTCGGGGTCTTGGGGCACGGTGATGGCGTGGAGATCGACGATGCAAAAAATGCACTCGAACTCGTTCTGCAGCGCCACCCAGTTGCGGATGGCGCCCAGGTAATTGCCGAGATGGAGATTGCCGGTGGGCTGTACGCCCGAAAAGATGCGGTTCATCGCCGGGGACTTGTCACGGCCGCATTTTCTCGCGGCGGGAGGCTGTTATCCCCGCTTGGCCGGCCCCGGTCAAGCGCTGGGGTCAAGCGCCGGGCTCGCCGGCCGGAGCACTAACCGGCGCCTTGGTCATGGCCTGGCGCAACTCGGCAAACCGCGCCGCACCCAAGGCCTCGGCCAAACCGGCAAAGGCCAGGAGCCCGCTTGCGACGAGAGCGCCGAGCCCGGCTGCGCGAAGCATCGCCGAGCCGCTAAGCCGGGGCAGCAATATTTCTGCCAGCACGGCAATAACCGCCAGCATCCCGGCCGAAGCGAGGACAATGCGAAGGCTGCGGGTTTTCAATCGGGCATCCGGTTCAAATCCTCGGCGCGCCAAGGAGCCAAATAGAAGTGCAGCATTGAGCCAGGCCGATATCGTAGCCGCGAGGGCAATCCCGATGGCGCGAAACGGGATCATCAGAAGAAGGGCCAGGATCAGATTGGCCGCAGCCGAAATGGCCGCGATCTTGACCGGCGTTGCGGTATCGCCGCGGGCAAAAAACCCCGGGGCCAAGACCTTGGCAAGAATGAAAGCCGGAAGACCGAGCGAGAAAGCGGCCAGCACGTTGGCCGTGTGGTCCGCGCATCCCCGGCGCCGAAGGCGCCCCGCTCGAACAACACGGACACGATGGGCGCCGCCAAGGCAAAAGCCGCCGGCAACGTTAAGAGCAAGGCAAATTCGACGGCGACGAAAAAGGCGTCGGCGACCGGTCCGGCGCCCAAACTTGCCGCGATCAGGACATCGCGGAGATAGCCGAGAACCCGGCTGACAAGGATCACTCCGCCGACTGTTGCGATCGCCCGCAGAAACGGCATGTCGACGCTGCTTACCGCGCTGCGGCGCGATGCGAATTCCGTCCGACGGAGCCGCGCGAACGGCGGCGCGAGCGCAATTCGCGAGGCGGCGCTGCAGCGGGTGATTCGGTATCCGGATCGGCGAGCACGGCGAGCAACGCGTCGCGAATCCGGTCGAGCTTGGTCTTGCTTTCGATTTTGTCGCCGAAGATATCTTTCACGTAGAAAACGTCCACGACCTTTTCGCCGTAGGTCGCGATCTTAGCGCTCGAGATCTGCAAGCCGAGATCGGTAAGCGTCCGCGTCAATTCGTAAAGCAGGCCGGGGCGGTCGCGGCCATTCACTTCGATCACCGTATGGGTTCCGCTCGCTTTGTTGTCGATGAGCGCGCGCGGCGCCACTTTGAAAACCCGGGTCCGGCTGGGAAGGCGCGGCGCCCGGGCGGCCAATTCCTGCCGCAGCTTCTTTTTGCCGCCGAGTGCGTTGGCAATCGTGGATTCTAGGGCCTCAAGGCGGTCCCTGCCTTCAAAGGGGCCGCCGCCGGTTTCCATGCCGAAGGCCAGCGTATCTTGAATCCAGAAGCTATCGAGAGCCATGCCGTTGGTCATCGTGAAAATCTTGGCGTCGACGATATTGCCGCCGCTGACCGCGATTGCCCCCGCAATCATCGAGAACAACCCGGCGTGGTCGCCGGTATAGATCGTGAGCTCGGTGGCGCCGCGCGTCGGATCGACTCGTGTGCCGATCGTGAACGGCCTCTTCTCCCGTTCCGCGGCGCGGACCAAATGGGCGTGACGGGCTTGCGTCTTGGCGTCCAAGCCCAGCCAGTAATCGACATAGCCCAGCTTCTCGAAGGCCCTGAATTCGGTTTCGGTCCAAGCCGACAGCTCCTTGCGCAGAGCGTCCTTGGCGGCGGCGATACGCGCCTGTTTGCGTTCCGCCGACACGCCGCCGGAAAGCCGATCCTCGCTGCTGAAATAAAGTTCGCGCAACAAAGCGGCTTTCCATTCGTTCCAAACCGTAGGTCCGGTCGCCTTCATATCGACGACCGTCAAAACGAGGAGCAGTCGCAAGCGTTCTGCCGATTGCACGATGTCGGTAAAGTCGGTCACCGTTTGATCGTCGTGAATATCGCGGCGTTGTGCTGTGGTGCTCATCAACAAATGATAGCGCACCAGCCAGGCCACCGTTTCGGTCTCCTCTTCGTTCATGCCGACGCGAGGACATAGTTTTTGCGCGACTTCGGCGCCCAGCGCCGAATGATCGCCGCCACGGCCCTTGGCGATGTCGTGCAAGAAGACGGCCATATACAGCACCCGCCGCGATTGGATCTTGCGGATTACTTGGCTCGAGAGCGGATGCTGGGCGGTCAGATCGCCGCGATCGATCGCGTGCAGAATTCCAATGGCGCGTATCGTGTGCTCGTCCACCGTATAGACGTGATACATGTCGTGCTGCATTTGCGCGACGACCCGCCCGAAATCCGGAACGAAGCGGCCCAGCACGCCGGCTTCGTTCATTCGTTTCAGCGCCTCTTCCGGGCCCTTCTTTTCCGCCGTCAACATCTCCAAGAACAGACGATTGGCCTCGGGGTTTTCCCGCAGCTTCGAATCGATGAGGTGGAGACTCCGGGTCACCAGACGCAGCGCCTTCGGATGGATATCGAGGTTGAAGGATTGGGCGAGATAAAAGAGCCTCAGAAGATTCACCGGATTGTCGGCGAAGACCCCGTCGCGCGTTACGGTCAGGCGCTTTCCGTCCACCGTGAAACCGGTCGGCAGATGCTTGCGCAGTGTCAGCTTTTTCAGCGAGAACCGGCGCGGCTTGCGGCTTTCGGAATCGATCGCGGCGCAGAAGATCCGCGTCAGGTCGCCGACTTCCTTGGCGACCAGAAAATAGTGCTTCATGAACCGTTCGACGCCCAGAGCGCCGGCGTGATCGGTGTAGCCCATGCGCCGCCCGATATCGGGCTGCAGATCGAAGGTCAGGCGCTCTTCGGGACGGCCGGTCAGATAATGAATGTGGCAGCGGAGCGTCCACAGAAAATTCTGCGCCTTGGCGAAATCGTCGGCTTCTCTCGCGGTGAGAACGCCGCGCTTGACGAGATCTTCCACCGCCTCAACTTGGTAAAAATACTTGGCGATCCAAAACAGCGTGTGAAGATCGCGCAAGCCGCCTTTGCCGTCCTTCACATTGGGTTCGAGGACATATCGGGAATCGCCGAGATGCACATGGCGCTCATTGCGCTCCGTCAATTTCGCTTTGACGTAAGCAAGACCGCCGCTCCCCAAGATTTTTTCTTGAAAGCGCTTCTTGAGATCCGCGTACAGACCTTCGTCGCCGCATATGTAGCGGGATTCGAGCAAGGTGGTGAGAATGGTCTGATCCGCTTTGGCGCGTCGCAGGGATTCGGCAATCGAGCGGGTCGCATGCCCGACCTTGAGACCCAGATCCCACAGAAGATAGAGCGCATATTCGATGATCTTTTCGGTTCTTGCCGGCGGCAGTTCCGGAACAAGAAAGAGGAGATCGACGTCAGAGAAAGGAGCAAGCTCCCCGCGCCCATAGCCGCCGACGGCAACCAGAGCGATGCGGTCGCTTCCGGCACTGTCATCCTTCCCGGTCTTGGCCGCTTTTTTGTTCCGTTTGGGTTCGGCAGCAGGCGCCGGCGCCGGGAAAACCGTGATCTCGGCGAATTCGAAAATGGTCCGGATGATCTGATCGACCAGGAAGGCGAGACCGTGCACGACCTCGGTTCCCGAGGCGCCGCGCTCGAATTGCCGGTGCAGTTCGTCGCGCCCGGCCGCCATTGTTTCTTTCAACAGCTCGACCAGTTGACGGCGCTGCGCGTCACTCTGCTCCGGCGCCAAGGCGGATACTTTTGCCGCAAGCGCGCGGCGGTCGATGATGCGGCGCTGATGGGGGATCATTTTCTATGAAATGCGCTTATCGTCCCGGGATTGCAAGTCTTCCGCCCTTGTTCCGCCCGGGGGCCTAGACTCGACTGCGCGGGCTTGAAGAGCCGGAAAATGGCCGTTCTTCTTATCATCGACGTGCAGGCGGGCTTCGTCAATGAAGCGACCCGTCATATCCCGGCCCTGGTCGAAGGGCTCCAACATAAGTTCGACCGGGTCTTCGTCAGCCGCTTCGAAAATCCCGAAAGCTCGCCGTTCCGCGCCCTGAAAGATCTGGCCCGGTTCACGCCGGGTGCCCCGGAAGCGGCACTCGCGTTCTCGCCGCGCCCGGATGCAACAGTCATGGTCAAACATGGCTATTCGGCGGCCTCGCCCGAGGTGATCGCGGCAAGCAAGGCGGCAGGCAACGCGATTTATCTCTGCGGTATCGCCACCGACAATTGCGTGTTGAAGACCGCCGTGGACCTTTTCGAAGCCGGCATCCGGCCGATGATCGTAACCGATGCATGCGCCAGCCATGGCGGCGCCCGGTATCACGAGGCGGGGCTTATGCTTCTCGCCCGGCTGATCGGCGAAAAGCAATTGGTCGCCAGCCGCGATCTAATGCTTCGATGAAGCGGCGAGTGCGGCTTTGAGCTTATAAAGAAGCTCAAGCGCTTCCCGCGGGCTCAGGGCATCGGGATTGACCGAATCCAGCATTTCGGTCGCGGGATTCGGCGCTTCTTCTTCCGCCGGATTCGAAAACAGCGGCAAGTCATCGGCGAGGCTTGCCAAGGCTTGCGCCTTGCGGCCGCGCTCCAGGGACTCCAGAACCTGACCGGCCCGCGCGATCACCGGCGGCGGCAATCCGGCAAGTTCGGCGACATGAATTCCGTAGGAGCGATCGGCAGCACCCTTTGCCACTTCGTGCAGGAAGACGACTTGCCCCCGCCATTCCTTGACCCGCATCGTATAGAGACCCAGAGCCGGCAATGTCGCCGAAAGCGCGGTCAGTTCGTGGTAGTGGGTCGCAAACAGCGCCCGGCAGCGGTTGACCCCGTGCAAATGCTCGACCACCGCCCAGGCGATCG
>JBGOXX010000128.1:0-6770 GCA_041479345.1 Alphaproteobacteria bacterium
CGAAGGAACCAGCCCGGTTCACGCTTCGGCCATGGGCACGGTTTGGAAAATCGAAGTGTCACCCGGCCAGCGGGTAAGCGCGGGGCAGGCACTTGTTATTATAGAATCCATGAAAATGGAGATCGCGATTCCGGCGCTGAGTTCCGGTGTGATTCGGGAATTGCGCTGCCAACCGGGGCGCATCGTCAAGCCGGGGCAGATCATCGCCCTTATCGAGGAAGAACGATGATCCCCGCACCCTTCGATATCGCGCGGCTCCGCGAAGGCTACCGAGCGCTTCGTTTCACGCCGTCGGATGTCGCCACGGAAGCGTTCCGCCGGATTGCGGCTTACAAAGATCCTGCGGTTTGGATCGCGCGTGTTCCCGAGTCCGACGTCATGGCGCGGGCGCGGGCGCTGACCGCCGCCCCGTTGGACGCCGAGAAGCTGCCGCTTTACGGCATTCCCTTTGCGGTGAAGGACAACATCGATTGCGCCGGTTTGCCGACCACCGCCGCTTGCCCGGCATTTGCCTATGAACCCACCCGCGATGCCAGAGTGATCGAGCGGCTCCTTGCCGCCGGCGCCATTCTGATCGGCAAAACCAATCTCGATCAATTCGCGACGGGGCTGGTCGGCACGCGGTCTCCTTACGGGGCGCCGCGCTGCGTCTTCGACGATCGCTATATTTCCGGCGGGTCGAGTTCCGGCTCGGCGGTCGCGGTCGCGGCCGGGCTCGTCGCCTTCGCGCTCGGCACCGATACGGCCGGTTCGGGCCGCGTGCCGGCGGCCTTCAACAACATCGTCGGCTGGAAACCGACCCGCGGTTTGCTGAGCGCCGCCGGTGTCGTTCCCGCCTGTCGCAGCTTGGATTGCGTTTCCATCTTCGCCCAGACGGTGGGCGATGCGGCGGAAATTGCGCGCGTTGCGCAGGATTTCGATTCCGCCAATCCGTTTTCGCGCCGGGCGGAGTTTCATGCCTTGCCGCAGGCCGGCTTTCGCTTCGGGGTGCTGGCGGCGCGGGATCGGGAATTCTTCGGCGATGGGGACATGGCCTCGCTCTACGACGCGGCGATCGCAAGGCTTGCCGGATTGGGCGGCGAGCCCATCGAAATCGACTTCGCGCCGTTTCAAACGGCGGGCGCATTGCTTTATGACGGGCCCTGGGTCGCCGAACGTTTGGCCGCGATCAAGGATTTCATAGCCAAGCACGAAGAGGCGATGGATCCGACGGTTCGCACCATCATCGCCGCGGCGCGGGGCTACACCGCCGCCGATGCCTTCGAAGGCCAATATCGATTAGCCGGACTGGCCCATCAGGCCGACGCACAATGGGCCCACATGGATTTTATGTTGCTGCCGACGGCGCCGGCGCAATACGCGGTGGCGGAAGTGACTGCGGATCCGATCGCCCTCAACAAGCGGCTTGGGCGCTATACCAATTTCGTCAATCTGCTCGACACTTGCGCGGTCGCCGTGCCGGCCGGATTTCGCGGCAACGGATTGGCTTTCGGCGTGACGCTCGTGGCGCCGGCCTTCTGCGATCATGCGCTCGGCGCCACCGCCGACCGGCTGCACCGGGCGGGGAATTTCGGCATGGGGGCCGCGCGGGAGGCGGCGCTGCCGTCCGGATCTCTCAGCGAAATCGACTCAGGCGACCGAATCTCTCTCTTCGTCGTCGGCGCCCATCTTTCCGGCATGCCGCTCAATCCTGAGTTGCGGAATTTGGGTGCGGTTCTCTTACGCCCGGTTCGCACGGCAAAAAGCTATCGGTTGTTCGTTCTGCCCCATACCGCGCCGCCAAAGCCGGGCTTGTTGCGCGAACCCTCTCATGATGGTCCCGGGATTGCCGGTGAAGTGTGGAGCCTTTCCCCCGATGCCTTCGGCCGCTTCGTCGCGCGCATTCCAGCACCGCTTGGCATCGGCAAGGTGGAACTCGAAGACGGCAGCTTGGTCAGCGGCTTTCTCTGCGAAGCCCATGCCGTCGAAGACGCCGTCGAGATTACCGCTCATGGCGGTTGGGAAAATTATCTCAAGAACCGTAAGTAACCCCTCCGCTTGAAGATTTCGGTAGGCGAATCCCTGCGACACGGCCGATCTTGGCCGGTTGCTGAGGAATGACTATTTTGGACTACCGAAAATCAGTATTTTGGATTAATGAACGATCCGTCTCCGACCGAAGGGCATCCGCGGTTTCGCCGCCTCTCAGAATACCTCGCGGCGAAAGCGCCGCCGGGGAAATTGCCCGGCCGCCAGCACATCGACCCCTTGGAGCTTTTCGATCTGCTGCCTTATCTGATGCTGATGGACGTCGTCCGGCAGCCGGATGGGTCCGCCCGCTATAAGCTTCGGCTGGTGGGTACGGAGGCGGTCGCGATCCAAGGTAGCGACCGGACCGGCAAATATGTCGACGAGGTGCTCACCGGCCAGGACGGCGCCGAGATCATCCGCCGCTACGACGAGATCCTCCAAACTCGGCAACCGCAATACCGGCGCGGCGTCGTGGCGACGCCCGGCCGCGAGCATGTTCAATACGAGCGCGTGGCTTTCCCGCTCGCCCGCGACGGCGAGACTGTCGATATGCTGATTTTCGTCTTCGGTGCAATCGGCAAGCTGGCGCCGGAAGCGGGCGAACAGGCCTGAGCGAAAATCGAAATTTTTATTTCGAGGCCTAAGAGCGGCGCGCTCGCTCGACCTTCGGCAAGAACGCGGTCAGAAAACCGATGACCGGCAGGTACGCGCAGATCCCGTAGACGAATTCGATGCTGGTGTGATCGGCGAGCTCGCCCAAGGCTGCGGCGCCGATGCCGGCCATGCCGAAGGCGAATCCGAACAGCAATCCGGAAACCATGCCGACCCGTCCGGGCATGAGCTCTTGGGCGTAAACGACGATCGCCGGGAAGGCCGAAGCCAAAATGAGTCCGATCGGAACGCTGAGCACGCCGGTCCAGAACAAATTGGCGTAGGGCAGGAGCAGGGTGAAGGGCAGCACGCCGGCGATCGAGCACCAGATCACGACTTTGCGTCCGAAGCGGTCGCCGAGCGGCCCGCCGATGATGGTGCCGGCCGCAACCGCACCCAGGAATATAAAGAGATGGATCTGCGCCACCTGCACCGGCACATGGAATTTATCGATCAGATAAAACATGAAATAGCTGGTGAAGCTCGCGACGTAGAAGAATTTGGAAAAGATCAGCGCGACCAGAATCGTGAGCGCCAGCCCGATCTTCCGCGAAGAGACCGGGGTTGCGAGTTTGTGATTCCGCTGGGCGGCTTCATGGCGCGCCTTTCCATTTTTCTTGTACCAATGGCCGATCTTCCACAGCAACACGATGGCCAGCAGCGCCGCCCCTGAAAACCAGGCAATGCTGGATTGTCCGCGCGGCAGCACGATGAAGGCGGCAAGCAAAGGCCCGAGCGACGAACCGAAATTGCCGCCGACCTGGAACAGGGATTGGGCAAAACCATGCCGCCCGCCCGAAGCGGTGCGGGCGATGCGGGAGGATTCCGGGTGGAACACCGACGATCCGATGCCGGTCAGGCCCGCCGCAAGCAGCACCAAGGGAAAGGTTGACGCTACCGAGAGCATGAGGAGCCCGGCTAGGGTGCAGCCCATGCCGATGGCCAGCGCGAAAGGCTGCGGCCGGCGATCGGTGTAGATACCGACCAACGGTTGAAGAATGGACGCCGTCATCTGGAAGGTGAGGGTGATGAGGCCGATCTGGCCGAAATCGAGATCCAGCGTGGTCTTGAGGAGCGGATAGATCCCGAGCAGCAAGGTCTGCATCATGTCGTTGAGCAGATGGCAGAAGCTGAGGGTGATCAGCACGCGCACCGCCGTGCGCTCGGCGGCGCTGCGCCCGTGGTTGGCGTCATTCGGGCCGGCGGCATTCGGGCTGGTGGCGGTCACGCTCGCTCTCTGTTCGAAACACAACCCTGGGGTTCGAAACACAAATCTGGGTCCGAAACGCCGGCCCGGGCCCCGACGTTCGGTGACTCCCTTCAAATAACTCTTTGAAAACTAGGGGCTTTCGCCGACGGTATATTCTGGCGCACGGGGGTAAGGTTGAGAACCGTACGTAACGTCGCACCTTCGCTTCGTCAAGATTGGGCCCAAGATTGGGTAACAAGGAAATCCCGGATCGGGCGTTTCGCTGGCGGCCGATTCAGCGTCCGTTCAGCGGAATTGGCGCTTATTTCTGGCGGCTGATCAAACGAGTGAGGTGTGCCGATGCGTAAGATCCTGCTGACGGTGATGGTATTCGTGGGTTTGTCCTCGGCCGGGTTTGCGGCGGAGCGCATGCGCTTTTGGAATCTGACGATTGCGACGATCACGGAGCTTTATCTGGCAGCACCCGGAACCAATGCTTGGGGCAAGAATCAGTGCGAAAACGACAAGGACAAATCCGTCGACGCCGACGAGCGCTTGACGCTGACCGATGTGACCCCCGGCACCTACGACGTGAAATTCTCTGATAAATCGGGGCGAAAGTGCGTCTTGCGGAATGTCGAGCTGAAGGGCGGGCAGCCCTACGCGTTCTCGATCGAGGAAGACGAATTCAAGAAATGCGAGAAGTAGAAACTCGGGGCGCCGTCATCTTGAATCGGGCGCTTGGAAGTATGCAGGCTGATTGGCCACGAGAGTATTTCTTGTTATTGCCGCGCCGGCCGGGAATAGTATCGATATCCTTCCCAACGAACGGAGAAACAGCATGAAACGAATTGTGGTGACGGCGCTTGCCGTCCTTGGCTTTGGTTTATTTTTCGGGATCACACCGGGCGCCAACCCGGCATGGGCAAAAGGCGCCAGCGCTCTCAAAACTTTGGATACGGATAACGACGGGACGGTGGATTTGAACGAGGCGAAAGCGGCAGCTTCTACGGAGTTTGATAAGCTCGACAAAGACCATGACGGCACGCTCGATAAGAAGGAATTGGGAAAGCACTTGGCCGGAAAAAATTTCACCGCCGCGGATGGCGATAAGGACGGCACGGTGAGTAAGGACGAATATGCCGCGGTGGTCGAACAGCGCTTCAAGGCCGCCGACCGCGACAACGAAGGCACGGTCGATGCCAAGGAACTGTCCTCGGGCCATGGCAAAGCTCTGGTCAAGCTGCTGAAGTAATCAAACTCAAAAAAGAACCAGTCTACTCAACCGACGGCGCCGTCTTCAAAAGTCGGCGCCGTCTGAACATCCTACCGATGCACACATTGAATTAGAGCTTCGCTGCCAGGAATTTCAGCGACCGGTCCCAAACCAGCTTCGCCGCTGCCGCATCGTAGACTTCCGGCCGGCGGTCGTTGCAGAAGGCATGATGGGCGTTGTAGCTGTAAAGCTCGTAATCGACGCCGCCTTTCTTCAGCGAGTCTTCCAGCTCACGAACCTTCGCCGGCGTGATCCAATCGTCCTTGGTCGCGAAATGGCCTTGGAACGGCACCTGGATTTTTGCCGGGTCGGCGAATTCCTGGGGCGGAATGCCGTAGAGGCAAATCGCCGAGTCGATTTCGGGAATATGCACCCCGGCGGCGATGGCCAGCGCGCCGCCCATGCAGAATCCGGTCACCGCCACCTTTGGGCACAGCGATTTCAGATGTTTCACCGCGCCGCGCAAATCCTGATGGGTGGCGTCGGGGAAATCGAGGCTGTTCATCAAATGGCTCGCCTCATCCGGTTTGGCCGTCACCTTGCCTTTGAACAGATCGGGGGCGAGCGCCGTGATTCCGGCCTTGGCGAAGCGGTCGGCAACGCTCTTGATCTGATCGTTCAGGCCCCACCATTCCTGGATGATGACGATGCCGGGCCGCTTCTTGCCGGCGTCGGCGAGATAGCCTTTGGTCCGGCCGCCATCCGGCCGCGCAAATTCGATCATCGAGCCCATTTGGTGCACCCCTGCTGAAACGCGGAATTCCGTCGCCGCGCCATTCTGACGAAGCCGGGTGCCGGCATCAATGCTGCGGCGATTCGCCCCTTCCCAATAAAGATATATAACTTATTTATGTTCTAAACCTTTTGAGAGGCAGGCCATGTCCGCCCCATCTTCGCCAAACCGTATCGCCCCCGGCGTTCCGCTCGGCATCACCGAAGCCATGATCGCCCGCCTGGTGCACGCCTTCTACGCCAAGATCAGAACCGATTCCGTGTTGGGACCGATCTTCGAACGCGCGATCGGCGAAAATTGGGATCCGCATCTGGCAAAGATGTGCAATTTCTGGTCTTCGGTGGTTCTGATGTCGGGGCGCTACAAGGGAACGCCGATGGCGATCCACGCAGCACTCGAGGATTTGCAGGGCGAGATGCGCCCGACCCATTTCGCGCGATGGCTCGATCTTTTCCGGGAGACCGCCGTGGCACTCTGCCCGCCGGAAGCGGCAGGCCTTTTCATCAATCGCGCCGAAATGATCGCCCAGAGTCTCCAGCTTGGCATCGCCGTCAGCCGCGGCGAGATCCGCAACCGCCAATCTGCGGTGGAATAATTCGATGGTGGAATAATCCGGCGGCGGAATAAGTCGGCGGGAAATCCCTCAAAAAATCGGCCGCGAGTTTTAATGCCCGCGGCCGTTCTTTCGGTCCTTGCCGATTCCCCGTTACTTGCCGGGGGCCGGCGTCGTTGAATCGGAAGGCTTGTCGGACGGCTTCGAGCTCGAATCCCCGTCGTGAGGCGTGCACTTGTCGGGATGATCCTTGCACCACTGCTCGTGGTGTTCTTTCCGTGCCTTGCATTTTTCCGGATTGTCTTTGCACCACTGCTCGTGGCGCGCTTTACACTTCTCCGGATCGTCCTTGCACCAG
>JBGOXX010000129.1:0-6765 GCA_041479345.1 Alphaproteobacteria bacterium
ACCCGGCTCTTCCACCCGCTCGAACCGTGAGCCGCAACCAGGCCCCGATGAATGCCCCGATCGTTATTCGTCCGGTTCAGGAACTCGCCGCGGCGCTGGGCTTTCACAATGAAGATCTGCTGCGCCAAGCGCTTTCCCATCCGAGCACCGCGGCGGGGCAATTTTACGAGCGTCTCGAGTTCTTGGGCGACCGGGTGCTGGGTCTCGTTGTCGCCGATCTTTTGATCAGTCGCTTTCCGGTGGAATCCGAGGGCGATCTGGCGCGGCGGCTCGCGTCCCTGGTCAGCCGCGATTCCTTGGTGGCCGTCGCCCAGGAACTCAATCTCGGCGGATATATCCTGCTTGGCAAAGGCGAAGAGGATTCCGGCGGCCGCGAAAAGCCGGCGACGTTGGCCGATGCCTGCGAAGTCGTCATCGGCGCCCTTTATCTCGACAGCGGATTCGAAGCCGCGCGTAAATTCGTCACCCTTCATTGGACGCCCCGAATCGAGGCCGCGACGACGCCTCCGCAAGATGCCAAAACTGCCCTGCAGGAATGGGTGCAGGCGGCCCATAAACCGCTTCCGGTCTACCGGACGCTGGGAACCGAAGGCCCGCCCCACGATCCCATCTTCTGCATTGAGGTCGAAGTGACGGGAATTCCGCCGGTTTCGGGAAGCGGCTCCTCCAAGCGCGCGGCGGAACAAGCGGCGGCGGCCGCGCTGCTGCGCCGGTTGCACGATGTCCACTGAAGCGGGGTCCACTGAAGCGGGCTCGCGCCGCGCCGGATTCGTCGCCTTGCTCGGCGCGCCCAATGCCGGAAAATCGACGCTTCTCAACCGGCTGGTCGGGGCCAAGATTTCCATCGTCACGCCGAAAGCGCAGACCACCCGAACGCGGGTTCTGGGGATTGCCCTCCATGGCCAGACCCAACTGATCTTCATCGACACGCCGGGCATCTTCGAGGCGAAGAAGCGATTCGACCGGGCGATGGTGGCCGCCGCCTGGGCGGGTGCGGCATCCGCGGATATCGTCGCGGTTCTGGTCGATGCCTCGCATTCCATCCGCGAAGATACACGAAGGCTTTTATCGGGCCTCAAAGACCAATCGATCAAAGCCGTCCTCGTGTTGAATAAAATCGATCTCGTGGCGCGAAACAAATTGCTGGTCTTGGCCGACGAGCTCAACCGCGAAGGCGTTTTCACCGACATCTTCATGGTTTCCGCCGCGACCGGCGACGGGGTCGACGATCTGATGGAGCATTTCGCGGCACGGCTCCCGCTCGGCCCGTGGCTCTATCCCGAAGACCAGCTCTCGGATATGCCCCAGGCCTTGCTGGCCGCCGAGGTGACGCGCGAACAGCTTTTCCTTCAATTGCGCCAGGAACTGCCTTATGCGGCGACCGTCGAACCCGAATCCTGGAAGACTTTGGAAGACGGCGGCGCCAAGATCGATCAGGTGATCTATGTCGAGCGCGACAGTCACAAGCCGATCGTGCTGGGCAAAGGGGGCGCGCGCATCAAGGCGATCGGAACCGCGGCGCGTCGGGAGCTCGAACAGATGTTCGGTCATCCCGTCCATCTGTTCCTGCATGTCAAAGTCCGCGGCTGGTCGGAAAAGCCCGAGCATTATCGAGCCTTGGGTCTCGATTTCGACGCATGACGAAACGCACCGATGGAATGGTCTGACCGCGGCATCGTGTTGTCGGCGCGGCGGCATGGCGAGTCGTCGGCCGTGGTCAGCGCGCTGACTTCCGCGCATGGCCGCCATGCCGGGCTGGTGCGCGGCGCCAAGCGGGCCGGCGGCACCTTCGAACCCGGCAATCTCGTGCAATTGCGGTGGCGGGCGCGGCTTGAGGATCACCTCGGTAATTTCCAGGCCGAACTCATGCATAGTTTCGCCGCCACCGTCCTCGACGATCCCTTGAAATTGGCCGCATTGACGTCGGCCTGTGCGCTGGTCGACACCGTGTTGGCCGAGCGCGAGCGCCACGATAAGGTCTTCGAAAGCCTGTCCGGTCTCCTCGCGGCGCTTGAACAGGCGCCATCCGCCGATTGGCAAGGCATCTACGTCCGCTTCGAATTCGATCTGTTGACCGATCTCGGCTTCGGCCTCGATCTTTCCCAATGCGCCGCGACCGGGCGCAACGACACGCTGATTTTTGTTTCGCCGAAAACGGGGCGCGCGGTCTCGGCCGCCGCCGGGGAGCCCTATCGCGACCGGTTGCTGCCCTTGCCGGCTTTTCTTCTGAAATCCGAAACGCCGGCGTCGCCGAAAGACATCGCCGACGGCTTGCGGCTCACCGGCTCTTTTCTCGAACGCCATGTGTTCGCGCCCCACGGCAAGAAATTTCCCCTGGCCCGCACGCGCCTCATTGACCGGATCGTTTCCTTGGATACTCTAGCGCCCGGAAAAGCGGCGCGATAAAGACCCGATGATGACTCGATGACGACCTGATGAAGACTCAATGAAAAAGGGTGCCAAGAATACGCCGACGGGGGAAATCCGCGAGACCGCCTTCGCCGAGGCGTTGTCGGAGCGGTATCTCTCCTACGCGCTTTCCACCATCATGTCGCGCTCGCTCCCCGATGTGCGCGACGGATTGAAGCCGGTTCACCGCCGTCTGCTGTTTGCGATGCGCGAGCTGCACCTCGATCCCGCCTCCGGGTTCAAGAAATGCGCCCGGGTCGTCGGCGACGTGATCGGCAAATACCATCCCCACGGCGATGTCGCGGTTTACGACACCCTGGTCCGTCTCGCCCAGGATTTCGCCCAGCGCTATCCGCTGGTGGACGGGCAGGGGAATTTCGGCAATATCGACGGCGATAACGCCGCCGCCATGCGCTACACCGAAGCGCGGTTGACTCCGGTTGCCCAGCAGCTTCTCGAAGGCATCGACGAAGACGCGGTCGATTTCCGCGATACTTATGACGGGGAAGGGCGCGAGCCCCTGGTGCTCCCCGCCGCCTTCCCGAATCTGCTCGCCAATGGCGCCGCCGGCATTGCGGTGGGCATGGCGACCAGCATTCCGCCCCACAATGCCGGGGAAATCTGCGACGCGCTGCTGCACCTCATCAAATTCCCGCGGGTCACCGTGGGCAAGCTGGTCGAATTCATCCCCGGCCCCGATTTCCCGACCGGCGGCGAGCTCATCGAGCCGGCCGAGAGCATCGCCGAAGCCTATGCCACGGGACGCGGCAGCTTCCGCCTTCGCGCCCGCTGGGCAGTCGAAAATCTCGGCCAAGGCCAGTACCGGATCGTCGTTACCGAAATTCCGTATCAAGTTCAAAAATCCCGGCTGATCGAACGCATCGCCCAGCTGATCGAGGAAAAGAAACTGGCCTTCCTCGGCGATGTCCGCGACGAATCGGCGGCGGATGTTCGCCTCGTGCTCGACCCCAAGAGCCGCAATGTCGAAGCCGATGTTCTGATGGAAACCCTGTTCCGCCAGACCGAGCTCGAAACCCGCGTGCCGCTCAACATGAACGTGCTCGATGGGGCGGGGACGCCGCGGGTCATGGCCTTGCGCGAGGTGCTGCAAAGCTTCCTCGATCACCGCCACGAAGTGCTCCTGCGTTGCACCCGCTTCCGCCTCGAAAAAATCGGCCTGCGCCTCGAAGTGCTGGAAGGCTATCTGGCGGTTTACGCCCATCTTGATGAAGTGATCCGCATCATCCGCCGGGAAGACGAGCCGAAGCCGGTGTTGATGAAGCGCTTCAAGCTCAACGACCGGCAAGCCGAAGCGATTCTGGAAATGCGGTTGCGCGCTCTGCGCAAGCTCGACGAGATTTCGGTCCGCAAGGAACACGAAGCCCTGACCGCCGAGGCCAAGGATTTGCGCTCGCTGCTCAAGGATTCGACCAAGCGCTGGAAGGCGATTGCCGATGAAATCGCCGGCATCAAAAAGCGCTTCGGGCCCACGACCGATCTCGGCCGCAGGCGAACCAAGATCGGGGCACCACCGGCGGCGATCGAGGTTCCGGTCGAAGCCACGGTGGCGCGCGAACCGGTCACGGTCGTCTGTTCGGAGAAGGGCTGGATCCGTGCCGCCAAGGGCCATTTGGGAGCGGATGCGGATCTTCGCTACAAAGAGGGCGATCAGGCGCGCTTTGCCATTCCCTGCTGGTCCACCGACAAGCTCGTGGTCTTCGGCACCAATGGGCGTTTTTATACGCTGGGCGTGGACAAACTCCCCGCCGCGCGCGGCCATGGCGAGCCGGTGCGCCTGATGATCGATCTCGCCAACGATCAGGATATCGTCGCGCTCTTCCTTCACAAGCCGGGACGGAAACTCGTGGTCGCGGCAAAAGACGGCCGCGGCTTCGTCGTCGCCGAAGACGACGTGATCGCCCAGACCCGGACCGGCAAGCAGGTGCTGAATCTCGGCGAGGGCGTTGCGGCGGTGGCTTGCGTTCCGGCGGAAGGCGATCATCTCGCCGTGCTCGGCGAGAACCGCAAGCTCATCGTCTTTCCGCTCGGAGAACTTCCGGAAATGGCGCGCGGCCGCGGCGTGATCCTTCAAAAATACAAGGACGGCGGATTATCGGATGTCAGGGCCTTCACTCTCGCCGAGGGCCTGACCTGGAGCCTCGGCGACCGCACCCGCACCGAAACCGATCTCCGCGCCTGGATCGGCAAGCGCGCCCAAGCCGGCCGCCTCCCGCCCACCGGATTTCCCAAGTCGAATCGGTTTTAGTCGTGGGATCAGTGTGAAGAGGGGTCGTGAGGGGAGGTGTCGCACCCTCGGCACCTACATACTTACGTATGCCATAGCGAGTTAGTCTCGTCGAGTTTTTGCTGGTGAATCGAGGCGGACATCAGCTGCGTGCCCTGATCATAGTGTTCACATAGGCCCTCGATAGGTGGGTCGAGAATGCGTTTCATCGGGCCGAGGTCGTTGGCAGGTGAATTTCTCTAGCGTTGCGAATTCGTGGTAAACACCTCCAAACTATGCGTTGGTTTAATTGCAGTCGTTATAGCGCCGTCCCGATGCGTAAGCGAAAATAGCCATGGCCTTCAAGAAAGCACCGCCACCCTTGATCGTTCCGGATGGTCCTGAGAAGCTGATTCTGGACCTGCCACGACGGAAAATTCCGGATGCGCTCCCGCATCAACGGGAGGTCATGAAAAATTATGCGGTGCACGGGGTGAATGCCGCTGACATCGCGTTGCAGCTTCCGACTGGAAGTGGCAAGACGCTGGTAGGGCTGATGATCGCCGAGTGGCGCCGCCGCAAGAATCAGGAGCGGGTTGTCTATCTCTGTCCAACTAAACAGCTCGTCAATCAAGTGGTCGAGCAAGCTGACGAGAAATACGGTCTCACAGTAGTTGGGTTCACCGGGAGGATTAAGGATTACGATCCCGCGGCGGAAACGGCTTACCGGAATGCAGACAATGTTGCAGTAACAACCTACAGCAGCCTGTTTAACACCAACCCCTTTTTCGATGACGCGGAAGTCATCATCGTTGACGACGCCCACGCCGCGGAGGGTTATGTCGCGGCGCTCTGGTCAGCGCGCGTAGAGCGGATAAAGCCGGAGCATGCGGCGCTCCATGCCGCCCTTCGAGGCATCCTGAAGCCGCTGCTTGACCCGACAGAATTCACGCGTCTTTGCGGGAAAGTGGACAGCTTGTCTGACAGGGGCTGGGTCGACAAAGTTCCGAGTCCGGATTTCGCTTCGATCCGCGACGAGATCACGGAGGTATTCGACGAGCACGCTGGCGACACAGAACTAGAGCGTAATCCGAACGGATTGAATCGGCTTGGGGATTCCCAGGGCGGCTGAAATCTGATTCAACATGCTGGCTGGAGTGGAGGCCAGCATGGATGGCAAAACCTTATTCATTGGATCTTCGCGAGCGCGTTGTTGCGGCGGTTGATCGGGGGATGTCACGCCGGCAGGCGGCAGCGCTGTTCGGGGTTGGCATCAGCACGGTCGTGAACTGGGTCAAGCGTTGGCGCAGCAGCGGAAGCGTGGCCGCCAAACCGATGGGTGGCGACCACCGTTCTCGCCTGACGAATGAACGGGGCTGGATCTTGGAGCGGATCGACGCGGTGCCCGATCTAACCTTGGAGGAGCTCCGGGACGAGTTGAAAGAACGCGGGGTCATCGTCGGCTATGGGACGGTGTGGCGCTTCTTCGAGCGCGAGGCGATCAGCTTCAAAAAAAACCGTGCACGCGGCCGAGCAAGAGCGGCCTGATGTAGCGCAAGCGCGCGCGGATTGGATAAGCGAGCAGAAATCGCTCGACCCGGCAAGGCTGGTTTTCATCGATGAAACAGGGGCATCGACCAAGATGGCGCGCCTTTATGGGCGCTCGAAACGCGGCCGCAGGGTCATCGGCCGCGTTCCTTGGGGTCATTGGAAAACAGTGACCTGCGTCGCCGGGTTGCGACAGGACGCCGTGACCGCGCCGTTTGTCATCGACCGCCCGATGAACGGGGCGATCTTCATCGAGTATCTGCGGCAATGCCTCGTGCCGACGCTCACGCCAGGCGACATCGTCATTATGGATAATCTTCCCGCTCACAAGGTGGGAGACGTGCGCGAAATCATCGAAGCGGCCAGTGCCGAACTGCGCTACCTGCCGCCTTACAGCCCCGATCTCAATCCGATCGAGCAGTCCTTCTCAAAGTTCAAAGCACATCTGCGCAAGGCCAAAGAACGCACCGTTCCTGCCCTCTACGATCGAATCGGAAATACTCTCGACCTCTTCACAAAAGCCGAATGCCGCAACTACTTCAAAAACTCCGGCTACGCTTCAGCATGATCGGATTCCGCTCTAG
>JBGOXX010000130.1:0-6748 GCA_041479345.1 Alphaproteobacteria bacterium
AACGGCGCGGCGTTCGACTCGGTCAACTACAAAAACATCATCGCCGACGATGCACTGGGCGCCATGATCGGCGGCAAAGTCGCCGCCGCCGAGTTTTGGGAGCCTTACGCCTCGAATCTGCTGAAAGCGCTTAAGGGATCGAAGGTTCTGGCCGATTCGAAAGACGATTATTGGACCAAACAGGCGCTCACTGCCGACGCCCTCTTCATGAATTCCGATTTCATCGCCAAGCGCCACGACGTGGCGCTCAAAGTCGCGAAGTCGCTTTATGACGCCATTGCCTGGTGGAAAAAGAATCCGACCGAAGGCAATGCCATCATCGCCAAAGGCATGGAAATGAGCGTTCCCGACGTCGAACTCGTGCTGGGCAAGGACGGCAGTGGGCTCGATGGCGGCCTTTACGTATACACCTTCATGGAAACGGCGCGCTTCTGCGGCGCCGCCCCCGGCGATCCGCCGTTTAAGCAGACCAATGGCCAGATGAAGGATCACTTCGAACTCTTGAATACGTGGTGGAAGAAATTCGGTTTGATCAAGAACACGGTGCCCTACGAAAAGGGCGTCGATTGCGGCGTGCTCGGGGAGCTCTACAAGAGTGGCTATCGCGGCTGATTTTGCCGGGACAATGGCATGGAACGCGGCAATCGGGCCGCGTTCCGGTGATCGTATGGCGCTTTCATCGGACGCGGATGTTCCGCAAGCCGGCGGACCGGTGACCTCTGCATTGTCATCCAAGCTCGTCGTGCGGAATGTTTCCAAGACCTACAAACTGAACCGCCGCGCCAATATCGTCGCCCTCGAAAACGTCAATTTCAGCATCCGCAGAAATGAGATCTGCACCCTGCTCGGGCCCTCGGGGTGCGGGAAATCGACCCTGTTGCGGATCATGGCGGGACTCGATCAGGCGACCTCGGGCGAAGTCCTGCTCGACGGCGAACCGATCGTCGGAACCTCCCGCCATTGCGGCATGGTGTTCCAGACCTACACATCCTTCCCCTGGCTCACGGTGCTGAAGAACGTCGAATACGGACTCCGAATCAATGGCGTTCCGAAAAAGGAACGGCGCGAACGTGCCGAATTCTTCCTCGACAGGGTTCATCTGACGGCGGTCAAGAATGCCTATCCGACGCAGCTCTCAGGCGGCATGAAGCAACGAGTCGCCATCGCACGCATGCTCGCCAATGCGCCCGAAATTGCGCTGATGGACGAACCGTTCGGCGCCCTCGACGCCGAGACGCGCCGCAGCATGCAAGAGCTTCTCAAAGAAGTCATTGCCGACACCGAAATGACGGTTGTGCTGGTGACCCACGACATCATGGAAGCGCTTTTCCTCGCCGACCGGATCGTATTCATGTCGCGCAATCCCGGCCGCATCCGGGATCTCATTCCCCTCAGCTTCAAGGCCGGTCATCAAATCTCGACTCGCGAGCAGTTGCTCGATACGCCCGGCTGTGTCGACTATGAACGTCATATTCTGGGCTTGATGCGAGAAGCCACGGCCTGATTCCGCCGTCACGCGATGGAGGAGCGCCGCCGGTAACCGATGAGCGCTTTTGAGCGCGACCTGGTCTTACAAACGGGGGGAACGTACAGCGGTTTTACGGACTTTTCGGCGCGGTGATGATCACGGCGGCGACCTCCCGGTCGCGTCTCGACTGCGGGTCGGCGAATTTTCCGGTCTGGATCTTCTCGCTCGGAACGCCCGCCCGAATCAATGCATCACGGACGGCGGCAATGCGCCGGTCCATCAGGCTCTGGTTGCGCAGCCCGTTGCCGTTCGGGTCGCTGTGGCCGTCGAGCCCGATTTCGCTCGATGGATTCGCCGCAACATAAGCAGCGGCCCGGGCCACCTTGTCTTTGTCCGAAGGCTGAATCCTGGCTTCGTCGAAATCGAATGTGAAGGCGACGAAAGCGGTCCCGCTCGCCTTGCTGTCATCATCTCTGCTGTTGCTTAGGTCATCCTCGGCTGACTGGAGCGCGATTTTCTCGGCCGCCGGTCCTGTTGCCTGTACCCCATGCGGCACGGAGCGATCGCCACCGCTAAGGGCGGGGCTGATCTGCCATGCAAACACCGCCGCCAAAAGCGCGAACCCAGCGGAAATGGGAAGAACAATCCGGGCTTTCATTCGAGATACGCTTCAAGAGTGACGGGCGCTTCGGCGGCCCCGGTTGCATCGGCGGTCGCCAGATGCCGTGCCGTCATGATTTGCGCCGGCGCCATTTGCGCCGATACGCGCTCGAAACCCGACAACGCCCTTTGGCGGTGGGCGCCGTTGGCGCGTGGTATGGCCCTGAGGAACCAGGCACAGGAGGCTATGCAATGTTTGGGCGAATCCGCGCTCTCGGCATAGATCTCCCCCAATTTGATCTGGGCGCACGCCAGGTCCTGTCCGGCCGCACGCGATAGCCATTCGATGGCGGCCGTCCGGTCGCCAATAGCGGCATGGCCGTTGTCATCCACGCGGTTATCGAGGAAAACGCCGAGATTGAATTGCGCGATGGCGTTGCCTTTTTCGGCGGCGCCGAGGAGGTGTTTCGTGGCTGTATTCCTGGTCGTGCGTCCTGCGGCGAGGCCGCGCCCCTTCACATCGCTCGCCGGTTCGCCGCCTGGTCCGAGCCGCGCCATGTTCTACACGAGCCCCAATTCGAGTTTCGTGGCGCCGTCCTCGTATTCCCGGGCGATGGATTCCAACTCATCCGCGGTGCCGTTCGATCGCGCGTCGAGTGCCAGTTTCCGGCAGTGCGCCGCTTTGTCGCGAAGCCGCGAGGCTTCGAACGCCGATTGTTCTTCCATTTTTTTCTCCTGATGATGCGCGGGGCGGTGGCAAGAGCCCCTACAAAATCAATATGGTTATGAAATAATTAAATAACAAGGCGCAAACGGCTTTATTAAGTATGACCATGAAAAGATTAAATAACAAGGCATGAACTGAGAATAATTCTTATCCCCCTGGAAAAATATTCCCTGCCTTAATTATTACATTTTTACATGATCAGGTGGCTAGACCTCGATAACGATGGTCTCGCCCGTCTTGATGCGAGCGGGAAGTATTTGTGAATAACCGAGCCAAAATATATTTTGCGTCTTGTATAATTAATTAAAACTACCATTTAAGAATTACTCTAAATTATGACGTCTCTATTAGTTCGTCCAAATAGTTCGTCCAAATTTGCGAAATTCGCGCCGCTTGCCGGGGCGATGCCGCGCCAGGGAGTGCAGCGATGACACCCTATCGTCCGAACATGATCGAGGGTGGCAATCACATCGGTATGGCCGAAGAACTCGACAGCGACGAGATTTTGCAGCTGCAAACCGATGATTATTTGACCCATCAGTCGCCTTACACGATCGAACTCTGGCGAAACCGTCGAACGCTACAAGTCTGACGCGCTCCACGCCCGCTGGGTCCAGCGGGATCGGACGCCCACAGGAGTTTTGCGATGCCCTTCACGGAAACCAGTACGGATCATTCCGATCACCATACGATTGCCGCGGATTGCCACGATAAGGCGGCATTGCAACATCGCGAAGCCGCTCAGCTGCAATTGGTGGGCGATCAGGAGAAGGCCGACCAATGCACGAAGTCGGCGCGCGAATTTGGTGTTCAGGCGATGCAGCATGGAAGTAAGTGCAGCAAGGACAACGCCGCCATCGCCAAGAGTGCAAACGGCGGCAGCCTCAAGGGCGCAAATGCGGCCATCACCAGGAGTGCAAACGGCGGCAACCACAGGCCGGTATAAATCGTGACACGTTCAACGGCACCAAAAAGCAATGCGCATCTCCGAGCTGCGCATTGCTTGCGTATCGGCGGCAAATCATTGCCGCCGCATGGGAGGACCCTCGAATGACAGAACATCAATTCAAATCGGCGAATCCGGCGGCACAGGGTGCAAAAGCTCACTCCGGCCCGGATAAGCAAGCGCCCAAAAACGGGGGCCAACCCTGGGCTTTCTTTGCCATCGACAATCTGCCCGAAGCCATGCAGGCGCAATCGGCCGCATGGTTCAACGGACAGGCCGATCTTTTTGCGGGAATGCAGGACATGATGGCGGAAAGAATGAAGCGTTGCCAGGATGGCGCCTCCTTCGCCCTCCAGTCATTTCAACGCCTTTGCGGCAGCAGAAACGGCGCCGACGCGCTTTCCGCCTATCAGGAATGGATGACCGGCGCCATGACGTTCTTCATGGCCGATCTGACCGCCCTGCAGGATCAGTCCGCCCGCATGACGCAGATGAACCAGAGTACGCTCCACGCTCTGTCGCCGTCGAAATCGGCTGCGGCCGCTTAATCCGGCGGGGTCCTCGGGAAGACGGGGCGGACCCGCCGGCTCGATCGACGCTGCTTCATTTAATTACGCACGGACCGCCGCCCCCAGGGGGACGGCGGTCCGTGTCGTATTGTGCGGCCGATTTATTGCGCCGTGACGCCGACCGCTTGCGGCGATTAGCCCGCAATCCAGCGATCAGCTTCCGGCCCCTGACGCGCGAAGTGCGAGTTCGACGAAATCCGCGTCGAACCTATCGGTGCAATTTCCATTTTCGCCATCGTCACTGTGTGACGGGCAATCTTCGATTGCATATGCCGGATCGTTGTTCTCTTCGGTGATGTCCGGTGTAAAAATATTCGCCGTCCCCAAATCGATCCCGAATGAGAGGAGAGTCTCCCGCTGTTGCATTCCCGGGGCATCACTCCGATACTGCACGGCCGAATCTAAAAAAGAGCGGTACAGGTGAAATATCGCGTCAATGCCGAATCCGATACCGCCAGTGCGGCAAGCCAGGCGGCTGAGCGCCAGCTCTGGTGTGCCGTCCTCGGCCGCGCTTTTGACGACGCCATGGATCGTGTCACCGCCGTCTCGACGCCCGGCGAGCGCCTCAAGAAGTGTCTCGAAGCTCGTCAGTGGTTCGTTCTGAATGGGATGGAATTCCGGACGGCTTGCGAAGCGGCGGGCTATGATCCGGATTCTCTGCGGTCCCGAATTCTGCCGATGATCGCGGGCCCTGCCAAATGAAGGGTTCCTTCCGGTCTATCCAATAAAAATATCGGGTGGAAAATTCGTTTGGCGGGAGCCTTTGCGGCAAAAACTACATCGCAGCGCCGCTAATGCGGTCGAGAAACTCCTTGATGCCGATGTCGCCGCGAATGACGTCATCGATCAGGAACTCCGCAACTTGGTCGTAACAGATCCGCGCATCGGGCTCGCTCACCCCGGCGGCGCATGTTCTCTGCAGCTCGTTCGCCCGGGTCAAAAGCGATAGATGGTAGAATTTGTGCTCGTCGATGGTCGGGAAACCGATGCGGGCAAGGAAGATTTCCTCCTTGGCAAAATGATCCGCCGCCGCGTCGATGAAGGTTTGAATTTTGGCGCGGCATAACTTCTGATCTTGCTGTTCGATGGCGCTTTCGACCTCTTGCATGAGGGCGACGAGGCGCCGGTGATCGTCGTCGATTTCTCCGGCGCCGATTTCGAGCGACGATGACCATTCAATCCGTCTCACGACTGCGAATCTCCTGGGCAACCGACGCGGTCGTGGTGTGACCATCTCCGGCCCTATCGCCCCGAGGGGACGGGTCCATAGCATCTCATAGGATTGTTGTTCGAATTCTCGGGGTAAGCAGCATATCCGGGCGTATATGTTCTTCGTCTTGTATGGGGGATGCGGCCAAGTCGCGCTGCCGGCGGTCGCGCCTTCGATGAATATCGTGAGGAGACCTTGCGCCGGCTTGAGGACGAGCAGCGTGAGTTCAAGGATTTTCTCGAACGGTTGCGGCACGCCAAAGACAAGGCCGAGTTCGACCAATTCATGGCCGACCGTCGGCACGGTGCCGGAGACTCCCAATCCCCGTCCGAAACGCCTTGATATGTGCTCTCCAGAGCTGAGCCGGGCCGATCCCGGTCGCTCTTCGAATTTCCTTCCCGCGATACCGCGATCCCCGACATTGTGACGGTTCATCGCGGTTGCTCATACTAGTTGTTTAATATATTGAAGGATCGCGCCTAAGTTGAGCCGCGGGACTGCCGGCGGCGAATGGGCAGCGATCACGAACGGCGGCGATCCGGTGCCCATCGAAACCAGGAAAATATCTTTCTCCGAAGCTGAGCTCATCGACGCGATCGAAGGCTTTGCCAAGCATACGAAGCGCGGCATGCCTCCCGGCAAGACGGTCGCCTGCGGAATTAATGGTGTCGGCAATCTGTCGGTCAGCCTGACGGTGCAGAACTTGGCCGACGGCGTCAGCGCCACCACCCGATTCGACCACGCCACGGTGGCGGCGGCCCTGATCCGCTACTGCATCGGAAAAAAGATTCCGCTGGCCAGGGCGGCGGAAAAATCGGTGCAGGCCGATGGCGCCGGCGTAGCACTGACCCTGCGGATACCGGAAAACTAGACGCCGCAAAATCGGTGCAGGCCGAAGGTGCGGGCGTCGCGCTCAACCTGCGGATACCGGAAAACTAGACGCCGCGCCCTCTCCTAAGAATGCCAGCCGGGAAACCGGTCCTGAGGCCGGAAGAAGGCCATGTCGTGATTGGGCCAGAGCTCGGCACCGGTCTCGATAGCCAGCGCTTTCAGCATCCGGATGCTTTTCAACGCCATGTCTTCGTTGTCGCGCCAGCACAATCCGGGGGCAATTTCCTGCTCGAGATTTTCGGTGAGGTCCGCGGCGTCGCCGCAGAGCAGGATGGGAGCACCCTTCGGCAGCTCGATCAGCATCGACATATGGCCGGCGGTGTGGCCCGGGCTTTCG
>JBGOXX010000131.1:0-6705 GCA_041479345.1 Alphaproteobacteria bacterium
GAAGCGGTCGCGCAAGCGCCCGCAAATATCCGCGAAGTCCGAAGGCTTGAGGATCGTCGGCGTGCCGCCGCCCCAATAGACGTGGGATACGGCATGGCGCGCCGACATGGCGTCGGTGACGAGATCGATCTCGCGCAATAGCAGGTAGCGATAACGGATGATCGGGTCGTATTCGCTGACGATCGTGGTGTGGCAGCCACAATACCAGCATAGCTTCGTGCAGAACGGCACGTGCAGATAGAGCGAGAGTGTTTCTGTGGGCGCGACCGCCGCCAGCCATTTCCGATAGGTATCGGGCCCAACCTCGGGAACGAAATGATTGGCGGTCGGATAGCTCGTGTAGCGCGGCACACGGGCATCGTATTTTTCAACAAGTTCGGGTGTCATGGGGCCATCCGTCGCCGCCGCTTACCGTGGCTGGAACCATAGCCAGAATAGGCGAGGCCGCCGCTTCGAACCACATTTCAGGGTGCGGCATTGCGCCGCGACCAATGAGACTCACTATGACTGCGAATTACGCCTTCGCGCCGGAAGGTGGGGCGGGACTGCCTGCCGGCAGATCGAGCATCGCGCGATAAAGCGCCACGATCTTCGCCGCAACCGATTCTTCGGTGAAGGAAGCAAGCGCCAATTCGCGGCCGCGGCTGCCCAAACGGCGGCGCAAATCCGGGTTACGGGCCAGACGTTCGATGGCGTCGGCAAGAGCCGTCGCATCTTTGACCGGAACGAGAATCGCGTTCTCGCCGTCATGGGCGATTTCGCGGCAGCCGGGAACGTCGCTGGCGACGATGGGAAGGCCGGCCGCCGCCGCTTCGAGGAGGCTTTTCGGCAATCCTTCGCGATAAGAAGGCAGTACGGCAATGTGACTGGCGCGAAGAATCGCCGGCACGTCGTCCGTGCGCCGGCGCCATTCGACGACGCCCTCCCTATTCCAGGCGTCTAGTTGGTCTATGGGGATCGTTGCCGGGTTCTCGGAATCGGGATCGCCGACCAGCAAGACGCGAACCGGTGTGCCGCGGTCTCGCAAGATCCGCGCGGCGGCGACGAGTTCGCCGACCCCCTTATCCCACAGCATCCGCGAAGCGAGGACGGCGATGGGAATACCGGGCGTCTCCGGCCCGGGGGCAAAGCGCCGGCAATCCACCCCTGAGCCGCGGATGATGACGATGTGCGGCGAATCGACAACGCCCTGTGCGACCAAAAGCTTCGCGTCGTCATCGTTCTGCAGAAGAAGCCGGCTGCCTTTGCGGTTGAGAAGCAGGCGGAACATCCAGCGAAGCGGCAGACGCAAAATCCGGGTGACGATTTCGTTGGACAAAAACAGATAGCCGAGCCCGGTCAGCGCGTTGACGACGGCGTGGACGCCCGAGATCGCCGCCGCCAACGATCCGTAGATCACCGGCTTCATTGCCACGTGATGAACGATGTCGGGTTTTTCCCGGCGATAGAGCGCGATGATTTCGATCAGGGCCGCGAGGTCGAAAAACGGATTTCGGCTGCCCCGGCGCAAGGACAGGGGTGCGAGACGGAATCCTTCGCCGCGGATGCGCTCTCCGTGATCCCGGACGCGGCAGGCCACCACCACGTCGAAGCCGGCGTCCCGTGCCGCGCGGGCCATTGGCAGCCGGTGCGACCAGAAGAACCAATCTTCGGTGACAAGATAAAGAAGCTTGAAACGGCGGCGTGCCATCACGGCGTTAGACGAGCCCGCTTCCCTTAAGCCCGTTCAGAATAAACTGGACCGCAAGGGCCGCGAGAATAATTCCGAAAACCCGTCCCACCACATTGACGCCCGTGATCCCGAGAAGGCGCGTCATCTTGCTGGCATAGGCGAGCGCGGCATAAGTCAGCGCCATAACGACGACAACGACTCCGAGAACGGCAAATTGCAGAATCAGGTTCCCGCTGGTCCTTTCCATCAGGAGGAGCACCGAGGTCAGGGCCCCGGGTCCGGTGATCAGCGGGATCGCTAGCGGAAATACCGAGATGTCCTCTTTCTGGTCCGCTTCGCGCTCCTCGCTGACCGTGGTCGAGCGAAGACCGCTGCGACGGGCCAAAACCATGTCGATGGCGAGAAGGAACAACAAAGCGCCGCCGGCGATGCTGAATGCCGGAAGCGTGATGCCGAGCGCCAGGAAGAGATATTGGCCGACGAAGGCGAAGACAAGCAGAACGATCGCGGCAATCACCGTGCCTCGAACCGCCATATGACGGCGATAGCCGTCATCGCCGCCTTGGGTAAGGCCGATAAAAATCGCCGCGACAGCGATCGGATCGACGATGACAAACAGGGTCACGAAGGCATGGACGACGACATTGATCATGCTTGAGGCGTCGCGCTATAGCAGATGGTTGCTCGATCAGCGTCGCAAGCAACCGCAAATATCCGAAGATGTTCTTCGCAGTTGCGGAAAAATTCTCGCAAGTCACTGATTCCTATTGGTGAGCGGAAATTGCGGGCGCATCATGACGGCAAATATAAAAACTGTCCACAGATGCGGTTTTTCTGTGGATAACTTTTGAGCTCCATTGTCGCCGTTGACTCTCTCTAATGCTAATGGCATGATATTATTGTAAAAAATCGATTGATTACATCGCTATAATAACAAACTCTAAACATATGATGTAATTACCGATTTTTGCGGCATGCGCCGCTATGGTCCGTTGTGGGACCGGAATTGGTGTGTGCCTTCGACCATCAAAAACTCGGTTTCAAACCGAAATAAGGGGGGTATCGCACATGACCAGTCTGGTCGCATTGTCCGTCAGTATCGGTGTTTTGGGTGCCGTCGCCACATGGTTGGCGCTGGGTCCGTTGAGCGGCGTCGTCGCGATTTGGATCATCTTCGTTGCCTGGGCGACTTATTTCGCGACGGGTGGCAACACCGCCGGCCTGAAGACCACCATCATCAGCGGCATCTGGGGCGCCATTATGGCCTGGGTGGCGTTTATGATTCTCAAGAGCGTTCCCGTTGAATTGCCGCTCAATTTGTGGCCCGCAATCGTGGTGGGCGCGACCGTGCTGGTCTTGTGCTTGGGCGCCCATGTCGAGGCGCTGAAGAACATTCCTGCCGGCGTTTACGGTTATGCCGTTACCGCAGCCGTTGCCTTGACTTCGGCAAATGCGGACGTGACGGCAGCGAATACCAGCAATCCGCTGGTATTCGCCGTGATTTCCATCATCGTCGGCGCCCTCTTCGGTTTTGTGTCGGGCAAAGTCGCCGGCGCGCTCGGAAAAGCCTAGATCAAAGCGAACAGCCGGAGTCGCCGCCACGCATCATCTGGCGGGCGTTCTCCGCGATCTTGGAAGCCCGGGCTTTGCCCGGGCTTCTTTTTTGTGGGCGCTCGGTCATAATCGCGCAGGTCTTATTGAACCTCTTGATCGCAACCGCCGATGGCCGAAAATCTTCCCGCCAAATCCTCTCCCGCCGAAATCGCCGCTTTCGTCGAGAAGCTGAAAGCGATGCCGGCGGTGCGCGCGCCAGGCCGCGGCCGGCTCCTGTTCGCGATGGATGCGACGGCGAGCCGCGAGCCGAGCTGGGATCAGGCTTGCCGGATTCAGGCCGAGATGTTCGAGGAAACCAAGCGGCTGGGCGGGCTTGAAATCCAACTTGCCTATTACCGCGGCTTTGGCGAGTTCGAAACAACGCCGTGGCTGACCAACGCCGCCGAGTTGACGCGGCGAATGACGGGGGTTTCTTGCCTCGGCGGCGAAACCCAAATCGGGAAGGTGCTGCGTCACGCTATCGCCGAGGCCCGGCAGCGCAAAATCAATGCCGTCGTTTTTGTCGGCGACTGCATGGAGGAAGACGTCGACCGCCTGTGCCAAGACGCGGGCGAGCTTGGTCTTCTCGGCGTACCGGTATTCGTGTTTCACGAGGGCGGCGATATCGTCGCCGAACGCGCCTTCAAGCAGATTGCCCGCCTGACCAACGGCGCTTATTGCCGGTTCGATTCGAATAGTGCCGGCGCCCTTGCCGATCTTTTGCGGGCGGTCGCCGTCTTTGCCGCGGGCGGGCGGAGCGCACTTTCCGAATTGACCCGCATCAGCAAAGCCGCGTCATCGATGGTCCTGCAGCTGCGCGGGCCCGGCGGCCAGAGCGACTGATGGGGCCGCTCTTTCTCGGGATTCTGCTTCTGGCGGCGCTGATCTTTTTCGCCCAGTGGTTTGGCCGGGTGGAACCCGCCCGTGCCGCCCAGGCGCTGAAATGGACATTGGGTGCGGCTGCGGTCGGCGCGGCGATTTTCCTTGCCGCTACCGGCCGGCTAGCCGGTGCCGCCGCCGCGATTGCTGCGCTGGCGCCGCTGCTGTTGCACGGGCGGTCGCTCTGGCGGCGCGTGAAGGCTGCAGGCGGCCCGTCCGGCGGTCAGCGCTCGACGGTTGAAACCGCGATGCTGCGGATGATTCTCGACCATGACTCGGGCACGATCGCCGGTGAAGTCATGGCCGGAGAATTCAAGGGCAGCAAGCTCGAGGATCTCTCCTTGTCGAATCTTCTCGATTTGCTCGGCGACTGCCGAAGCCAGGATCCGCAAGCCGCATCCCTGCTCGAAGCCTATCTGGATAAGCGCTTCGGCGATTCGTGGCGCCAGTCGGGGCGCCAATCGGGGCGCCAGTCGGGACGCCAGTCGGGACAAGGCGGAGGACAAAAGTCCGCCGCCGCCCGCGGCAGCGCCGCAATGACGCGAGAGGAAGCGTATGAAATTTTGGGTCTCGCTCCCGGAGCCACCGAAAATGAAATCAAGGCCGCCTACCATCGGCTGATGCTGAAGCTCCATCCCGATCAGGGCGGATCTACCTATCTGGCGGCAAAAATTAACCAAGCGCGGGAAATTCTCCTTTAATTGAATTGTCACAAGGGCCGCATTGCGCGCGGTGGCAGGCTATGGCACAAGAGCCGCGGCGCGGAGATTCGAGACACGCATGACCAAGCCCATTCGCAAGGCGGTGTTTCCGGTCGGGGGATTGGGCACCCGTTTCCTCCCGGCTACCAAAGCCATGCCCAAGGAAATGCTCCCGGTCGTCGACAAACCGCTTATCCAATGGGCGGTCGAAGAAGCGCAAAAGGCAGGCATCGAGGAATTCATTTTCGTCACGGGCCGTGGCAAAACCGTGCTCGAGGATCATTTCGACCACGCCTATGAATTGGGCGAAACGCTTGCCAAGCGAGGCAAAAAAGCCGAGCTCGAATTGATCACCGAAATTCTCGAAGAGCCCGGCCAAGTCATTTACACGCGTCAGCAAAAGCCGCTCGGCCTTGGCCATGCAGTGTGGTGCGCACGACACTTGATCGACGATGAGCCTTTCGCGGTTCTGCTCGCGGATGATTTGATTCTGGCGCCGGTCCCGTGCTTGGGCCAAATGATTGCCGCCCATGAGACGGTCGGCGGGAATATGGTCGCGGTCATGGATGTGCCGAAGCTGCAAACATCGATGTACGGTATTCTTGATACGGCCGAAGAGAAAGGTAAACTCGTACGCGCCAAAGGCGTGGTCGAAAAACCAAAGCCGGAAAATGCACCTTCTACTCTTGCCGTGATCGGTCGCTACATTCTGACACCCGAGGTCTTCGCGCATCTTTCACGCGGGCAGCGGGGCGCCGGTGATGAAATTCAGCTGACGGATGCGATTGCCGCCTCGCTCGCCTCGGTTCCGCTTCATGGATTCCGGTTCGAGGGCAAGCGATTCGATTGCGGCAGCAAAGCCGGATTTCTCGAAGCGAATGTCGCCTTTGCATTGGAGCGCGACGATCTTCGCGACGAGATGCGGCGCATCTGCCGGACTTACTCCTAATCGGCACCTAGCCACCAACAAGGAAAACGCTCATGCGCATTGCCATGATCGGCACCGGTTATGTCGGCCTCGTTTCGGGGGCCTGCTTCTCCGAATTCGGCGTCGACGTCGTCTGCGTCGACAAGGACCGGGATAAGATCACCCGCCTCATGCGAGGCGAGATCCCGATTTTCGAGCCCGGCCTCGATGCCTTGGTGGCCGCGAATGTGCGCGCCGGCAGGCTAAGTTTCTCGACCGAGCTGGGACCGGCGGTCAGGGGCGCCTCGGCGGTTTTCATCGCGGTCGGAACGCCGAGCCGTCGCGGCGACGGCCACGCGGATTTGTCCTATGTGTTCGCAGCGGCGGAAGAAATCGGGGCGGCGATTTCCGACTATACGGTGGTCGTCGATAAATCGACGGTGCCCGTCGGCACCGCGCGCGAGGTCGAGCACCGAATTCGTGCTGTCAATCCGAAGGCCGATGTCGATGTCGTATCGAACCCGGAATTCTTGCGCGAAGGTTCGGCTATCAACGATTTCATGCGGCCCGACCGCGTCGTGATCGGAACCGAATCGGAGCGCGCGCGCGAGGTGATGCGTCAGCTTTACCGGCCTCTGTATCTGATCGAAACTCCGATCCTGTTCACCGGCCGCGAAACCGCCGAACTCATCAAATATGCGGCGAACGCGTTTCTCGCGACCAAGATCACCTTCATCAACGAGATCGCCGACCTGTGCGAAAAAGTCGGAGGCGACGTGCACGATGTCGCGCGCGGCATCGGCCTCGATGGCCGCATCGGCCGCAAATTCCTGCATCCCGGCCCCGGTTTCGGCGGCTCGTGCTTTCCCAAGGACACGAAGGCGCTGGTCCGCATCGCGCGCGATGCCGATTCGCCGATCAGCATCGTCGAATCCGTGATCGCCGCGAATGAC
>JBGOXX010000132.1:0-6635 GCA_041479345.1 Alphaproteobacteria bacterium
CTCGACGAGATTCAGAGCGGACGCTTTGCCCGCGAATGGGTGCTCGAAAACAAAAGCGGCCAGGTGAGCTTCAAAGCGATGCGCCGCAGAGCGGCGGAACATCAAATCGAGCAGGTCGGCGAAAAATTGCGCGCGATGATGCCCTGGATCTCGGCTCACCGGCTTGTGGATAAAACCAAAAATTAGCTCCGAATAGCGCTTCGGACGCGATTACCGCGCCGCTTCGCGCGAGCGCCGCGCAACCCTCGGATTTGGCTTGTTCTCCGCGGGTTTCGCGGACAAAAGCGTTGCGGTCCGGGGCAAAAACAAAGTAATGATACGGTTAACGAGAAAAAAGACGGGAAAACGCGGACTTGAGCCCCTATGTTCACGTTTTGTTAAGCTGCCGAAGCCATTTTAACTATTGGCCTTCAGGATCGTCAGCGAGCGCCGTGAACAGAGGTCCGAATCCGGGCGAGTTTGACCGGATAAAGTTGAGAGTGGGATGGATCAGGTGAAACACCGTTGGGGGAAGGAAGGCAGTCCGGCCGGCAAAGCCGCGACGGATGCCTTTTCATGCCGCCATCCCATTGATTTATCATTCACTTTTGCGCTCCCCCTTTGCCGTCAGGCGTTGCTCCGACTTAGCCGCGCCTGAACCCGTGCCATTTCCGGTGCCGGTTCAGGTCCTGCTTCGAGTTAGGTGCAACCCGCGGACAAAGGATATCGAACCATGAGCAACACAACCGACCGCAACCGAGTCATCATTTTCGACACCACCTTGCGCGACGGCGAACAGTCGCCCGGCGCTTCCATGACTCTCGAGGAAAAGCTGCGGATTGCCGCCGTCCTCGAGGAAATGGGTGTCGACGTCATCGAAGCCGGCTTCCCCATCGCCTCCAACGGCGATTTCGAGGCCGTGCGCGGCGTTGCCAAAGAGGTCAAGAATTCGATCGTCTGCGGCCTGGCCCGTGCGGTCCCCAAAGACATCGAGCGGGCGGCCGAGGCCTTGGCGCCGGCGGCGCGCAAGCGCATCCACACCTTCATTTCGACCAGCCCGCTTCACATGCAGTACAAGCTGAAAATGGGCCCGAATTCGGTGTTGGAAGCGATCCATGACAGCGTTTCCCTGGCGCGCCGCTTCACCGACGACGTGGAATGGAGCGCCGAAGACGGCTCCCGCACCGATCACGATTTTCTCTGCCGCTGCGTCGAGATCGCGATCAACGCCGGCGCCACGACCGTCAACATTCCCGATACGGTCGGCTATTCGATCCCGTCGGAATTCGCCGAATTGATCGCCATGCTGTTCCGCCGGGTGCCGAATATCGACAAGGCGCGGATTTCGGTTCACTGCCACAACGACCTCGGCTTGGCGGTGGCCAATTCCCTGGCTGCGGTACAACAGGGCGCGCGGCAAATCGAATGCACCATCAACGGGCTGGGCGAGCGCGCCGGCAATGCGGCGATGGAAGAAATCGTGATGGCGGTCAAGACCCGCCACGATCTCCTGCCCTATCACACCGGCATCAAGAGCGAGATGATCATGCGGGCGTCGCATCTGGTCTCCTCGGTCACCGGTTTCGTCGTTCAGCCCAATAAGGCGATCGTCGGCACCAATGCTTTTGCCCATGAATCCGGGATTCATCAGGACGGCATGCTGAAGCATGCCGGAACCTATGAGATCATGACCCCGGAATCGGTCGGCTTGACTCAATCGAAGATCGTGCTCGGCAAGCATTCCGGGCGTCACGCCTTCAACGAGAAGTTGACCGAACTCGGCTACCGCTTGAACGAGACCGACGCCGAAGATGCCTTCCGCCGGTTCAAGGACTTGGCCGACAAGAAGAAGGAAGTTTTCGACGAAGACATCATCGCTCTGGTGGACGACGAAGTGGTGCGCGATAATGCACGGATCAAATTCGTCTCGCTCGGCGTGGTGTGCGGCTCCCAAGGCCCGCAGCGCGCGGATCTGACTCTCGAAATCGACGGGAAAGAAGCCTCGACCTCGGCGACCGGCCGCGGACCCGTCGACGCCACCTTCAACGCGATCAAGCAGCTGTTCCCCCACGAGGTGAATTTGCAGCTCTATCAGGTTCACGCCGTGACCCAAGGCACCGACGCCCAGGCCGAGGTGACCGTCCGCCTCGAAGAGAACGGGCGCACCGTCAATGGCCAGGGTGCGGATATCGACACCCTGGTGGGTTCCGCCCGCGCCTATGTCAATGCGCTGAACAAGCTCATGCTGAAACGCGAAAAGACGGCTCCGGCCGCGGCGCTTTCCGCATGATCCGAATTGTCACAAAAAATGCCCCCGTGCGTTCCTGCGGTAGCAAGGGGCATCCCTTTTTCCGCGGACCGATTTAAGCGTGTGAGGTAACCCCGGATGTTTTCGAGATTGCTTGGCATGCTCTCGGCCGACATGGCGATCGACCTTGGCACCGCCAATACCCTGGTTTACGTGAAGGGCCGCGGCATCGTGCTGAACGAGCCGTCGGTGGTTGCAATTGCCGAAGTCAAAGGCAAGAAGCAAGTGCTGGCCGTGGGCGACGAAGCGAAGATGATGCTGGGCCGAACCCCCGGCAACATCCAAGCCATTCGCCCGCTTCGCGACGGCGTGATCGCCGATTTCGAAGTCGCGGAAGAAATGATCAAGCATTTCATCCGCAAGGTTCACAACCGCCGCACCTTCGCCAGCCCCCAAGTCATCGTTTGCGTCCCGTCCGGATCGACCGCGGTCGAGCGCCGCGCCATCGTCGAATCGGCGGAAGCGGCGGGGGCCCGGCGCGTTTATCTCATCGAAGAGCCGATGGCGGCGGCGATTGGTGCCGGGCTTCCGGTCACCGAACCCACCGGCTCGATGGTGGTCGACGTCGGCGGCGGCACCACGGAAGTTGCGGTCCTGTCGCTGGGCGGCATTGTCTATTCGCGCTCGGTCCGTGTCGGCGGCGACAAGATGGATGAAGCGATCATCGCTTATATCCGCCGCCACCATAATCTGCTCGTCGGCGAAAGCAGCGCGGAGCGCATTAAAAAAGAAATCGGCACCGCTTGTCCGCCGGAAGACGGCGAAGGCAGGGTCATGGAGATCAAGGGCCGCGATCTGATGAACGGCGTACCGAAAGAATTGGTGATCAGCCAGCGCCAGATCGCCGAAAGCCTGTCGGAACCGGTCGGCGCCATCATCGAAGCGGTCAAAGTCGCCCTCGAGCACACGGCGCCCGAATTGGCGGCGGATATCGTCGACAAGGGAATTGTGCTCACCGGCGGCGGCGCGCTGCTGGGTAATCTCGATTTCGTGCTGCGGCACGCCACCGGTTTGCCGGTGTCGATCGCCGAAGACGCGCTGTCTTGCGTCGCCCTTGGCACGGGACGCTGTTTGGAACAGATGAAAACGCTGAAAAACGTTCTCATTAGCATGTATTGAGCATTGGAATGACGCCGTCCGGTTGGACGGCAGAAGCGGGGGAGTAAAACGTGAAGCAGCGCAAGGGTTCAGTCCTGCGCTTGGCGACTCCGGTCAAGGTCCTGGTTCAGCGATTCGCGTTCCTGGCCCTGATTGCGGCGACGTTTGCCCTCATGATGCTCGGCAAGGCGGATGTGGTGGTCCTGGAGCGCGTGCGCACGGTCGCCGCCGATGCCATCGCCCCCATTCTCGACGCCCTGTCGCGGCCGGCGGCGACGATTTCGGAAATGATGGACCGGGTTCATCAGATCGCCGCGGTCGATGCGGAAAATGCGCGGCTTCGCGCCGAAAACGACCGCCTGTTGAATTGGCAGCACGTCGCCCGTCAGCTTTCCGCGGAAAACACTCAGCTCAAATCCCTCCTTAATTTTTCGCCAGCGGCGGCGCAAAGCTTCGTCACCGCGCGGGTCATTGCCGATGCGGGTGGCGCCTTCGTTCGCAGCTTGCTCGTCAATGCCGGCGAGCATGAGGGCGTCAAAAAGGGCAACGCCGTCGTCACCGGCGACGGGCTGGTCGGCCGGGTGGTCACAGTGGGCGACCGGGCGGCCCGCGTTCTCTTGATCACCGATCTCAATTCCCGCATTCCCGTCGAGATCGAAAGCTCGCGGGAGCAAGCGGTCCTGGCGGGGGACAACACCGATCTACCCGAAATCGTCCATATGGCCGATCACGTCACGGTGGCGGTAGGCGATCGGGTGATCACGTCGGGAAGTGCCGGCGTGTTTCCGCCCGGGCTCCCGGTCGGCGTCGTCACCTCCGTCAATGGTTCCGACATCAGGGTCCAACCCTTCATCGAATGGAGCCGGCTCGAATATGTCCGGGTAGTCGATTTCGGCACGAACGGAATCCTTCTCCCCAGCATCGAGCGATCTCCGGCGAAACGCTGAGCGCTAAGGGATGTACACGACCTTCTGGCAGCGCCTCGATACGATCGCGCGCCGGATGCTGCCTGTCGCGGTTACCCTGCTGCTGGCCCTATTCGCGGGCGTGCCTTTTCACATTCCCGGATTCGGCGAAATGGCGCCGGCCGTGGTTTTAATCTCGATCTATTACTGGACGATTTTCCGTCCCGATCTCTTGCCGACACCCGCCGTCTTCGCCATCGGATTGGTGCAGGATGTGCTCACCGGCACGCCCTTGGGCGTGAACGCCTTGGTCCTGCTTCTGGTTTTCGCGGTGGTGCTGGGCCAACGCCGGTTCTTCCTCGGCAAGTCGTTCCTGGTCATGTGGTGGGGATTTCTGCTGATCGTCGCCGGCGCCATGGCCGGTCTCTGGATGATCCTCTCCAGCCTCGACGGCACGATCATTAATCCTTTGCCTGGGGTATTCCAAGGCGCGTTGACGGTGGCGGTGTTTCCGCTTTTGACTTGGGTCTTCATCCGCTCGCAGCAGGCCCTTTTGCGGGGCGTCTGAGATGTATCGCGATTACGTTCAATTCAAAGGATTCAGCCGGCGGGCAGTGCTTCTCGGCGGTGCGCAGCTGGTCCTCGCCTCGGCGCTGGTCGGGCGCCTTTATTACCTCCAGGTCATGGAGGCCGCCCGCTACAAGAAGCTGTCGGAATCGAATCGCATTTCGCTTCGCCTCTTGGCGCCGCCTCGCGGCCTGATTGTCGACCGCTTCGGCAAGCCGCTCGCCCAGAATAAGCAGAACTACCGCGTCGTCATCGTCGCCGAGCAGACGCCGAATCTGGAACAAACCCTCGATGCCCTGGGCCAGATCATTCAGATCAACGATTACGACCGCCGCCGCGTGATGAAAGAGGTCAGTCGCAAGCGGCCGTTTCTCGCCGTCACCGTGCGCGAAAATCTGACCTGGGAGGAAGTGACTCGGGTCGAGGTGAACACGCCCGATCTCCCGGGTGTCACCATCGACACCGGCCAGAGCCGGGAATATGTGCTGGGCGATGCTGCGGCCCATGTCATCGGCTATGTGGGTGTCGTGGCGGAATCGGAACTCGGCGACGATCCGCTACTCGAAATCCCGGGCTTCCGCATCGGCAAGAACGGCATCGAAAAATCTTACGATCTGGCTTTGCGCGGCAAAGCCGGCACCAGCGAGGTTGAGGTCAATTCGATCGGCCGGGTGATCCGGGAATTGGACCGGGACGAAGGCAAGCCCGGCGCCCAGATGGTGCTGACGCTGGATCGCGATTTGCAAAAAATCTCGGTCGACCGGCTGGGCGAAGAATCGGCGGCGGCGGTGGTCATGGACATTCACACCGGCGGAATTCTGGTCATGGCCTCCACGCCCGGCTTCGATCCCGATATTTTCAATCAGGGGATGACCGAAATCACCTGGCACCAGCTCACCACCGATCCCAAGGTTCCGCTCGGCAACAAGGCGATCGCCGGCCAATACGCCCCCGGCTCGACCTTCAAAACGATGGTGGCGCTGGCAGCACTCGAGGACAAGGTCGTGACACCCGACCACCGGGTCGTCTGCAACGGCTCCGTCCACCTGGGCGATGCCGTCTTCCATTGCTGGAAGAAGGAAGGCCATGGATCGCTCGATATGCACGAGGGAATCATGAAATCCTGCGACGTCTATTTCTACGACGTCGCGCGCCGGGTCGGGATCGACCGCGTCGCCGAAATGGCGCGGCGTTTCGGCATTGGATCCGTGGCCGGCATCGATTTGCCGGGCGAGCGCCCCGGACTGATGCCGGATTCGGATTGGAAGGAAGCGGAATTCGGCGTGTCCTGGCAGCCGGGCGAAACCCTCGTCGCCGGCATCGGCCAGGGCTATACGCTGGCCACACCCTTGCAGCTCGCGGTGATGGCGGCGCGGCTCGCCAATGGCGGCAATGCGGTGATCCCCCATCTGAGCCACGATATGGTCGACCGCGACGGCGTGAGGCCGCGCCCGGTGCCCACCTTTTCGCCGATCGGGGTTTCGGCGGCGTCGCTCAAGGTCGTGACCGATGGCATGATCGCGGTCTCCAACGACCCGCATGGAACCGCTTATGCCGCGCGCATCATGGAGGCTGGGTTCGAAATGGCCGGCAAGACCGGAACGTCGCAAGTGCGGCGCATTTCCAAGGCCGAACGCCTGAGCGGCGTCAAGAAGAACGAGGATCTGCCCTGGGAAGAGCGCGACCATGCGCTGTTCATCAGTTTTGCGCCGATCGATGAACCGCGATTTGCGTGTTGCGTCGTGATCGAACATGGCGGCGGCGGCTCCAAGGTGGCC
>JBGOXX010000133.1:0-6617 GCA_041479345.1 Alphaproteobacteria bacterium
CGCGCCCGCGCCGCCGAAATTTCCGGATTGTCGGCTTTGACCGCCGATGACATGACGACGACCTGGGCGTCGCCGATGTTCTCGGCTTTGTGCTCGATCGCGATGGCAATGCCCTTGGCGCGCAGGCGGCGCACATTGGCGTTCTCGGACATGTCGCTGCCCTGCACATGGTAGCCGAGATTGTGCAGGATCTCGGCGATGCCGCTCATGCCGATGCCGCCGATGCCGACGAAGTGAATGGTGCCGATGGAAAGAGGAAGCGCGGTCATTCCGCGGCCTCCATCGGCGTCTGCTCGCGACCGAGGTGGCGGGCGCCGCCACTGGAAATCAGTCCGGCCACCATATCGGCGAGCCGGCTTGCTGCTTCCGGGATTCCCATCTCAAGCGCAGCCTTGGCAACTTCGGCCAAACGCTCCGGCTCGTTCATGAGCGTGCCCAGAACGTCTTTCAATGTATGGGGCGTGAATTTCGCCTGCGCCATGATCCAGGCCGCCTTCTTGCGCTGTAAAGACAGGCCGTTGGCGGTTTGGTGGTCATCCATGGCGGCGGGATAGGGAACCAGAAGCGCCGGCCTTCCCGCGGCAAGAACCTCGGCGACCGTCGACGCTCCGGCGCGGCCGATCATGAGATGAGTCTTGGCAAGACGCTGCGGCATGTCGTTGAAGAAGGGGCGGAGATCCACATTCATGCCGAGCTGGCCGTAGATCCGGGTTGCCACTTCAAGATGTTCCGGACGGCATTGCTGGGCAATGCGAAGGCGGGCGCGATATTCGGGCGGCAGGAGTGCTGTCGCCTTCGGCACGATCTCGCCGAACACCGCCGCACCCTGGCTTCCGCCGGTGATCAAGAGATTGAACGGCCCGCCGGCCGCCGGCGGCTCATAGGGAATCCGCGATAGGGCTGCGATCTCGGGACGGACGGGATTGCCGGTGCGCCGCAATTGCGCCGAACCTTTGGCCGGCATACCGGAGACGCGTTCGAAAGAGGTCGCAATCGCCGTGACGCGGGAGGCGAGCATCCGATTGGCGCGGCCGAGCACGGCGTTCTGTTCGTGAATCACGGTTGGGATGCGCGCATAGACGGCGGCGAGCATGGTCGGGACCGAGGCATAGCCGCCGAATCCGACGGCCGCCGCCGGTTCGAGCTGGCGCAGCACCCGGCGCGCCTCGAACAATCCGCGGGCCATCTGCACCGCACCGGCCATTTTGCGAATCGTCCCGCCGACCATCTGACCGGCGTGAATCCGGTGAACGTCCACGTCGTCGCTTTCGCCGAAAGCGGCACCGCGCTTGTCGGTAACCAGAGCCAGAGCGAAATGCCGCGCCGCCAGTTCGCGGGCCAAAGCTTCCGCCGGGAACATATGGCCGCCGGTTCCGCCGGCCGCGAGCACGATGACGGTACGGAGTTGCGTCATCGCAATCCTCCGGCCACGGTGCGGCGGCGGCTTAGCGACAACAGCATGCCCATGCCGATCGCAAGGGCGATCACCGACGATCCGCCATAGGAGATAAACGGCAAAGTCATGCCCTTGGTCGGCAGCAAATCGAGAGTCGATCCCATATTGATGAGCGCTTGCAGGCCGAATTCGGCAAGCAAACCGGAAGCCGCGAGCAAAATAAAGAAATCGTTTTCCTGCAGCATTCGTACGAAGCCGCGGAGCACGATGAAGCCGTAGAGCGCGACGATGGCGAGACAGGCGAGCAATCCCATCTCTTCGCCCGCCACCGCGAGGACGAAATCCGCATGGGCGTCGGGGAGCACTTGCTTGACCGTTCCTTCGCCGGGGCCGCGCCCGAACAGCCCGCCGTTCTCGAAGGCTTCAAGCGAGGTGGTGACTTGATAGTGATCGCCGGTGTCGGGATCGAGGAAGCGATCGACGCGGCTTGCCACATGGGGAAAGAGAAAATAGGCCGCGACCATTCCGGCGGCGGCAAGCCCGGCCAGGATCGCCATGAAGCGCAGCGGCAACCCGGCCATGAACATCTGGCCGAGCCAAACCGTGCTCACCACCGCGACCATGCCCATATCGGGCTGCATCACCAATAGGAGAATGACGAGGGCAAAGAGGCCGAGCGAGGTGACGCTGAGCGGCGACTGGCCGGCCATCTTGCGCCGGGACAACAGCCAGGCCGAAACCACGATGAAGCAAGGCTTCACAAATTCCGAAGGCTGAATCGAAAAGCCGCCGGCGCCGATCCAGCGCCGCGCGCCCTTGATTTGGGTGCCGCCGAAAAGTGTCGCGACGACGCCGATAAGCGCCACCGCCAGCAACACGACGGCAAGCCGCCGGACCCATTCGGGCGGCATCAGCGAAATCGCCACCGTCACCGCGGCGGCGGCCGGCAGGATGATGAATTGGCGGTGAGCGAAATAGAACGGATTGAGGCCGAGGTGATCGGCGACGGCCGGACTCGCCGCCAGCGTCATGACCGCCCCGAAGCCGATCAAGGCCGCGACCGCCCACAGCGTCCAATGATCGACGGTCCACCACCAGCGGCCGAAGGTACTCGAATCGGTGCGGGCGAAGGCTCTCATGCCCGGCCTCCCGCCGCCCGGTTGTTGGTGCGCGGCGGATTTCCGGATTCGGAATTGCGGCCACCCGGCAGCGCGGCCACCAATTTGCGGAATCCGTCGCCGCGCGCTTCGAAATTGTCCCATTGATCGAAAGAGGCGCAGGCCGGCGAAAGCAACACGACCGGAGATTTGCGGTTCTCCGCCCGGGCCATCTCGGTTGCCTTGGCGACGGCAACGCCGAGATTTCCGCAGCGGGTGAATGGCACATGGCCCTGCAGAGTCGCCGCAAACTCTTCCTCCGCTTCGCCGATCAAAAACCCATGGGCGATGTTCTTGAACAGGGGTGAAAGCGATTGGATGCCGCCTTCCTTGGGCCGGCCGCCGGCAATCCAGTAAATGTCCTGGTAGCAAACCAGCGCTCGTGCCGCCGCATCGGCATTGGTCGCCTTGCTGTCATTGATGTAGCGAATGCCGTCGATGACCGCGACCAATTCCTGGCGATGGGCTAGACCTGGGAACGTCTTGATCCCGGCGATCGCTTTCTCGCCCGCTACGCCGAGCGAGCGCGCCGCCGCATAGGCCGCTGCCGCATTTTGCCAGTTGTGGCTGCCGGGAAGCCGCGGCGCATCGGCGAGATTGAAAATCCGCGTCTGCGTGCCGTCCATATCGTCATAGAGCCAGCCGTCCAGTGCATAAACGCCGCCGGGTGCGCGGCCTACGCCGGAGATCGGAACGGCTCGCGGGCCGCCGGCGCTTTTCATGTCTTCGTAGACGCGCCGCGAATCGTCGTCGTCGATGCCGATGACGGCGATCTGGCTTGCCGTTTGATTGCGGAAGATCCGCCGCTTCGCCGCGATATAGCCCTCCATCCCGCCATGCCGGTACAGATGATCCGGGCTGATGTTCAGCAACACCGCGACATCGAAGGCGATGGAAACCGTGAGATCGAGCTGGAACGACGAGACTTCGAGAACGTAAGTGCCGCTGGCGCTCAAGGGTTCGAGAGCCAGCGCCGGCATCCCGAGATTGCCGCCGATCTCGGCGGGCATGCCGGCGGATTTGAGCAAATGGCCGATCAGCGAGGTCGTCGTCGATTTGCCGTTGGTGCCGGTGATGGCACAAAGCCGAGCACTACCCTTGGCCCGGCCGAGAAGTTCGATATCGCCGATCACGTCGCATCCGGCGGAGCGCGCCAAGGCCGCGACCGGATGGGGGGCCGGGTAATGGAACGGGATGCCGGGGCTCAAGACCAGAATCTTGGGCCGCCGCCAATCGCAGCTCATCAGATCGACGATGGCAACGCCTTGCGCGGCCGCGCGCTTTCGTCCCGCGTCGTCGTCGTCCCAAGCCCAAACTTCGGCGCCGCCGGCGGCCAAAGCCTGGGCGGCGGCGACGCCCGACTTGCCGAGTCCCATGACGGCGACGGTGCGGCCCTTGAATTGTGGAAGCGGGATCATCGCGTCACCGGAGTTTCAAGGTCGAAAGGCCGATCAAGGCGAGAATCGACGCGATGATCCAAAAGCGGATCACGATGGTCGGCTCTTTCCAGCCCTTCTGTTCGAAATGATGGTGCAGCGGCGCCATGCGGAAGACGCGCTTGCCGGTGAGCTTGAATGACGCGACCTGGACCATGACCGACGCCGTTTCGAGAACGAACAAGCCGCCGATGATGGCGAGAACAAGTTCATGCTTGGTGGCGACGCTGACCGCGCCCAAGGCGCCGCCCATCGACAGCGAGCCGGTGTCGCCCATGAACACCATGGCCGGCGGCGCGTTGAACCAGAGGAAGCCGAGCGCTGCACCCACCAGCGATCCGCAAAACACCGCGAGCTCGCCGGTGCCCGCGACGTACCGGATTTCCAGGTAATTGGCGAAAACCGAATTTCCGACGAGATAGGCGATCAGAGCGAAACATCCGGCGGCGATCATCACCGGGCCGATGGCAAGGCCGTCCAAGCCGTCGGTCAGATTGACCGCGTTCGAGGCGCCGACCATCACGAAGACGGCGACCGGAACGAAGAACCAGCCCAGATGAATGAGCACGGTCTTGAAGAACGGAACGGCAAAGGTATTCGCGATCGGCTCGGCGGTGAGATTTGAAATCACGACCGCGGCAATGGCGGCGATCGCCGCTTCCGCGACAAGCTTCAATTTCCCGCGCAAGCCGCGGCTCGACCGGCGCTTCAGCTTCAGATAATCGTCGATGGCGCCGACGATCCCGAAGCCCAGTGTCACCAGCAACGCCGCCCAGACGAAGCCGTTGCCGAGATCGGCCCATAACAGCGTCGACAGAATCGAGGCCAGCAGGATCAGCACGCCGCCCATGGTGGGCGTGCCGGCCTTGGCGACGATATGGCTTTGCGGCCCGTCGGTGCGAATTGGCTGGCCGTTGGCTTGAATCCGGCGCAGCCACTGGATGACGCGGGGACCGAGCACGAAACTCAGGATCAGCGCCGTCAGCACGGCGCCGCCGGTGCGAAACGTTAGATAGCGGAACAGATTGAAGACGCCGATCTGATCCGTCAGGGGATGGAGCAAGTCGTAGAGCACGTTTCCCAGTCCCCCGCCTAGTAGTGGTTAGCCGCGCGCGGCGGCACAGCATTGAGCGCAAGCAAAGCGTCGATCACCACACCCATGCCGGTTCCATAGGAGCCCTTGATTGTCAAAACATCGCCGGGCCGGACTTCCCGAATCACCAACGCCGAAAGTTCCTTCGCATTGACGGCATAGCCGCCATGCATCGCTTCGGGCAGCGCGTCATAGAGATGTTTCATGTTGGGTGCCGCGGCAAAAACCAAATCGATGCCGGCATTGACGAGGTCCTGCGCCAGGCTGGCGTGAAGCCGCGCCGAATCGTTGCCGAGCTCGAGCATGTCGCCGAGAACGGCAATGCGCCGCCCGCCCGGGCCCGGCCTTGCACCGGCGAGCACCGCGATCGCTGCGCGCATCGAAGCCGGGCTGGCATTGTAGCTTTCGTCCACCACTTCGAAGCTGCCGCCGGAAAGGGCGACGCGATGGCGCTGGCCGCGTCCTTTGATCGGCATCACCTTTGCAAGTTCCGCGGCGGCGGCCGAAACATCGGCGCCCACCGCATCGACGGCGGCGAGCACGGCCAAGCTATTCATGACCCAATGCCGCCCCGGCGCATTGAGGCGATAGGTGAGGGTGCGGCCGCCCACGACCGCGGTCACCCGGGAATAAGAAGCGTAGAGCTCACAATCGATGAGCCGCGCGGTCGCCTCGGGATGGGCGCCAAAGCCCATAACGCGCGAAACCCCGGCGCGATGCGCCGCATCGGCCAGCCAGGGAAAATAGGCGTTGTCGCGGTGAAGCACCGCAACGCCTCCAGACATTCCCGAGAAAATCTCGGCCTTGGCGTCGGCAATGTCAGCGACAGAATCGAAAAATTCCGTGTGCGCCGGCTCGATGGTGGTGATGATCGCCACATCCGGTTCGACCAGCTTCGACAACAGGCCGATTTCGCCGGGTCGGTTCATGCCCAGCTCGAACACGCCGAAAGCGGTTTCTTCCGGCATCCGGGCGAGCGACAGCGGCACGCCGATCTGATTGTTGAGATTGCCGACGGAGGCGGACGTCAGTCCTTGGGCGGACAAGGCGACGCGAAGCGCCTCTTTGGTTCCGGTTTTGCCGACACTTCCGGTGACGGCGATGATCTTCGCCTTGCTCCGCTTGCGCGCGGCGATCCCGAGCGCCGTTAAGGCCACCAGCGTGTCGGGAACGACATGCAGCGGCAGATTTTTATCGAGCCCCGCCGGAACCCGGCCGACCATGGCGGCGGCGGCACCCCGTAGAAACGCGTCGGCGATGAAATCATGGCCATCGACCCGGGTGCCCGAAATCGCAACGAAGAGATCGCCGCGCTCGACCTGACGGCTGTCGATCGAAACGCCGGTCGCCGACCAGGCTTGGGTATTGTGGCCGCCGGTCGCCTTGGCGGCGGCGGAAGACGTCCATAACGCGGTCATGGACGTTCCCTGCGAATCGCCGCAACACCTTCGCGCGCTACTTCGGCATCGTCGAAGGGCAATACTTTGTCGCCGACGATCTGGCCGCGTTCATGGCCCTTGCCGGCAAGGAGAAGC
>JBGOXX010000134.1:0-6588 GCA_041479345.1 Alphaproteobacteria bacterium
GCTGGGGACAAGTGCGATCGGTGAAGGCGTGATATTATTCGTCATGGCGTTGCTCTCCTTTGCGGATTCGACACCCCGAGCCTAACGGCTCAAGGCGGGCAACGCCTACCTCGCTATTTCAACAATGATCGGGACAATTCCTGGATGCCTTTATCGCGGGACTTAAGGAACTTTTCTAATTTGTCTCCGAAGATCTTGGTGTCCTGATAATAAAGCTCGCGAAATAACGGATGTTGCATCCTTTTTAGAATGTAATTGGCCCAATCCTCGAACTCCATCGCTTTTTCCAGCGCTGTATGTCCCATTACAATGTCGGTGATTTCGTCAAAATGATTCAATTGCATGTAAATGTAGGCCTTCACCCTAAAATAATCATCATCGTGGATGGTCTGGGCTGTAAAATATGTCCCGCTATGATCAGCGTAATTGAATAGCACCTTTTGAATTTCGGGGTGCTCGATGAGAACTTTGTCGAGTTCGTACAGCCGCTCGTGAATTCTATGAACGCGTTCCCATAGTAAGTGCTTCCGGGTAATGTAAAGCGTTGCACAAGAGGCAATAAAAGCTATGAGAGCAATTACTGCTATAATTGAGTCAATCCAGTCTTTAAGTTCCATAGCGATCCCCTGTTGTTCTTTGTGAGTATCACCTGATGAGTTGACCGGCCCCCACCGCGTGGTGCCGGTATCGGCCTAGGTTGAACCGCCGATAAGCGCGCCCTGATAAAGCACCGGCCCGGTCGGCAGACCGGTCGGCGAGCCGCCGGTGGGTTCCAAGCTCACCGCCATCGCTGCGGCATTCCGCAAGGTGTCGAATTGGCCGGGATTGAGCGCAATCTGCTTGTCGCCCGAACCTGCGATCAAGCCCAACGAAACCGGGGGCTGGCCCTTGGTGCTTGGGATTAGCCAAAGCTCATAAGAGGTGCCGGCGGGCTGGTCTTGCGGCCGGAGCGATTCGACGGAAACGACGTGGCCGGTGAAATCGCTGCGGATAATCCAGGCCGGATGCTGTTGCTGGTCGTTGAGAACCGCGACCTGCGAGGGGATTACGGGTGCTGGCGGCGGCACCGGCCGGGTCTGGATGAAAAGAGCAAGAAGGGCGGCGGCAGCGGCGACGGAAACCGCGCTGACACCGCGCCAAAAGCCCGGGCTATCCCACCAGCTACGGACGGTGGACATGTCGATGCTCTGCTCGATCCTCTGCCAGACGGAATCCGGCGGCATCACTTCCGGCACCGCTTCGGCCAGCAGATTGAGCCGGTTTTCCCATTCGTCGGCGTCGTGGCAATAGACCGCGTCGTCGGCGCGCAGCTTTTCGAATCGCCGCCGTGCTGCGCCGCGCAGCGTGCCCAAAGCATATTCGGCGGCAATCAGTTGCCGCTTTTCAGGATCAGGGCGAGCCATGGCGGCCCTCCAGGCAATCCTTCAAATGAACCAATCCGCGCCGTATCCAGCTTTTCACCGTACCGAGCGGCGTTACAAGGCGCGCCGCCATCTCGACATGGGTCAGGCCCTCATAATAAGCGAGGAGGATGGCTTTCCGCTGCGTTTCATCGAGGCCATTTAAGCATTCGAATAGGGCCCGCGCGGCGCTGCTCCGCATCGCTTGTTCCAAAGGATCGGGGCTGGAATCGGGAACATCCGCCGCGGCGGGCAGGTCCTCGGACGCAACTTCACGCGGCCGGCGTTGCAGCGCGGTTAACGCGCCGTTGCGCACGATCGTGATCATCCAACTCATTGCCGACCCTCGGGCGGGATCGAACCGGTGGGCTGAACGCCAAAGTCTTAGGAAAGACTCTTGGAGCGTCTCTTCGGCCCAATCCCGCCTTTTGAGAATACCGACTGCAAGCGAAAAAAGTTTCGGGGAAGTCAGCTCATAAAGGCGGGCAAAGGCGGCGCGGTCGCCCCGCGCCGTCGCCAAAATCAGCTCGGCCAATGGATCTGGTCCCGCCATTCCCCCCTCGGTATGGCCCCTGGACTATCGAGAGATATTTGTCGCCCGAAATGCCTCTTATGACAATACCGCGGGCCTAACCGGGGATCGTGACGCCCTTTTTGGCGGCAGGGCGTTTGGCGATCTCGGCGATCCAACGGGCAACGTTGGGGAAAGGCGACAGGTCGATATTGAGAGCATCGTAGTGACGCATCCACGGCCAAGCGGCGATATCGGCGATGGTATAAGAATCACCGGCGATATACTGGTTTTTGGCAAGCTGGCCGTCGACCACACCAAAAATCCGCAAGACTTCGTTGCGGTAGCGTTCGATGGCATAGCGGACTCTGGGCTTCCGTCCCTGGAAGTGCCACAGCTGGCCCATCATCGGACCGATATTCGCCATCTGGAAGAACAGCCATTCCAAAGTCTCGATCCGGGCCTTTGGATTTCTTGGCAGCAGCTTTTTCGATTTTTCCGCGAGGTAAATCAGGATCGCACCCGATTCGAAGACTCGCTGATTGGTATCCTTATCGATGATCGCCGGAATTTTGCCGTTCGGATTGATCTTGAGGAAATTCGGCGATTTCTGGTCGCCCTTGGATAGTTCGATCTTCTTGACCCGGTACGGCAGGCCGATTTCTTCGAGCATGATGGAGATCTTGTGACCGTTCGGCGTGTCGGACGTATAGAGGTCGATCATCGTTTCGCTTTGTTGATTGGATGAAGGGGGAGGGTCAGCTTTCCTGCTTCTTGAAGCGGCCAAAGCGGACCATGATGGAAGGTAAGATCAAGAGATTAAGCACGGTCGACGAGATCAGGCCGCCGATGATGATAGCCGCCATCGGCCCCATGATTTCGCGTCCCGGGTTATCGCTATTGATCGCGATCGGCAACATGGCGAGTGCCGTGACGAGTGCCGTGATGAGAATCGAGGGCAGGCGTTCCTGGGCGCCGCGAATCGCCGTTTCCAGATTCCAGGTAAGCCCTTCCTTATCCACCAGATACTGAAAATGCGAGACGAGCATGATCGAATTGCGGAGCGTGATGCCGAAGAGCGTAACAAAGCCGACCAGCGAACCCAACGATAGCCACCCGCCCGTATAGAGCGCCGCCAGCACGCCACCGACCAGCGAAAACGGCAGGTTGACCAGCACGAGCAGCATATTGCGCAGCCGTCCCAAGGCGACGTACAGCAGCGCCATGATGGCGGCCCCTGCGATCAGCGAGTGAACGATCAGATCCTGGAGCGATTTGGCTTGCGCCACCGCTTCGCCGGTAAACTCGACATACATGTCGGCGGGAAACTGAACCTCGCTGTTGATGCGCTGCTTGAGCTCCGCAAAAAACGAATTGAGGTCCCGTCCGGATACGTCGCAGGTCACGGTTTGAAGGCGCTGGCCGCCTTCATGCAACACGACATAGCGGCCGGATCCCTGGCGCACATCGGCCACCTCGTCGAGGGGGATGACCGTTCCCTCGGGCGTCACCAGCGGCAGCTTGGCGACGGTCATCGGATTCGTCCGCAAATCCGGCGGCAACAAGACCGCGACGGGCAGCACGCGGTTGCCGTCGAAGGTCTCGCCCACGGGCTTTCCTTGGTACGCGATCTGCAAGGCATCGAAAACCTGGGCCGGTGAAAGGCCGCGCCGGGCGAGTTCGTCGAGTTTGATCCGAACGTCCAATTGCGGCGATCCGGGCGGCGCACGAAGCTGCAAATCGGCGATACCGGGAATTTTGCGCATCACCGCGGCGACTTCGAGGGCTTTGCGGTCGAGAGCGTCCAAATCGTTGCCGTAGATATTGACGACGATCGGCGCGTTGTAGCCGGAAATCGTTTCGTCCACGCGTTCGGTCAGGAAGGTATTGACGGCGGTCGCGATGCCAGGCGTTTTCGCCAGCACGTCACGGATGGAATCGAGTACCCGCTGTTGTTCGGGTCCCGACAGGGGAACGAGATCGACCTCGTATTCGGCGTAATGCGGACCGTAGGTATCCGCACCTCGTTCGGCCCGGCCGACCCATTGGGATATCGAGCGGACGCCGGGAATTTTCAGAACGTGGCGCGCGATTTCGTCGCCGATTCGCAAGGTCTCGGCAACCGAGGTTCCGGCGACGCCGGAGGTGTGCATGATGTAATGCCCTTCCCGGAGATCGGGGAGAAAGCCGCCGCCCAAATGCGGGAGCACGGCGATACCGGCGCCGCAGAAGACGAGCACGCTGGCAATGGCGAGGGCCGGCCTTCGCCCGATGACGTGCAAGAGTCGCCCATAGCCGGGCCGTAGAATCCGCACCAGCGGCGGCTCATTGGTGGTCAGCTTTCCGGTCGCGAGCAACCACGAGCATAAGGCGGGCGTTACCGTCAGCGCGGTAACGAGCGAGGCCATGATGGCCAGGATATAGGCAATGCCCAGAGGTTCGAACATGCGCCCGGCAACGCCGCTCAAGGTCAGCAGCGGAATGAACACCATGGCGACGATGAAGCTCGCATAGACGACCGAGCCGCGGACTTCCATCGAGGCATCGAACACGACCTCGCGCAGGGGCCGCGGCTTTTCCAGCCGCTGGTTTTGGCGCAGCCTTCGATAAATGTTCTCGGTGTCGATGATCGCATCGTCCACCACTTCGCCGAGCGCGATTGCCAACCCGCCGAGCACCATAATGTTGATGCTTTTTCCGAATTCGATGAGGACCAGCGCCGCGGCAATAAGCGAGAGGGGAATGGCGGTAGCGGAAATGAACGCGCTGCGGATATTGAACAGGAAAAGAAATAAGACCGAGACCACGAGCACGCCGCCGATGAGCAGGTGATTGGTGATGTTCTTCAGCGATTGCTCGATGTAATTCGCGGGGCGGAACAGATCGGGGTGAAGCACGATGCTGCGCTGAGCGAGCAGGGTGTTGAATTCGCCCAACACCTTTTCGACGTCGCGGGTGACCGCCATGGTGCTGGCGCCATATTGGCCGATCACCATCATGACGACGCCGGGCCTGCCGTTGATGCTGGCACCGTTGAAAGAGGGAGCGGCCCCGATCGTCACGGTGGCGACATCGCCCAATTGGATACTGCTCCCGTCCCTATGGGTCAGAACCACTTTGGCCAGGTCTTCGGGCAAACGCGGTTGGCCTTCCGCACGCAAGGTGATCCGCTGATTGGCGCTTTCGACGAATCCGGCGCCGATGACGCCGGTGGCCTGGCTTGCCGCCGCGGCCACGTCTTGCAGGGACAAACCGTATCGCTGAAGCTTGTCGGGATTCACTTGTACCTGGAGTTGACGGATCTCACCGCCAAAGACATCGAGATCGGCAACGCCGGGCACGCTCAAGATACGCGGTTTGATCGTCCAGTCGACGAGGGTGCGGAGCTCCATCAAGGAATGGGTGTCGGAGGTGAGCCCGATCGTCATGATCGTCTGGGACGAAGAGCTGAGCGGAACCATGGCCGGCGGCCCGAGACCGGGGGGCAGTGACGAAGCGGCGTTGGCCAGACGCTCGGCAACCAATTGGCGGGCGCGATAAATGTCCATGGAATCGGTGAAGGTCAGGGTGACGACCGAGAGACCCTGGATCGATTGTGAACGCACCGATTCGACGCCGACCAAGCCGCCCAGCGTGTTCTCGATCGGCTGCGACACCAGAATTTCTACTTCGGCGGCGGAGAGGCCGGGAGATTCGGTTTGAATGATGACCAGTTTCGGCGCGAATTCGGGAAAGATGTCGAGGCTATTGGTCCACAGCCGGTAACCGCCATAGATCAGCAGCACGCAGGCGATGCCGATGACGACCTCGCGGTATCGAATGGAGAATCGAACGAGTGACGCGAGCATGCGGGGCTTCGGTTTTTCGTTGCAGCGGTTTTAGTTGTCTTCGTTCCGGATCTGCCAGCGGAACTCTTCGGCATAGAGTGTCTGGGCGCCGGCGACCACGACATTGTCGCCCGGTTTTATGCTGTCGGCGACGAACCAGCCGCCGGGTGCCGCGGTGCCGGTCGCTATTTGGCGACGCACGAAATGTTCGTCGTCCGTCTTCACATAGGCCCAAGCCTGGCCAAGCGCCCAGATCACCGCCGATTGGGGGACGATGACGCCGGTCTCGGCGGATTTCGACTTGCCGATCCACACATCGAGGCGCATGGCGGCGCGAAGATTGTCGGCGGCAGCCCTGAAATAATGCGTCTCGCCCTGCACCAGCGGATCGGTGGCCGGAGCGGGCGACAGATAAGTCGCGGGCTTGGCGTTGGCCCGATCGCCATTGCGGCCGATTTGAACGGTTTCAATCCCTGAGGGGAGACTTTGGCCCGGCGGCAGGGTGACGAGAATCAATACGTCGTCGTGATTCAAGAGCTTTTCGAACTCCGGCGAATTGCCGTCAAGCGCCCAGCCGGTGACGACGGCGCCCCATTGCTGGCGCGTTTCGTCATGAATCCCCTGCATCTCGGATTCGAATCGGCGCAGCTCAGCCTGATTGCGTTTCCATTCCGCTTCCGCCTGCTGAATATGCTTGGTGGCGATATCGCCTTCTTCCTTATTGAGAGAGGACAGCCGGTCGTACTCGCTTTTTGCCGAGGCGAGAGTGGTGCGGGCCACATCGGCTTCGGATCGCGCCGCGGCATAGCGGGCGCGTTGGGCGAGCAGGGGTTGCAAATCGGCAACGAGA
>JBGOXX010000135.1:0-6397 GCA_041479345.1 Alphaproteobacteria bacterium
AATGACGTCTTTTGCCTCTTCGAGCTTGATGCCGTCCTTTGCCGCTTGCTGGCGCGCATCCTCCCACATCGGATCGTCGCGCTTGTAGATCATGATGGGGTTCACTTTGGAGCGATGCATGAGGCAGATATCATGCGGCTCGGCGAAGCTCGGCCCGTCATGCACGAGTTTCATCTCGTCACCCGAAATATCGATCAACTGGTCGTTCTCGGGGTGGAGCGGCCCCACCGGCAGGAATCGGTCTTTCGAGAATTTGTTGAGCGACATCAGCCACTTTCCGTCCGCTTCCTTGGTTTCGCCCATGGTCGTGTGATTGTGGCCGGGTTGATAGTGAACATCGATCTTCTGAAGGATCGGATCGACTTTTTCGCCCTTATAGGCGCGCCGCGCCTTGTCGATGTTCCATTTCACCATCTGGCTGTCGAGAAATAGGGTCGTAAAGGCGTTGCCCTTGCCGTCATAAGCCGTGTGCAATGGCCCGAGGCCCACTTCCGGCTCTGCCACCACCACATCGCGGGGCTTGATCTTGTCGTCGAACAGATCGTCGAACAACCGAACGTCCAAAAGAGTCACGGTCGGCGACAGCTTGCCGTTGATGGCAACGTGGATGCCGTCCGGGGCCGTGTTGCAGCCATGCGGGTTGTTGGAAATCGGGACATAGCGCGTGTACTTCGACCCGTGCCGGCCGTCGACGACGGGGACGCCGCCCATCTCTTTGTAGTCGCCTTTCTTGACCGCCTCTTCGATGCGCTTGATGTTGAAGATGACGGCCCAATCCTGCTCGGCGGCAGTCATTTCGGCGAGCGTCACGCCGCGTTCCGAATTGTAGCAGGTCGAGAACGCGTATTTGCCCTGATAGTCGGCGTCGGTGTTGTCGAGATTGCCGTCGACCAGAACCTGCCAGGCGACTTTCATGGTTTCGCCGTCGACGGCGGTATAGACGGACCAATATTGCTTGGGATCGTCCAAAATCTTGCCGTCGTTCGGAATCGGAATGATGTGTTCGCTGTTGGCGAAGACATAGCCGGTTTTGGGGAATTTCTGCGGCCGCAAGCCGTGAATGTCGGATGCGTTCGGAATTTCGACGATCTTGTCGGTCTTCATGATGTCGCAGCGGATGCGCGCGACGCGGCAATTGGCCTTGTCGTTGATGTAAATATAGCGCCCGTCATAGGTGCCGTCGGTAAAGGACATATGCGGATGGTGGGCGTCGCCGTTGAGAAAGACGCCGCCGCGCGATTTTAGGAATTCCTTGGTTCGCGGGAGCAAGCCCTCGGTCAGGATTTTCCGGCTCTCATTGGTGAGGCCCCAGCCGGTCGCGCTGCAGCGATTGAAAATCGGAATTCGCATGAACTCTCGCATGGACGGAATGCCTAGAATGCGGATCTCTCCGGACTGTCCGCCGCTGCTGAAGCCGTAATATTCGTCGAGATCGCCGGGGCGAACTTCAATTCCCTGATGCGTGCGTTCGCGTTCCCGCTTCTGTTCCGGCTTCTTGTCATCGGCCAAGGCGCTACCCGCCATGGCTGTGAGCCCGGCGCCGCCGAGCGCGCCCGAGACACCGGCAACGCCGGCGACGGTCGCGGTTGTGCCCAGCAGGCGGCGGCGGCTTATTCCGCCGCCCGCAGGCGACTCGGCCGCTTTCGCGTCATTGTGATTGTCGGATTTGGAGGATGGGGAATTTGACGGAGTGTCGGATGCCATCGGCGTTTTCTCCTGTGGTTCGACGCGATCGCGGCCGGTTCGCAGCGAATCGCCCAAAACTAAAACATGACGCTTATATATATCTTTTTGCTTACTGATCTGTCTTTGACCTAGATCAAAATCGGCTCCCAAATTCGGCTCTTACCGTTACACTGTTGTGCCGGATTCAAGAAATTCGTGGAGTGACCCTCGCAAATTCGGCGGTGTGCATCGTTCGCTCCACCGCTAATCCATTCCATTCATGGCGAAGCCTGGATGCTCTCCGTGGTTTGCGCCGCGGGGGCGCATGCTCGGCGAGCTCGCCGCCAGGCGTTTTTCTGCCTTGAGACGCCGTTGAATCATAACGGGACATTTATGATCATGATGATAGAGCATTTGGCAATGCAGGCACTGTATGCATTCGTTGGGGTTGATATGTCCTTCCGGATGGATTGACTGCACGGGACATTCGTTACTGCAGCGTTGGCAGGGGTTGCCGCACTCTTTGTAGCGCCTCAGCCAATCGAACATGCGCAGGCGCGCCGGAATGGCAAGCGCCGCCCCGAGCGGACACAGATACCGGCAGAAGAATCGCTCGATGAAAAGTCCGGCGCCGAGCAAAGCGGCCGCATAAAGCACGAAGGGCCAGTCGCGGACGAATCGGAGCACGATCGCCGTCTTGAACGGTTCGACCTCGGACGCCTCTTCGCCGAGCGATAGGTAATATAAAGAGAGGCCGAACAGGGCGAGAAAGATGATGTATTTGATCGGCCAAAGCCGTTGATGCACGCCAAACGGCACTTTGATTTGTGGCACGCGAAGCAGCTTGGCGCCGCGATTCGTGAGCTCTTGAAGGGCGCCGAACGGGCAAAGCCAGCCGCAATAGGCACCGCGCCCCCAAAATAGAAGTGCCGCCGCGACGGCGCACCAAAGAATGAAGATCAGGGGATCGACCAGGAAATAATCCCAACGGAAATCGGTGCGTAGCGAATTCGCGAAAGCCAGGATGTTGACAACCGAAAGCTGGGCCTGGGCGTACCAGCCAATCCAAAAGAGGGTGAACGCCAGAAAGGCGAGCCGGACGCGGTCATAAAGAACGGGACGGCGCACCAGGAAATCCTGGAAGAAGAAAATTCCCGTCAGGACCAGGATGGCACTCGTGAGAATCGCGATATCAACGACCTTGGTCCGCCATACGCGCAGCCACAACGGCTCTCCTTCCGGCTCTGCCGCCGCTGATATCGTCGCCGGAGCGCTGGCCGATGCCGCTGGCTGTGCCGGCGCTTCCGCGATGACGTATTTATCGGGCAGCGTGTAACTCAATTCGAACGTCAGAAACGCTTTGTCGCGCCCGCCGATTTGCCGCTGAACCAGCAGCTTCAGGATGAAGGGTGCTGTTGGGTCAAGGCGCTGCCCTTCCGGAATGGTGAATAGACTTATTTCGCGGAGTTGCGGCGCACCGTCGGCGGCGATATCGCCAAGGCGCTTCTGGTCGTGGTCGTGGAAGCGGAAAATATCTTCGCCCTGAACGATTTCGATTCGGTCGAAAATTCCACCCCGGACATAGCCCGATCCCTTGAAAGAATATTGGCCATTTCCGGCGATAATCACCGCCTGCTCGCCCGGTTTCAGCCGCTCCTTCAATTGCTGATAGCCGGCATCGCCGAGCAAACTCCGGCCGATCGAAGGCACGCTGGCCAGCCCCAGATAAAGATCGATGAAATCCTCGTTTTCGGTTTTGTCCCCTTCTTCCCCGGGTTTCTCGGCGGCGAGCGGATTGCCCGATTTGATGAAAGCTTGATTGACCTCGTCCACGGTGAGCGTGAGCTTGTGCACCGATCCGTCGCCGAGCAGGGACTCCCAATTTTCCACCGCCGTCTTCGAATCATCGATTTTTTTCGTGATGGAGACTGCCGCCGCCTCTTTCTGTGCGCCGCCGAGGCCGCGTGCACGGGCGAATCGAATTGCCGACCGCGTGATGCTGTCGGCGATGACCATGCTGGTGACGGTGGCGCCGCTGACGATATCGACCGGCGGCGCGGCCGCATTTGCCGCCGGCGTTTGAAGCATATTCTTGCCGACGTAATCGTTGATGACCTTCTCGATCTTGGCGACCGGAATCCCGACCAGAACGATCGGCTCATGGTGCTCGACGAGTTTGGCACTGACGATTTTTCCGCCGAGGTCGATGCCAATCACGATATCGATCGGCTTTCCGGAATAGCCGTTGGAGCTGACGACGTCGGAATTGAGATAGACGTAGCCGGCAATCTCCGTGCCCCTATAGGCGGCAGCCGCAGGCGGCGTTCCTTCGACTGGGCCCAGCCGTTCGGCGCCGGGGAAAACCTCGGTCAACTGTATCTTGTCGAGAAATTGCGGAAGGCGCGCAGCGGCCTGCGCGATGGCCGACGAAGCAAAGGCCGGTATCCAGATCGCCGCCGCAACGGCGAGAGTCAATATGACGCTTTGGCGGCTGGAATTCCGGCGACCGGATCGACGTTTTGCTTGCATTTCACCGCGCCAATCCGCTCCGCCGTGCGCCCGTCGCCTTCGGCATTTTCATCCGATGCTGTGTTCGAGCGAAAAAAATGATACTCTTCCAATACCGCAAAAACAATTGGGACGGCCGTCGCCGGATTATGGGCGAGCCGCCTAGTTTTCCAATTGAGCCGGACAATCAAGCGGAAGCGCTCGAACTAATCCATTGGGATAGGCGCGAACGGAGTGATGCCCATGGGTCTTTTGAAGGCCGAACCGGCTGGACGCGTTGCATCCATCGATGAATTGATCGCGATCGCCCATGCGATGGAGTGCGAGGCGGGCAAACGCTATCGTCAGCTGTCGCACCGCATGGGCATTCAGGGCGAGACCGACGTTGCCGCGCTGTTCGCGTTTCTGGCCGAAATCGAAGACAAACACGCCGATCAGGTCGATGCCCGTTCGCGAATGATCGTCGGCAAGGCCCCGGACCCGGCCAATATTCGTTGGGAGCTCCCGGAAAATTTCGACGAAGAGGAGATCAGCTCGTATCTCTTGACGCCTTACCGGGCGCTGGCGATCGCCGTTCGCAATGAGGAGCGGGCTTTCGCGTTCTACAGTTATCTCGCGGCGGGATCCGACGACGAAAAAATCCGGCAATTCGCCGAGGATTTTGCCAAGGACGAGTTGGACCACGCCGGATTGCTGCGCCGGGAGCGCCGCAAAGCTTGGCGCCGCGAGGGGCGCGAAGGGCTGTTCGGATTTCCGAAAATGGAAAAACCGGAATCGCTGGATATGCTGCGACGCCAGGCGGCTGCGCTGGAGCGGTCGGCAGCGGAAGGGCATCGTGCCGTCGCCGCGGCGCTCCGGGTCGAAGACGATCCGGAGACCGCGCAATTATTCGAGGAGGCAGCGGCGGACGAAGAAGCCTGCGCGGGATCGATTGCCGAGACGCTTGGCGGCGAACAGGCCATGGCCATCGGGCAAGCGACGCCAAGCGGCGTCATGGATGGGCTTCGCCTGCTGGAGTTTGCGTTCGAGCGCTATTCGGATATCGTTGAAACCGCAAGCGATGAAGCGGTGATGCTCGAGGCCCAGACGCTTGCCGAGCGTGCCTTGCGACGCTTGACCCGGGTGCGGGGATCAATCGGCAACGAATTGCTTGCGGGCCGTCGCGCCGGCACCGCGTTGATATTCAACGTGCGCCGTTGATTTCCCAATCAGCTGCCCGGAGGGGTCTGGGTCTCTACCAGAAACGTCATCCGGGCTGGTAGGGGGCGGGCAGAGCGGGCCCCAACTGGGGTTCCACCGGCAAGGGATCAAAAACTTTGGACCCTCTGTCCAAGAGGTATTGGCGACCTTCTTTCCAAGCCGATTTTCTCATCTCTTGGTACAGAAAATCGGTCAGTTCACTCGCGATCTGATGTCGCGGTTCAGGCAAGGATGTGATAACCGCCATCAACGTATGCGATATTGCCGGTGAGAGCGGCTGCGCCATCGCTGACCAGAAAGGCGGCGACGTTGCCGACATCTTCAATGTTAATTAGTTTGTGCTCGGGCGTTCGAGCGCGGGTGCGCTCAAGCAGTTCGTCAAAGCGGTCGATCCCGGACGCCGCCCGCGTCTTAAGCGGCCCGGGCGATAACGCGTGGACGCGAATACGTTTCAGCCCGAGCTCCGCCGCGAGATAGCGCACCGAACTCTCAAGCGCCGCTTTTACCGGCCCCATCAAATTGTACGCGTCGACGACCTTCTCTGAACCGTAGAACGTCACGGTAAGAACACAGCCACCATCTCCCATAAGCGGTTCGGCCAGTCGCGCCATTCGGATGAAGGAATGGCAAGAAACGTCCATCGCCAACGCAAAGCCTGCCTGGGAACAGTCAACGACGCGACTGTGTAGATCCTCTTTAGGCGCAAAGGCAATGGAGTGAAGAATGAAATCGAGGCGGCCCCATTCATTTTGTATGCGGTCGAACACGGCCTCAAGCTGACCCGTTTCCCGAACGTCGCACGGCACGATGATCGGACTTCCGAGCTTTTCCGCCAAAGGGCGCACATAGGGCTCGGCTTTGGCGTTCAGGTACGTGACCGCGAGGTCCGACCCATTGTCTCGAAACGCCTTGGCGCACCCGTAGGCAATGCTGTGCTCGTTGGCAATACCAACCACTAGTCCCTTCTTGCCTTCAAGCATACTCCCCTCCATTCTTTAATCGTCTAATGAAGCTGCGAAGATCG
>JBGOXX010000136.1:0-6241 GCA_041479345.1 Alphaproteobacteria bacterium
GCCAACAGCCAAGCCAAGAACTGCGCCGCCGCGGTGGCCGCCCTGGTTCGGAATCGCAAACCCACCGAGCCGGTCTTCATGAATACCTGCTATTCGACGATTGCGCCCAATTATGCGGTATCGGTGGTGGAGGTGTTCCGCGCCGCCACCAATGGCGTCATCGCCGTGGTCATGGGTTCCGGCGGCCAAAGCCCGATGAACGTCCCCGATTCCTTCCGCAGCGCGGAATACGATTACGCCCAGGGCTGGTACGACAGCACGATGCAGGAGATGTTCGGTTAGGGCCTAATCGGTTAGGGCTTAATACGCCCGTACGATTTCCCCGTGGCGCTTGCAGGACGGCAACGCCAATTCGAGAAAGCTATCGGTCACCGATTCCGGCGGCGGCAGCGATTCCGGATTTTCCCCGGGAAAGGCTTCCGCCCGCATCTTGGTCCGCAATACGCCGGGATCGAGAAGATTGACCCGGATTTTGGTCTTCGCGACCTCCGCGGCATAAGTTTTGGCCAAGGTTTCGAGCGCCACCTTGCTGGCGGCATAGGCGCTCCAATAAGGGAACACGGCGCCGGTAACGCCACTCGTCACGAAGATCGCCCGCGGCGCGTCGGATTCACGCAAAAGGGGATCGAAGCTGCGAATCAGCCGCCAATTGGCATTGAGATTGACGTCGATGGTGCGCTCCCAAACCGGAATGTCCATATGGGCGGCGGGTCCAAGCGTGCCGAGCACCCCGGCATTGCCAACCAGAATATCGAGACGGTGGAATCGGTTGGCGATGGCCTGGCCCAATTCTTCGATGCCGTTGGGTACGGCCAGATCGAGGGGAACGAGGGTTGCCGAGCCCCCTTCCGCCTTGATCGCATCGTCGGTTTCTTCGAGACCGCCGACGGTGCGCGCGATCAGGATCACATGGGCGCCTTCGGCGGCGAAGCGCTTGGCGACCGCGGCGCCGATGCCGCGCGAGGCGCCGGTGATCAGCGCGATGCGCCCGGCCAGAGCCTTCGACATTGCTTACGCCAATTCGGCCAAGAGCGAGAGCTGGGTCTGAACCGATCCGCCGTCGCGGTCGGTGAGCGGAATCGGATAATCGCCGGTGAAGCAGGCGTCGCAGAATTGCGGCTTGTCCGAGTTGCGTTTGTGCTCGCCCATCGCGCGGTAGAGCCCGTCGATGGAAACGAAGGCCAGCGAATCGACGGCGAGCAGTCGCGCCATCTCTTCCACATTGTGAATGGCAGCAAGCAGTTTTTCGCGCTCCGGTGTGTCGATGCCGTAGAAGCAGGAGTGCATGGTCGGCGGGCTGGCGATCCGCATATGCACCTCGCGGGCGCCGGCCGCGCGCACCATTTCGACGATCTTGCGCGACGTCGTGCCGCGGACGATCGAATCGTCGACAAGAATCACCCGTTTGCCGGTGATATAGGCGCGATTGGCGTTGTGCTTCAGCTTCACGCCCAGATGACGGATGTGGTCGCCGGGCTCGATGAAGGTGCGTCCGACGTAATGATTGCGGATGATGCCGAGCTCGAACGGAATCCCGGCTTCGGTCGCGTATCCCATCGCCGCGGGCACGCCGGAATCGGGAACCGGAATGACGATGTCGGCATCGACATGGCTTTCGCGGGCCAATTCGACGCCGATCCGCTTCCGCGCATCATAGACGCTGATGCCTTCGACCACGGAGTCGGGCCGGGCGAAATAAATGAATTCGAAGATGCAGAATCGCCGTGGCACATAGCGGAACGGATGATGCGACGTAATGCCATCCTCGTTGATGACGATGACTTCGCCCGGTTCAATATCGCGGACGAAGTCGGCGCCGATGATATCGAGCGCGCAGGTTTCGGAGGCGAGGATATAGGTGCCGTCCTGTGTGCCGAGAACGAGCGGACGTACGCCAAAGGGATCGCGGACGCCAATCAGCGAATCGGCGGTGAGCGCCACCAGCGAATAGGCTCCATCGACCTGCTTCAGGGCGTCGACCATCCGATCGATCACGGTCGATTCCGAGCTGGTCGCGATGAGATGAACGATCACTTCGGTATCGGTTGTGGATTGGAAGAGACAGCCGGATTTCACCAGCCGGCGGCGCAAATCGATGGCATTGGTCAGGTTGCCGTTGTGGCCGATGGCAAGTCCGCCGAAGGCGAATTCCGCGAAGAGCGGTTGCACATTTCGCATCACGGTATCGCCGGACGTCGCATAGCGGACATGGCCGATCGCGGACGATCCCGGCAGCCTTTGGATCACTTCGTTGGTCCCGAAACCGTCGCCGACCTGGCCGAGCGTCTTATGGGTGTGGAACTGAAGGCCATCGAAGGTGACGATGCCGGCGGCCTCCTGGCCGCGATGCTGAAGGGCATGAAGCCCGAGCGCGGTCAAGGCCGCGGCGTCGGTGCGGCCGAATATGCCGAATACGCCGCATTCCTCGTGCAGTTTGTCGTCGTCAAAAGGATGGGTGGTCAGCATTTCGGTCAATGGGAACCCGTCGTCTGAAGCAAGCGGTCCATGTCACTGCGCTGCTGCGAATTATACCCTTCTTGGGAACCGGCCTTGGCGCTGGGTTGCGGTGGTGCAGCCAGAGCCTGGAAATCCTTGTCCACTCCGTTGGCGCCCGAGCCGTGGTCGGCGGACGGTATTTTTTCGGCGAGCGCTTGCGGCAGCAATGACGCCACAATGCTGGATGCCCATTCGACGAGGGGCCGCAATCGGGCTTCGCGCACGATACTCGGCTGGTCCTCCGGCTTGTCCGCCCACATCGAGGAAAAGGGAATATAGACCGCGGATACGATCAATACGCCTGCAAAGATTCCGGCCAAAAAGCCGAGGGAGCGATCTAGGGCGTTCAGCCGGCTCGTGCGCACCCAGCCGGTGACCATCGAGCTCACCATGAACAAAAAGATCAGGCTGACGATGAAAATGCCGGCGCCCACCGCCATGTCGGCGAGCCATTTATTGGTGATGATATTGCGATTCATGAGTAAGCCGGCGGCCGCCGGCTCGAGGTAGGGATAACCATAAAGAGTGGCGAAGATCGCACCGACCCAGCACATCAGCCAAAGTCCGCCTTTGATCAAACCGACCGAAAGGCCCATGAGGCCAAGGACCAGGACGAAGCCGATAACCGAAAGATCGAGAATATTAATGGTGGCGATCTCCTGACGCTTTCGCGGTGCGGTCCGACAAAATATCGATCAGATCGAGCAAATGGCCGATTTCGCGTACCGCCGGTGGACCTTGCTTGAAACTATCGCGCTTGGCGCTTTGGTTCCGGCCTTCCTTGGCCGTGGGAATCAGCGCCTGGGCAAAACCAAGCTTCGCCGCTTCCTTGAGCCGGATTTCCGTCTGGCTTACCGCCCGCACCTCGCCCGCGAGGCCGATCTCGCCAAACACCACCGTATCGGAGGCAACCGGCCGGTCCAGGCGGGAAGAAATCAGCGCTGCAGCGACCGCCAAATCCGCCGCCGGTTCGGTGATGCGAAGTCCGCCGGCCACGTTTAGGTATACATCCTGGGCGCCAAAAGCAAGGCCACAGCGGGCTTCCAGCACCGCTAAGACCATGGCGAGTCTTGCCGAATCCCAACCCACCACGGCGCGCCGGGGCGACCCCAACGAAGAGGGCGCCACCAGGGCTTGAATTTCGACCAGCACCGGCCGGGTTCCCTCGATTCCAGCAAAAACCGAAGCCCCGCTAACATTGCCGCGGCGCTCGGCCAAGAACAGCTCGGAGGGATTGGCGACTTCGGACAAACCGCCATCGGTCATGGCGAAGACGCCGATTTCGTCGCTGGGCCCGAAGCGGTTTTTGACGGCGCGAAGAATCCGAAATTGGTGGCCGCGCTCGCCCTCGAAATAAAGAACGGTATCGACCATGTGCTCGAGCACGCGCGGGCCGGCGATCAACCCTTCCTTGGTGACATGGCCGACAAGAATGACCGCGACGCCGCGGCGCTTTGCCGCGCGGATAATTTCGGCGGCGGTGCTACGGACCTGGGCAACGCTTCCCGGGGCCGAATCCAGGCCTTCGAGATACATGGTCTGGATCGAATCGATGATGACGACTTCCGGCCCGCCGGCGACGTCGATGGCATCGATGATCGACGTCATTTCGGTCGCGGCGGCCAGCAAAACCGGGGCCTGAGCCAATTGCAGCCTTCTGGCGCGCAGGCGAATTTGTTCCACGGCCTCTTCGCCCGAGACATAGGCGACGCGCGCTTGGCTGCTGAGGGCGCTGGCGATCTGAAGAACGATCGTCGATTTGCCGATGCCGGGATCGCCGGCGACCAGAACCGCCGAACCGCGCACCAGTCCGCCGCCGACCACGCGGTCGAATTCGGCAATGCCGGTGACGAGGCGGGCCGGGGCAGGGCCGGCGGCCTCAAGCGAGGAGAACGTGACCTTGCGCGAGGATCCCGATGCCTTGCGGCTGCGGCCGACGGGCAGGGATTCGCGGGGAATTTCCTCCACCAGACTGTTCCAGGCGCCACACGATTCGCAGCGTCCGGTCCATTTCGGAGAGGCGGCTCCGCAACTTTGGCACACATAACGCAGCGCCGGCTTCGCCATCACGGGTTCCTATGCGGGGTGCGAGTCAGACCCGCACCGCCATCTTGATCGGACCTTCGGCCCTGCCGTGGATGAATTGATCGACATAGGGGTTGCCCGACGAATCGATCTTGGCGACAGGTCCGTCCCAGATAATTTTTCCCTCATAGATCATGGCGACCCGGTCGGCGATCTTTCGTGTGCTTGCCATGTCATGAGTGATCGACAGCGCGGTTGCGCCCAGCTTGCGCACGCAGGTGACGATCAAATCGTTGATCACGTCGCTCATGATGGGGTCCAGCCCCGTCGTCGGCTCGTCGAAGAAGATGATTTCCGGCTGTGCGGCGATGGCGCGGGCCAACCCCACGCGCTTCTGCATGCCGCCGGAAAGCTCGGCCGGCGACAAGTCGCCGACTTCCGGGCCCAAGCCGACGGCAGCCAGCGTCTGGAGGGCGATCTCTTTCGATTCTTTACGCGGCATGCCGCGGCCCTGGATCAGGGCGAAGGCGACGTTCTCCCAAACCGGCAAGGAATCGAATAGGGCGGAGCCCTGGAACAGCATCCCGAATTTGCGCAGCACACGTTCCCGCTCGCTCCACGACAGGCGCGTGACTTCCGCGCCGTCGATTTTGATACTGCCTTTTTCCGGCGTAAGAATGCCCAGAATGCATTTGATGAGAACCGATTTGCCGGTTCCCGAGCCGCCGATGATCACCAGCGATTCGGCGGTATGAATATCGAGATTGACGCCGGTCAGCACTTTCTTGCTGCCGAAGGATTTGTGCAGATCGCGAACGGTGATTTTGACGGGCCGATCGGTCATCGCGATTCGCTCATCGGGAGAAGAACAACTCGGTGATGATGTAGTTGGTGCAAAGAATGAGGATCGACGCCGAGACGACCGCCGCGGTCGTTGCGGCACCGACACCTTGCGCGCCGCCCCGCGACTGGTAGCCATTATAACAGCCCATGAGGGCGATGATGAAACCGAAAACCGCGGCTTTCACTAGGCCGGAAATGACGTCGATATTTTCCAGATAGTCGAACGTGCTTTTTAAATATGCCGACGGATTAAATCCCAATTTATAGGTGCTGACGACGAAGCCGCCGAAAACGCCGATGATATCCGCGACCACGACCAACAGCGGCAGCATGGCAAGCCCGGCGATCAGGCGCGGCGCCACCAGATACTTCAGCGGATTTGTGGAAAGGGTGGTCAGCGCGTCGATCTGCTCGGTCACGCGCATGGTGCCGATTTCGGCCGCCATCGCGGCCCCAATCCGGCCGGCAACCATGAGACCGGCCATGACCGGGCCCAGCTCTCGAGTCATGGACAGAACCACGACCGTCGCCACCGCACCTTCGGCTTCGAAGCGATGGAAGCCGGTGTAGCTCTGCAGCGCCAGCACCATGCCGGTGAAGGTGGCGGTCAAGCCGACAACCGGCAGAGAGTAATAGCCGATGTTGATCATCTGCTGGAGGATGAGCCGCGGATAATAGGGCGGCACGAGGCAGTAGGAGACCGCGGCTCCGGTGAACAGGGACAGCCGCCCTGTGGCTTCCAAGAAGGCGAGGAAGACGCGGCCGACCGCCGCGACGAATTTCATATTATTTCTCGTAGCGGCGCAAAATTCGCCGTCCGAACCCGGTCAAAACCGCGTGTCCGATGGTTCCGGCTTCGTCGGCGAGATCGTCCACC
>JBGOXX010000137.1:0-6197 GCA_041479345.1 Alphaproteobacteria bacterium
CGCGCACCCAGCGCGCGGCTTGTTCGCCGCGGCACACCCAGCGCGCGGCTTGTTCGCCGCGCCAAGGCCGCTTACACTTCCCGCGAGGGTTCAATCGGTCTCGCGTGATGGTCCCAAATAAGGGGGGGAAGGCTGCGAAGAATCCGCCGGTCGAATTGCTGGCGGGGGGCGGCTTTGCTGCGGGGTCATTGCCCGATTGGCCCAGCATCGAAGAAGCGCTCAGAACTCCGGCCGGACTCGCGGCGGCTCTCTTCCTCATTGTTCTCATTCTTATGGTTATAGGGTTCGCCCGGCGGCTGCGACGATCGCTCGCCGATGTTCGGGACGCCACCGCGCTTTCGGCGCGGCTGAAGGAGGCGCTCGCCGCCTCACCCGACGGCTGCTACCTGTGGGATCTCGTCGCCGGCGCCGAAACCCGCTCCGCCAAGCTTGAGGCGCTTCTCCGCCTGGGTCCCGAAACGCCGCCCGGATTTGCGGTCGTGCGCGACTGTTTCGACCCGCGCTATGTGGGCGAGCTCGATGCCACCCTCGAACTGCTGCGCTCCAGCGGCAAGGGCTTTGACCTCCTTTTGCCGCTTTCTCCCGCTGCCGGCGGCGTTGCGCGAAGCATGCGCGTGATCGGCGTGCGGGCGGCGGGGGCCGACGGCCAGCCCTTGGCCGACCTCGTCTGGTTCCGCGATATGAGCCGGTTCGTCGCCGAAACCGGGCGGTTCATTCAGCGCATCGAAACCCTGGCGAATGACGGCGCAAGGCTGCGCTCGCTGCTCGATGCGCTCCCGGCGCCGGCCTGGCTGCGGGGCTCCGATCTCTCGCTCGTTTTTTGCAACGAGGCCTACGGCAAGGCTCTGGAGACTCCGCCCGAGACGGCGGTCGCCGAGGAGCGCGAAATCGCCGAATCGGTGGTCGGCAATTCGGGCAAAGCGGTCGCCGAGCGGGCGCGCTTGACCGGCGTTGCCCAGAGCGAAAGCCATCACATCGTCATCGGCGGGCGCCGGCGCCTCCTCGAATTCGTCGAAATCCCGCTCGATGCGAAGGCGGGCGGTGTTGCCATGGCCGGCTACGCCATGGATTTCACCGATCTCGAAAAGGTCCAGACCGATTTGTCGCGGGAGATCGCGGCCCATGACAACGTGCTGGAACAGCTCTCGACGGCGGTCGCTTTGTTCGGGGCCGACCGCAAGCTCAAATACTTCAATACCGCCTATCGGCGGCTATGGCGCCTGGACGAAAATTGGCTTCTCACCGGGCCCGATCTGACCGACATCCTCGAGGCCCTGCGCGAAGTCCGGCGCCTTCCGGAGGTGGCGGATTTCCGCGCCTACAAAGAAGAACGGTTGCGCCAGTTCAATTCCCTGATCGAGCCCCATGAAGAACTGGTGCATCTGCCGGACGGGTCGACGCTGCGCTGGCACATGACCCCGCATCCTTTCGGCGGAATCTTGTTCACTTATGACGATGTGACCGACAAATTGGCGCTGGAGCGCTCCTACAACACGCTGATCGCGGTTCAGCGCGAAACCCTCGACAATCTCTACGAAGGCGTTGCGGTCATCGGCGGCGACGGACGGCTCAAGCTCAGCAATCCGGCCTTTGCCCGAATCTGGAAATTCGCGCCCGCCGAATTGTCAGTCGAGGCGCACATCTCCGATCTGATCGAAGCCACCCGCGGTTTCTACGGAATCGAGGATCCGCAAACTTGGGCGGCGTCCAAGGAAGAAATGATCGGCCAGGTGATCCGCCGCATGCCGCGAAGCGGCAGGCTCGATCGCAGCGACGGGTCGGTGCTCGAATACGCCGCGGTGCCGCTGCCCGACGGCAATCTTTTGCTCCGTTATGTCGAGGCCACGGATCGTTATCGCGTCGAGGAAGCGCTGCGCGAGCGCAATCAAGCCCTGGAAACGGCGTCGCGCCTCAAATCCGAATTCATCGCCAATGTATCCTATGAGTTGCGCACGCCGCTGAATACGATCATCGGATTTTCGGAAATCCTGAAGAACGAATATTTTGGCAAGCTCAATGAGCGGCAAAAGGAATACGGCGAGGGAATATTGGAGGCGTCACAGTCGCTGCTCTTGCTCATCAACGACATCATCGATCTCGCCACCATCGAAGCCGGCTATATGGCGCTCGAACTCGAGACCGTCGATGTTCAGGCGATGCTGGTCAGCGTGTTGAGCTTGACGCGCGAGCGCATCCGCGATCACAACCTGAAGCTCAAATTCGATTGCCCGCCGACAATTGGCACGATCTACGCCGATCAGCGGCGTTTGCGCCAGGCCGTGTTCAACCTCATCAGCAATTCGATCAAATTCACGCCGGGCGGCGGCACGATCACGGTGTCGGCGCGGCGCGAAGATGGCGCCGTGCTGTTGTCGATCGCCGACACAGGCATCGGCGTGCCCAAGGAAGAGCAGGAACGGGTGTTCGAGAAATTCGTGCGCGGCCAACCGCCTCAGATACGCCAGCCCGGCGCCGGCCTTGGTCTGTCGCTGGTCAAGAGCTTCATCGAATTGCATGGCGGGCGGGTCGTTATGCATTCGACGCCGAATGTGGGGACCGAGGTGATCTGCTCGATTCCGACCCAAGCCGCGGAAGTCCGGGCTGCGGCCGCCGGCCGCGCCGCAACTGCCTAGAGCATGATCGAAGCCGCGTTCACGTCGATCCCGGAACGCCGGTCATGGTCGAATACTCGAAGTGCAGCTCGCGGTCGGGATGGATCAGCGGATAAATCGCATGGGCCGCAAGAGCCGCTTCGGCAAAGCCGGAAAGAATCAGCTTCAGTTTGCCGGGATAGCTCGCGATGTCGCCGATGGCAAAAAGCCTCGGCACATTGGTGCCGCAAGTCGAAGCATCGACCGCAATCCGGTTGTGCTCTAAATTCAATCCCCACTCGGCAATCGGCCCCAGATTCATCGCCAATCCGAAAAAGGCGAGAAGCGCGTCGGCGGGGAGTCGTTTGAATTCGCCGGTCAGACTCTTGACGATGACCGAAGAGAGTTTCCCGCCAACCCCTTCGAGCCCGTCCAATTGGTAGGGAACGACAAGTTCGATCTTGCCGCTATCGGCAAGCTGCTGAAGTTTTGCCGCCGATTCGGGCGCGGCGCGGAACTTGGCGCGGCGGTGGACGACGGACACTTTTGCGATATCGGCGAGCGCCAGCGCCCAATCGATCGCGGAATCGCCGCCGCCGGCGATCACCACTCGTTTGCCGGCGAAATCGTCCCGGCGCTTCACGAAATAGAACACGCTTCTGTTTTCGAAGGCTTCGATACCCGGCAAAGGCGGCCGGTTCGGCCCGAAGGCGCCGACCCCGGCTGCGATCACCACCGCCGCCGCGTCGATCGTCGTTCCCGCCGAGGTCTCGACCAGGAACCGGCCATCGCCGCCACGGCGAAGCCCGGTGACGGTCTGCCCCAAGTGAAAGACCGGGTGGAAGGGTGCGGCTTGCTGCTGGAGCTTGTCGATCAAGGCGCTCGCTTCGATAACCGGATAGCCGGGAATGTCGTAGATCGGCTTTTCCGGATAGAGCGCGGCGCATTGCCCGCCGGCGACATCCAGCGCGTCCACCACATGGGATTTGATGCGCAGCATGCCGCATTCGAACACGGCAAAGAGGCCGACCGGGCCGGCACCGATAATCACGACATCTGTGCGGTGTTGGGGCATGGGGTGGGGCGCCACTTTCAGACGAGACGGTTGGCAGACGAGACGGTTAGGCCGAAGAGAAGGTCGGGTCATAACATGGCGGCAGCAGCGGCTATGATCAACCCCGGCAACCCCGGCTGCGGTTGCCGAAGCACCCGGCCAAGGCTACAAAGGCCCGGCATGGCGACGGTCCGCGAGCTTCCGGATTTGGCGGCGACCGCGGCTCTGGCGGCGGAGCTTGCCGGGCTGGCGCTGCCGGGCGATATCCTAGCGCTTTCCGGCGACCTTGGGACCGGCAAGACGACCTTTGCCCGGGCCTTTATCGAAAGCTTGGCGCAGCGCTTCGGCACCCAGCGCGAAGAGGTGCCAAGCCCGACCTTCACCTTGGTCCAGACCTATGAGTTTCCGGGGCTTTCCGTGTGGCATTTCGATCTCTATCGCCTGACCAATCCCAAAGACGCATTGGAGCTTGGAATCGAAGAGGCATTTTCCGGCGCGATCTCCCTGATCGAATGGCCGGAAAGGCTGGGGCCGTATTTGCCGCCGGATCGCCTCGACTTGGAATTCGAATTCATCGACGCAAACGCCCGCCGGGTGTGGCTGACCGGCCAGGGCAAATGGCGCGAGCGGCTTGATCGGCTGGCCCGCCGTGGCTGACCGCAACGACCTGATCAACCGGTTTCTGGCGGCCCAAGGCTGGGGCCAGGCGAAGCGCTCGCCGCTGGCGGGCGATGCGTCGTTTCGACGCTATGAACGGGTGGTTGAAGGCTCGCGCCGCGCCGTCCTCATGGATGCACCGCCCACCCACGAGAATGTCCGTCCCTATGTCGCGGTCGCCACCATCCTTCGCAACGCGGGCTACAGCGCCCCCGAGATCTACGCGCAAGACATCGCAAACGGCCTGCTCCTGATCGAGGATTTGGGCGACGATACCTATACCCGAGTGTTGGCCCGCGATCCGGGCAAGGAGCACGATCTCTACGCACTTGCGGTCGATCTGCTTGCCGATCTTCATCGCCGCGATACGGAGTCGGTCACATCCGGAATTCCCGACTACGACGATGAACGCCTGCTGACCGAAGCATCGCTGCTGGTCGATTGGTATTTGCCCACGATGCGTCGTGAGCCGACAGCCCCGGCATTGCGGCAGGAATATCGCGATCTGTGGCGATCGCTTTTCCCGATCATCCGGAAAATTCCCAATACGCTGGTGCTCCGCGATTATCACGTCGACAATTTGATGTGGCTTCCTCCGCGTCCGGGAATTCAATCGGTCGGGCTTCTCGATTTTCAGGATGCGGTCAAGGGCAGCCCCGCTTACGACTTGGTTTCGCTGTTGGAAGATGCGCGCCGGGATATCGCTCCCGCTCTCGTCGCCGAAATGAAGGCGCGTTATCTCGGCGCATTCAAGACTCTCGATCGCGATGCGTTCGGTGCCGCTTACGCCGTTCTTGGCGCCCAGCGCAATGCCAAGATCATCGGCATTTTCACGCGGCTGGCGGTGCGCGACAAGAAGCCGGTTTATCTCGGCCATATTCCTCGCGTCTGGCGCTTGCTCGAAGGCGATCTCGAACATCCCGTCTTGCGTCCCGTGGCGGATTGGTTGTCGCGCCATATTCCGCAGACTTTGCGCGGCATCCCGCCCGTGGAAAGTGCGGCATGACCGCGTTGCGCAAGGCCATGGTTTTTGCGGCGGGACTGGGCACGCGGATGCGGCCGCTCACCGACAATATGCCGAAATCGCTGCTGGAGGTTGCGGGGCGGACGATTCTGGAACGGATTCTCGACAGGCTGGAAAAGGCAGGCGTCGAAGAGGCGGTCGTCAATACTCATTATTTTGCCGATCAGGTTGAAGCGAAACTGGCCCGGCGCCGACGTCCTAAAATTCTGCTCAGTCACGAAGACGATCTGCTGGAAACCGGCGGCGGCGTGACTAAGGCGCTGCCGCTGTTGGGCCCGGACCCGTTCTATGTCGTCAATGGCGACGTGTTGTGGTCCGACGGTGCGCGGGACACGCTGGTGCGCCTGGCCCGGAGCTGGAAAGATTCGGAGATGGACGTGCTGCTGCTCGTCCATCCGGTTGTGCGCTCCTTTGGTTATCGCGGCGCCGGGGATTTTTTCTTGGATCAGCTCGGCCGGGTCCGGCGCCGAAGAGTCCACGAGGTGGCGCCCTTCGTCTTCACGGGAATTCAGATTATTCATCCCCGACTATTCGAACATGCGCCGCCGGGACGGTTTTCTCTGAATTTGCTTTATGACCGGGCGATCGAGTCGAGCCGGCTCTTTGCCATCGTCCATGACGGCGATTGGTTCCATATCGGTACGCCGATGGATCTGACCTTCACCGAGGCCGAGTTTGGCAATGCCCGTAAACGGCAATGACGCGGCGCCCCCGCGTCTTTTCGATCCCCCTTGGCCGCCCTTTCGTCGACGCGCTCGCCGCCGGCCTGCTTTCCGGCGCCCTCGGCAATGATCCAGCCGATCCGCTTTCCGTCGGTGCGGCGACGGTGTTTCTTCCCACCCGCCGTTCCGGCCGGGCACTGATCGAAGCC
>JBGOXX010000138.1:0-6167 GCA_041479345.1 Alphaproteobacteria bacterium
ACCCGCATCAGGCCGAGAATAGTCCAAAGCGGGTAGCCGGTAATCTCGGCTTGAGTTGGCGAGCGCAGCTGCGAGCGTGTGTATTCGAAATCGACTTCAGCGCCGAAGTGGCGGTCGAAATTGGCGCCAAATGCGGCCGATATCAGTGCACCCGATAGGCTGTCGATTCGAACCGCCGAAAGGTGGTTGGGGTCCATGAACAGCCCCTTGCCGCCGCGCAAGGCCGCGTAGACGCGGAACTTGTCCTCGTCTTGCGCGGGCACAAGATTGATCGGTGCTGCGGAGCCCGACGCCAAGTGATCGAAATAGACGCGCAAATCGGCCGCGATCGTCAGCGAATCGGCATCGAGCGTCTGCGGCTGGTGATTGAGCGTGATGGCGGGGCGAAACAAGTACCGGTATTTCGTTTCGAGGCCGACGGCGATGTTCGGGACGATAAAATAATCGACACCGCCGCCGATATCGCCAAAACCGGATTCGCCGCGACCGCCGATGGGGTAGGTGAAATTCTTGCCGTTCGCGAATCCGCCGGCCCCGGCGCCGCCGCCGGCGATCGCATAGGGGACGAAATCACCGTCGCCGAGGGGATAGCGAAGACGCAGATGCGCGGCACCCGTCAAGGACCAGAAATCGCCGAGCGACCCGACGCCGTGGGCGGTCATCTCGGTCTTGGCGTAATCGGCCGCGAATTCGACGCCCCAATAGCGGCTGAGATCCATTCCCAAGGTCAAGCCGAAGGTGGGAATGCGCGAGCCGGTCGCGGTGAATGCCGGGGTTTCGATTTGCGCGCCGGGAACCGAGCCGCCATTGAGGTAGAACATGGTGCCGGCGCGCAGATCCACATAGGGCCGGACCCGGTCGTTCCCGCCGGCGTGAAGGGCGGGACTGAACATCATGCACGCCGCAAAGACGAGCGCGAATCCGCGTCGCGGCGCACGGCGCATAACAAGGATGCCGCCTCTTAGGGGCGGCATCAGCAAAGTTATTCTCCAGACAAGCCCGCGCAAGAATTCCAGCGCTCCGGCTCGGATCGTGGGATCCATCGGGGCCTCCGGCGTCCTGTCTACATGCGGCAGCCGGAGTCCTGCAAGGGGCTATAACATCGCGAGGGGCAATTGCGAATGAGAGGAAGTTGAAACACCTGCCGATATCCAATTTTGCGACAGAGTTCTTCGATCCGGAATGAATTATGGAGTTGTGTGGGGTCAGGAATGACCGATGAGGGCGAAGACGGAATCGGGGCAGCGTCGGCGATTCAGCATCCGATCGATCGAGAGCATGGCCAACGATTCGAGGAATGGCCGGATCTTGAACGGACCAGCGCCTTCGCAACCGAACCCAGCACCACGGTTTATTTCGCTGCGTCATTGGCTGCGGGCAACATCACCAGTTTGATCGGAAAAGCGTGGCCCATGCCTGTATTTTCGGCGCCGGTCCGATTCAACGCTGGGCAATGTCCCCGGACCCAAATTGTCAAGGAATGGGGACCGCTTCGATACGGGCCTGCATTATGATAATTGTGACTGCTCCTCCACCTTAAGATGGAGGCTTCCCAGTTCTCAGGCCGCAGCCGGTTCGATATGAACCGGTCTTACACGGCCTCCGTGGGCTGAGACGGACAGTCCTGCCGCCTTTAGTTTCAAGATGCCTTGGTTCCGGATGTTGATCGCGGCGTTGATGTCGCGGTCATGAAGGGTTCCGCAATCGGTGCAGGTCCAATGCCTGTCATGAAGCGTCAGATCGCCGTTGACCGATCCGCATTCGGAACAGGTTTTTGTCGAAGGGAAAAACCGGTCGATTTTGATCAGTTGCCCGCCCTTGTCCTTGAGCTTGTAATCGAGCTTAACCAGGAGCCCGGACCACCCTAGATCCGAAATGGCTCGGGACAGACTACGGTTCTTCATCATTCCCTTCACGTTCAACGTCTCGGCGCAAACCGCTTGGTTTTCGTCGGCGAGATACCGGGACGTCTTGTGCTGCCAGTCTTGTCTTGAGAAACGTACATGTTCGTGGGCTTTTGCGACTTGAATCCTGGCTTTAGAAATTTTATTGCCGAAACAATCGCGGAGCTTCCTATGTTCCGTTATCGATTTGACTTTCGCGGCTTCGATTTTCCTGGACAATGTCTGCTGCTTGCAACGGAGATTGCGGTGGGCCCGGTTGAGAAAGCGCTGGTTTGGAATCTTGACACCGTTGCTTAATGCGACAGCAGTGGCTATGCCAAGGTCGATGCCGGTTATTTCGATGAAACGCTTGATCGCCTTTGGCTCCGCTTTGCCGTCATCGGTCAGAATCGAGGCGTAGTATTTGCCGGTCGATTCGCGTGAAACAGTCACGGTCTTGATCCTGCCCTCGAGCTCGCGATGAACCTTAGCTTTGACCCAGCCGATCTTCGGCAGATAGACCGAAGAGTCTTTCAATTTGACGCGCTGTGGGTACTGGATCGATTGGCGGACGCTGTATTTCTTCTTGAAGCGCGGATACCGGGTGCGCTTTTCGAAGAAGCTGCGGAACGCGTTGTCGAGGTTGAGAAGGACATATTGCAGGGCTTGCGAGTCCGCGGTTTTGAGCCAGGGATAAGGTCCGGCTTTCCATCCCGGCAACAGCGATTGAATGTCGTAACGGGACAACGATTCTCGGCGCTGATTCCAGGCTTCCTTTTTCAAGCTCAGCGCCAGGTTCCAGACAAAACGCGCGCAGCCGAATTGAACCGCCAGGATTTGCTCCTGGCTCTTATCCGGATAGAGACGGATTTTGGTGGCGCGGTTCACGAGAACAATACTAGAACGGATTGCAAGTGCTTGCAATAGTTACAATTTATCCGGTATTGTATGAACCATAAGCGGCTGGCCCGCAAAGGACCAAAAACAACGAATGCGCCTTATATCACCGTTATAAATGACGATGATTTACGGCGATTTTATTAACGGTGACAGCGGCTTCTTGTGTCCGAGGAACATGGCAACCTGGCTGGTAACCGGAGGATGCGGCTTTATCGGCTCGCATCTGGTCGAAGCGCTTTTAAAGCGCGGAAACCGGGTGCGGGTGCTGGACGATTTATCGACCGGTAAACGATCCAATATTCCGGCCGGTGTCGATCTTCGAATCGGTGACGTTGCCGACGAACGCGCCGTTGCCGATGCGCTGGTGGGCGCGGACGGCTGCTTCCATCTGGCGGCCGTTGCCTCGGTTCAGCGCTGCACCGAGGATTGGCTGAGCACCCACCGGACGAACCTGACCGGAACCATCACCGTCTTCGAAAAAGCGCGGCGGAACGGTGCCGCGTCGCCTCTGCCGGTCGTCTATGCGTCATCGGCCGCCGTCTACGGCAATAATCCGCAGGTTCCGCTCAAAGAGAACGCCACAACGAGCCCGATTTCGGCTTACGGCGCCGATAAGCTTGGCTGCGAACTCCACGGCAAAGTCGCGTGGGAGGTGCACGGCGTTCCCAATGTGGGATTGCGCATTTTCAACGCCTATGGACCTCGGCAAGACGCCTCGTCGCCCTATTCCGGGGTAATCGCCATTTTCGCCGACCGTGTCGCGAGCAACAGTGCGTTGGAGATTTATGGCGACGGCAAGCAGACCCGGGATTTCATCTATGTCGGCGACGTGGTGGCGCATTTCTTGGCGGCGATGCAGGATTTGCGCGCCGATGCTCGAGCCTTCAACGTGTGTACGGGTCGCGGCATCACCATCCTTGAACTTGCCGAATCGATCGGCGGACTGGCCGGCCGGCGGCCCGACATCCGCCATCGGGCGCCGCGAACCGGCGACATTCAGGCGTCGGTCGGCGATCCTACCAAAGCAATGAGCGCATTCGGCTTGATCGATCGCGTCGACATGCGCGACGGACTGCGCAAGACGCTAAACGGCAGCGGTTAAAAGTCTCGGATTGGGATTGTGCAAAAATCAGGATTCGATTGCGCGAGAGGGACGGCGTTAGTCGTCGCTGCCCGCTGGTTCTGACCGCGCCGGCTGAGTGGAGTGGGCCGGAATTGCCGGCGTATTTGACGCCGGCGCAATCCGCATTGAGGCTCCCGGTCGAGATGGCGATTCGGCCGGGCTTTGTGGCGGGCTGTCCGGGCCGGATGACGGCGTGACCGGCACCAGATTGGAATCGGTTTTCACCGCCGCTTGATCGCTCTTCACATCACCAGGCTGCGCCGCGTCGCTGATGGCCGCCGAGGCCGAGGGTGTCGGATCCAACGCCACATCGACGCGAAGGCCAATAGGCAAAGGCGGGTTGCCGTCGAGATCGACGATCGCCTCGAGGATTTTCGTGTCGACGCGCTCCGTCGGCATTTCAGTCTTCAAATATTTCGGGCCGAGCCGGGTTCCGACCGTGATGACCTTTCCCGAAAAATGGCGGTCGCCGAAGGCGTCCGCGGTAACCAGGACATGTTGGCCCACGGCGACGCGCGCGACGTCAGTCTCGTCGATCTGGACGCGCACCCGCAAATGGCCGATATCGCCGACCGAAGCGACGAGCGTCGGCGGCAGATTGGTCACCGCTTCGCCGGGCAGTTTGTAACGCTTCAGCAGGACGCCATCGATAGGTGAGCGCAGCCGCGTCATTTCGAGCTGAGCCTGCGCATTCGCGATATCCGCCTTCGCCTCGGCGACATTGGCCTGGGCAATGGCGACATCTTCGACGCGCGGCGGCGCATTGATGAGCGCAAGCCGCTGGGCCATCAAATTCTCCCGGGCGATGGCTGCGGCATAATCCGCCTCGGCATGATCGACGGTTTCGCTGGACGCAAAACCGGTCTGAGCCAGCGTTCCCCGCCGCTCGACCACATTCTTGGTCAATTTGAGCTGGGCTTCCACTTCGTGCAGGGCGGCCTCCGCTTCCTTGCGCTCTTCTTCGCGGGCGCCCGCAAGCAGTTTCGCGAGTTCGCCTTGCCGCATGGCGAGGCGCGCCTCGGCGGAGTCGAGCGCGGCCTTGCGGTCGTCATTCTCGACTTCGGCGACGACTTCCCCGGTTCTCACCGTGTCGCCTTCGCTTTTTACGGAGATCAGCCGGCCGACCACCGTTGCCGCCAGGTCGCGTTCCTCGGATTGCGGCTCGACCACGCCGGCCGCGAACATCATGTGCACCGGCGCCGAGGCCGGCAGGGGTTGGGAAGAGGCGTCTCTTTCGCCGGTCGCCGCCATGAGCGCGAAGCCGGCGACGGCGGCCAGTACGATGATGCCAAGAGCGCGTATTGCACGGGTCATGGGTCGCCCCTCCTCGTCAAATTCCAACCGCTTCGAGCAGGCTTGCCGCCGATTCGACGCGGACAATCCGGCCGTCTTCGAGAACCGCGATACGATCGGCAAAGCGCAATAGGCGATGATCGTGGGTGACGATGACGACCGCCCGTCCGTCGCGATGGGCGATGGATTTGAGCACCTCGCCCACCCGGCCGCCGCTGTGGGAATCGAGGGCCGCTGTCGGCTCGTCGGCGAGGATGACGCCGGGCTCGCTGGCGAGCGCCCGGGCGATGGCGACCCGCTGCTGTTCGCCGCCGCTGAGCTGCGAAGGATAGGCATCGGCCCGATCGGCGATGCCCATCGTTGCCAGCAAGTTCCGGCTGCGCGGTTCAATTTCGGCGGGCTTGATCCCGACGAGCTCGAGAGCAATCGCGACGTTTTCCCATGCCCGCAGAGCGCGAAGAAGCTGATGGTGTTGGAAGACGAAGCCGATCCGCTCCAACCGGATGCGGCTCAGCGTGTCTTGATCGAGGCCGGTCGTCGTCTCGCCATCGATGCGGACATGCCCGGTGGTCGGGCGCAGGAGGCCGCCCAGCAGTTGCAAGAGACTCGTCTTGCCGCTGCCCGAAGGACCCATGACCAGCAGAACCTCGCCCGAATTTACGTCCAGCGATACGCCCTTGAGCGCGCGCATGGCGGCGTGACCCGCGCCATAGGTGAGCGACACGTTGTCGACGGCGATGACAGGACCGTGGATGGCCTTTTCAACCATGACGGCGGCCTTAATTGAAAACCATGGCGGGATCCGCCTTCACCGCCCGGCGGATCGAAATCATCGCGGCCCCGGCGCACATGATCGCCGTCAAGCCCCCGACGCCGACCGCCAGCCAAGGCGGCAGCATCAAGGAGAGATTACTGTTGTCGGCCGCTCGCACGAGGATAACGGCGCAAGCCATGCCGACGGCATAGCC
>JBGOXX010000139.1:0-6041 GCA_041479345.1 Alphaproteobacteria bacterium
GGTCAAGGGTCCGAGATATTTGATCTCGCCGACCAGCCCGGCCAGGGTATCTTTCCAGGCTTCATTGGTGCCGCCCGCGGCACCCAGGGATTCGTGGCTGGCGAGAACCGATAAATCGGCCCTCTCGAATCCCTTGGCCAGCAAGGAGTCCACCGCCGATTTGAACGATTCCTGTGACGCGAAACGGCCAACCACCTCTGTAACCTGACTCATCCTGCGGCCCATCCTCTTTCTTTGCACGACGCGGGTTCTTAGGAAGGGCCCATTATATCGAAATTATCCGATCCATACCCCCTGGAAGGGCTGGCCCCCTGGAAGGGTTTGCGGAATCGGCGAATATTGACTCTATTAGGCGGCGGCCCCAGGGAACTTCATTAGGCGGCGGCTCCCGGGACTTCCGGCCCCCGATAACGTCGCGAGGGAACGGCGAGAGAGAGTCAGGCATGGCGGACCCGGATAAAGATCGCGATTCAACGCCGAAAAAGGTAGCCGCCGAGACAGCGGGCGCCGCAAAGCCGCGGCCAATCTGGCTGGTGCGGCATGTCAAAGCGCGGCCGCGCCTGCTGACTTCCGTCGGCGCCATGATCACTGCCTACCTCCTGCTGCCGCCGGAGTTTTCGGTGCAGACCCGTCTTCTGGCGGGTTTCGATACCGGCATCGCGATTTATTTGGTTCTCGTTTTTGATCTGATGATGCGCGCTAACCCTGAGCGCGTACGGCGCCGCGCCCGGCTCGAAGACGAAGGACGGTGGGCGGTTCTTATTTTGGCGGTGGCGGCGGCCGGTGCCTGCCTGGTTGCGATCGGAACCGAGCTTCACGCGGCGCGCCAGGCGACGGGGGGTAACATCGAGCTGCGCCTGGCTTTTGCCGGCGGCACCATCCTCCTGGCATGGCTGTTCGTGCACACCAGCTTCGCCATTCACTACGCCCATGAATTCTACCGCGACATCAAATCGAACGGTCCCGAAAAATCCGGCGGTGACGAAACGCGGGGCGGCCAAACGCGGGGCGGATTAATTTTTCCCGAGGAAGACTGTCCCGATTATTGGGACTTTCTCTATTTCTCTTTCGTGCTGGGGGCGACGTGCCAGGTTTCCGATGTGCAAGTGACGAGCCGGGTTTTACGCCGGCTCGTGCTTGCCCATGGCGTGCTGGCTTTCATTTTCAACACGCTGATTCTGGCCCTGGCGATCAATATCGCGGCCAGCGCGTTTTAGGCGCCGTTTCGATCATCATTTTGCGCCAGGACAGCCCTTCTTCCATTCGGAATCATCCACCAGCGCCAATCTCCCGGGTCCGCTGCCGGGATGAGCCTTCGCCAAGACCTCGAGGGCTGCTCGCGCCTTCTCATGCGCGGCTGCGTCACAGGGGTTCTCATCGAGGGCGCGCCCTGCGTCTCTAAGTTCTACGCGATACTTATGCAGTCCGTCGTCCGGAAAGCCGGCGTCGAAGTCGTCTTCGCTGGTCTGGGCGGGTTTCACCGATGCTCGAACGGAGGTTGCAGGCGGATAACGAGTCACCGGTTGAAACGTGGAAAGCCGGGGATCCGGCTTCATCGGGGTCACCGAGGGAGTCTCGGCGACCTGTATCGCCGTTCCTTTGTTCCAGAACGCCTCGCTAAGGCCCCAAAACACGACCAGCGCGACAAGATAGAGAATGACGAATAAGCGCATTCGATCCTCGGGAACGTGGATGAGAATACGGACGTATGACAACCGCTTCGATTGCCGGAGGGATTGTTCGACCAAACCATTTCGGAATCCCTAATCCATCCAATTTCCCTAGAATTTCCCGAGTGTTGCGTGACAGCCCGGTTAATCGTTTCGCAAACAATATCCGTTAATCAAGACCGTATCGGTGGTGCAGCGCGCGGATGGAGGTTGTGCCGTGTCGGATCATGAGCCAGCGCTGTTGCCGCCACAGCTCGAGCCCCAGCGGCGGCTCGCAATTCCCTCGGGGATCGTTGCGATCGGCCTCGCTGCGGCGATAGCCGCGGGCGTGTTCGGTAGCGCGCATCTGAATTCCAGTAGCCCCGCGCATGACACCGCGTCCGCCGTAACGGCGCGAGGCTCAATCGCGTCCATCGACGCGGCGAATTCGGCGGAACTGACGCGCGCCATCGAGGCGCTCCGCTTCAACGCCGAAGCGAAACGCGCGATTCGCGAAGAGGTGATGGCCGGCCGGCTGCATCTCGGTGTGGTGACGGTTTGGGATTGGAAGGACGAGGACGGCGATGAAGTCACCATCACTTCGGCCGGGTTCAGCCAAGCCGTGCCTCTGTGGAACAAGCCGACCACGGTCATCATCCCCTATCGCGGAACCGGCGCCATGATCGCAATCACCGGACTCAAGGACGGAGAGGGCGGCATTACCGCCGGCATTTCCGTTGGCGGTCAGTCGACGAATCTGCAACCGCTCTATATCGGCGAAACCGTACAGGTGGCCATCCCATGAATCTTTGGCTCATCCGGGCCGTGATGGTCTTGTTCATCATCAGCATCTCCCAGGCCAGCATTGCGCTCGGCTGGTGGCTCGCCGCTGCGAGCGCCTCCGGCGCGATGCTGATCTTCGCCCTCAGGGGCCGCTATCTACCGAGGTACGTCATGGATATTCTCGATCGTCTAACGGAAAAAGCCGCGTTGGAGCGCGCTTATGAAAGCCGCAACGCGCATCGAAGCATCATCGACGCCGACGATCTCGCGCGCCGCATCAAAGCGCGTGTGGTGGGTCAAGACGCCATCGTCGAGCGTGTCGCCGCGCAGGTCAGGCGGCGCCTCGCGGCCCAGCGCCGCGACAAGCCGATCGCCGTGTTCTGTCTCGCGGGACCGCCGGGCGTCGGCAAGACGCATCTCGCGAAGGTTCTCACCGAGGAGCTTTACGGCGATCGCAGCCACCTGCATTTTTTCGATATGAGCCAGTTCGGCCAGCCCCATGCGGCGGCGAGCCTGTTCGGCCAGGCGCGGGGCTATGTGGGATCGCAGAGCTACGGTGCGCTTACGGCGGCTCTTCGCGACGTGCCGGATGCGATCGTCCTGCTCGACGAATTCGAGAAGGCGCACCCGGAGGTTCACAAGCGGTTCCTCACCGCCTGGAACGACGGCTTCGTCACGGAGGTCAGCGACGGTTCGCGCGTTCCTACCAACGAAGCTATCTTCGTGCTCACGACCAACGCCGCGGCGCGACGCATCGGCAGCCTCGCCGCTGATCACACCGGAAGCCCGGAAGAGCTCGACCGCATGGTCAAATCGGCGCTGAGCGATGCACAGTTTGCACCGGAGGTGCTCTCGCGAATCGACGAGGTGTTTGCTTTCCGCGAGTTGCGCGGACTCGATGTCGCGCGGGTCGTCGCCCTTGAAATCGAGGGCCTTGCGCGGCAATTCGGACTTAAGATCGACGACCGGGGCATCGAACCGGCGATCCTCTTGAATGCCATCGAGGCCATGTCGGAGCGGATGGATGGAGGCGTTCGCGACGTTGCCCGCGCGATAGAGCGGCAAATCACTGATGGCCTCATCGAAGCTCGGGCCGCCGGTGCTGCCACGGTGCGTCTCGTTCCCGACGGGCCGAAGGTGCGCGTCGTGGTCGCTCAAAGCCGGACGGCACCCGGCCTTGCCGAAGCCGGTGGGACGGCGGCGTGACCGGGCCGGCACATCCCTTTCGCCGTCGCAACGCGGAAGCGCCCGCCAGCGCGCCGACGCCGCTCGTCCGTCGCGAGCGGCCGTGGGCGCTGGCACTCCGGCTCTATCGTCAAGATCCGACGTTCCGCGGTTTCGTCGAATTCTGCATCATCGCGACCGTCGTACTCTCTTTTATACAGCCGGGCGGTCTCGGCCATCCGCTGAATGAGTTGTTCAGCCGCATCGGTTCCAGCACTTCGACGATGACGACGCCGACAACGGCCAAGGAGCCCGAACTGGTCGGCCGGCCGGATTCGCTGGGGGATCTTTTGGTGGCTGCGAACAAGCGACTTTATTCGACGCCGCCGCGGCGCCCTTATTCGGCGCCCTTGGATCAGATCCTGTTCGCGACCTCATCGACGGAAACGAGAGCGCGTCTGCTGCAAGCTGTGGACGCCTACCAGCAGGGCCAGCCCGTTCCGGCGCTGACGATTCTGCACGATGCCGACGGCAACGATCCGAACGTCATGATGCTTCGCGCCATCGCCACGCTGGCGATCCCCGGTTCGGAGAACGCGGATGCCGGGATCGCGCAGCTCAAAATTGCCGCCGAACGAGGCCAGCGCCAGGCCAAGAGTTTTCTCGGGCTGTTGTTCCTCAATGCCCCTCCGGGCACGATCAAACAGGATCCGGAAGCGGGGCGGCGGTATTTGGAACAGGCGGCAGAGGAGGGCGACCGCGATTCGGCGCTCATGATCGGGATGGCCTATCATTTCGGCTGGGGTGGCGTCGTGGACCAGCAGCGGGCCGTCAAATATCTGCGAATGGCGGCGAATGCGAACGATCGTGAGGCGGCTTTCACCCTTGCCTATCTCGCCTCCCAAGGCATCGGCATGGATCGCGACCCGGCCGAAGCCGAACGGCTCGTGCAGCAGGCGGCCGATGCCGGGCATTTCTTGGCTCAGCCCTTGCTCGGCATGTACTACCTCAGCCAATACGTCTCGGGTTGGATCGCCGACCCGGCGCCGGGCTTACATTGGCTCCAACGCGCCTCCGACGATACCGGGAATCCCGAAGCGACAATGGTGCTCGGTAAATTCTATATGGACCCGCCCATTAATCCTGCGCTGCGGGATCCGGAAAAGGGCGCCGCTTACTACCACAAATGCGCCATCCGGCTCTTTCCGCCATGCTTATTCCAATACGGCAAGGCACTCGAGAACGGTGCGGGGGCGACGCGCGATATTGTCGGCGCTTATGCGCATTACCGATTGGCGCTCGACAAAGGAATCGCTGAAGCCCAGGAACCGATCGCGAATCTGGATCGGGCACTGACGGAGCAGCAAAAACGAGAGGCGCGAGACATCGCAGATCAGATGACGCGCGATTGGCCGTGGTCGCCATACGAATTGAAGGGCAACTCAAAACCCCTTCCGACGGTGCCGGGATTCAAGGAAGCCCTGGAGCGACGCAAGCCGTCCCCGCCGCCTTAGCATCAGCCGGCAGCCGACAAGCGAATTCGATGGGGATCAAGCCGTTCTGGCGGGCGCGCAGCAGCGCCACGCGAAATCAAGGCCCGGCTTCGACTTCGGGCTCGGTATCGCAGGGAAGAAGCCATTCGGCGCGATGCTCGTTTCCTTTCGGAATGAGTTCGTGGGCGGATGCCGAACCGACCGCCGCCCGGCGCAGACCGCGCCACCGTGAGCCGATCGCGAGTTCGCGCACGCAATTTTCCGCCGAGCGCCGATTCATCGGACGCGGCACCAGCCGTCCCTTCAAATAGGAACTGGCGAGCCAATATTGGCGAACGAAGGTTTCTAAGCTCATATCCGTGCCATCCTGGCGTCAGTCGCGCTTTTCAAAAAGTCGGTGCCGTCCTGGCATCCATCGCGCTTTTCGAAGACGCGATTGCAGTCTCATCCCGAGGATAATCGGGAAGGTTGAAGGCGCGGTTAACGGTGAGCTGTATTAAAGGTGAGGATGGGCGGCGGTTGACGCGCGGGCACTATGGTTAATCGATTCTTTCTCGGCCGATGGCGATGCCCATGGCGATACAGAAGCGATGCGCGCGAAACCGCTAAATCCGGTGGTCATTGCCTATAACGGTCACTCCGGCCGGTGCAGCCACCAATTTTCCTCGTTGATCGAATAGTACGGGCGGTAATGGTGGATGATCGAGGCATCGACCACCTGCGGGATTTGGTTATCGAGCACCATGGGCTTGCCGTCGAGATAAGCGACCAGGATGGCGTGGGGAATTTGCAGGTTCATGTCTTGGAGCACGACGATCCGCAAATTGGTGTTGTCCATGCCGAGCGCCCGGAGCGAATAGAATTTGGCGATGGCGTAATCCTCGCAATCGCCGCTGCGGTCGAGAAATTCCTTCGGCGTCTCCCAATAATCCGCAACCCCCCAATTCATCAC
>JBGOXX010000140.1:0-5959 GCA_041479345.1 Alphaproteobacteria bacterium
AATTCGAATCGGAGGAAACGCACAATGCCTGGCGCGATCATCCCGAACATCGCGCTGCCCAGAAACTCGGCCGCGAGAAATTCTACGCGGAATTCAAGATTCAGGTTTGTCCAGTGATGCGCCGCTACGGGTCAGAAGCGGAATGATAGCTTACGCCGCGCGGCGTTTCTTCACGATGAGTCCCAAGACTTCCGCGGCGGCGGCGGGGATGTTGGTGCCGGGGCCGTAGATCGCGGCCACCCCTTTCTTTTTCAAGAAATCGTAATCCTGGGGCGGGATGACGCCGCCGCACACGACCAGAATATCGTCGGCGCCCTGCTTGCGCAGTTCTTCAACCAGCATCGGCACCAGCGTGCGATGGCCGGCCGCCTGGCTGGAGACGCCGACGACATGGACGTCGTTTTCGATCGCCTGGCGCGCCGCTTCCTCCGGCGTTTGGAATAGGGGCCCCACGTCCACGTCGAAGCCGAGATCGGCGAAGGCGGTGGCGATGACCTTGGCGCCCCGGTCATGGCCGTCCTGGCCGAGCTTGACCACCAGCATGCGCGGGCGGCGGCCTTCATCGGCAGCGAATTTCTCGACCTCGCCTTGAATGCGTTCGAATTCCGCATCGCCGGCATAGGCGGCGCCATAGACGCCGGAGACGCTTTGGGTCGTCGCCCGGTAGCGGGTGAAAACTTTTTCCAGCGCGCTGGAAATTTCGCCGACGGTGGCGCGGGCCCGCGTGGCAATGATCGAGAGTTCAAGCAGATTGCCTTCGCCGCTCTGGGCGGCCTCGGTCAATGCGCCCAGCGCCCGCTTGCAGGCGCCGTCATCGCGGGTGGCGCGAATGCGCTTGAGAAGGGCGATCTGGCCTTCGCGAACCTTGGTGTTGTCGACGACCAGGATATCGACGTGCTCGGGCTTTTCCGGCTGGTATTTGTTGACGCCGACGACGGATTCTTGGCCGCGATCGATCCGCGCTTGTTTGCGCGCCGCCGATTCTTCGATGAGGAGCTTCGGCATTCCCGATTCGACGGCGCTGGTCATGCCGCCCATTTCCTCGACCTCGGTGATGAGTTTCCAGGCCTCGGTGGCGAGGCTGCTGGTCAGCGCCTCGAGATAGAACGAGCCGCCCAAAGGATCGACGACATTGGGGATCCCGGTTTCTTCGGCGATGATGAGTTGGGTGTTGCGGGCGATGCGTGCGGAGAACGGCGTCGGCAAGGCCAGAGCCTCGTCGAAGGAATTGGTGTGCAGCGATTGGGTGCCCCCCAAAACTGCCGCCATCGCTTCAATGGTGGTGCGTACGATATTGTTGTAGGGATCTTGTTCGGTCAGACTCACGCCCGAGGTCTGGCAATGGGTGCGCAGGGCGAGGCTGATCGGATTCTTCGGGTTGAACCGGCGCATGATCTTCGCCCACAGGAATCGCGCGGCGCGGAGTTTCGCGATCTCCATGAAAAAATTCATGCCGATCGAGAAGAAGAAAGAAAGCCGCGGTGCGAAATCGTCCACGTCCAGGCCGCGGTCCAGAGCCGAGCGCACATATTCGAGCCCGTCGGCAATGGTGAACGCCAGTTCCTGAACCGCAGTCGCTCCCGCCTCCTGCATGTGATAGCCGGAAATCGAGATCGAATTGAATCGCGGCATGTTTTTCGCGGTGTATTCGATGATGTCGGCGACGATCCGCATGCTGGGCCCGGGCGGGTAAATATAGGTGTTGCGGACCATGAACTCCTTGAGGATGTCATTTTGAATGGTCCCCGAGAGAAGTTCCTGGCGCACCCCTTGTTCTTCCGCGGCGACGATGAAACCCGCCAGAACCGGCAGCACCGCGCCGTTCATGGTCATGGAGACGCTCATCTTGTCGAGCGGGATGTCGGCGAACAGGATCTTCATGTCCTCGACGGAATCGATGGCAACGCCCGCCTTGCCCACATCGCCGACGACGCGGGGGTGGTCGGAGTCATAGCCGCGATGGGTCGCGAGGTCGAAGGCGACCGAAAGGCCCATCTGGCCGTTCCGCAGGCCCTCGCGATAAAAGGCGTTCGATTCCTCGGCGGTGGAGAACCCGGCGTATTGGCGGATCGTCCACGGGCGGAAGGCGTACATGGTGGCGCGCGGCCCCCGCAAGAAGGGCGGGAAACCGGGAAGGTTACTGAGTTGCTCGATGCCTTCGAGATCGATGGCGGTATAGAGCGGCTTGACCGGAATCCCTTCGGGCGTCTCCCAGACGAGGGAATCGGCATCGCGGCCTCTCATCTCCTCGGCTGCGAGTGCCCGCCAATCTTTGATGGTTTTTTCGGGAAAATCGGTCACGGCAATCCTTGTTAAAAATCCGCCATTTCAGCCAAACTATCCAGCCAAACTATAGGGTCCGCCGCCGCCATGGTCCATTGGGGGCCATGCCGCGGGAGCCTCAAAGGGGCGGTTTATAACATGGGAACCGCCGCTGCAAAGCGGACCGGCACGCTGGGACGCTCCGGGCTAGACGCTCCGGACTAGATGTCCTCACGGGATAGGCGCGGCTCGCCGAAGAGATAGCCCTGGCCGAAGGAGATTGGGTAATCCAGCAGTTCGACCAATGTCGCCTCGTCTTCGACTTTTTCGGCGACGAGATCGATGCCGAAGCGATTGAGTTCCGCCTTCAATTCGCGGAAATCCGAGCGGGTGCCCCGAATCTGGCCGAGCAGCATCCCGGCATCGATCTTGAGGTATTTCACGCGATGGCGGGCAAGCGCGGCGAAATCCATATTGAGATCGGTGACCTGATCCAGCGAAAAGCGGAAACCCATTCCGGCCACGCGTTCGAGAGTGCGAACGACCTCGCTGTCCACCCGGTTGACCGCCGACTGAGTCAATTCGAAAACCAGATTTCCGGCGAGATTGGTGTTGAGCGCCAGGAACTGGCTGAAGTCCTGCAAGAACGGCTTGTCGCTGAGGCTGTGAGAGGAAATGTTGCAGAAGAAGCCGACATTCCGTTTGCGGGCCTGGCATTTCCGAACCAGCTGCACGCAGCGGAACAGCAACATGTTGTCGATGGCGCCGATCAGCCCTTCGCGTTCGGCAAGGCCGATGTACTGATCCGGCACGATCATCAGGTCGTCCGCAACGCGAATTCGCGAGAAACATTCGTAGTGGCGGGTGCGCCGCTGCGGCAGGCTGACGATCGGCTGCAGGAATAAATCGACGCGGCCGGTATTCAGGCCCTGGCGCACCTTGTCCAAGATCTGTTTCGGTTCGAGATCCATCGCGATGCGCAGCACGGGAGCGCCTTTGCGCTCTGGCTCCGACGGCTGCTCGGCGTTTTGCTCCGGTTCCGGCTCGGGATCGCGCTTGGAAAGCTGCTCGACGAGTTTTTCGAGGACTTTGACTTCGGCGATGACCTCGTTGAGGTCGGGCTTGGACCGGCCCTTCGCCCCCGCTCCTTCGAGGGCTTCGAAAATGCCGCGGGTTTCGCCGCGCGCCCGCGACAGCTCTTCCATGATGCCGTGCTGGCTTTCGCGCAAGGATCCGACCTCGCCCAATAAATGGCGGCGTTCATCGAGTCGGACATAAGCCTCGTGCAGCAACGCGCAGGCGACCAGCACCACGCCGCCGGCCACCGCCGACATGTTGCTGTCAAATCCGGGAACGTTCTGCGGCAGCATCAAGGCGACCGCGGCCGCCATCGAGGCATAGGAGAGGAAGATGATGGTATGGAACAAAAACGGCATTTCGCCCCCAATAATGACGGGCCGAAGTGTGGCTGTTCAGGTCTTGAAATAAGGTTAACGAAGAGGCTGTTTCAGGCTTCTCGGAAGCTCGGAAAAATCAGCGCCCTCGCGGAAAAAGCCACGATTTTCAGGGGGCCGCCGCTTGGGGCTTGGTTAATGGCTGTCGGCGCCGACCGCAGCGGCGACCGAGGCAAACCCATCCCGGCGCAAGCATCCGGCGAGCTCGGCTTTGAGCGCCGCAACCAGGCCTGGTCCCCGATAAATCAGCGCGGTGTACAGCTGAACCAGCGAGGCGCCGGCCCGGATCTTTGTGTAGACGTCTTGGCCGGTTTGAATTCCGCCGACGCCGATCAGCGGGATCTTCCCCGCCGTCAGGCCGAACATAATTCGAAGGATTTCGGTCGAAAGGGCAAATAACGGTGCGCCGCTCAATCCCCCGACTTCATCGCGATCGGGGCTCTTGAGGCCGTGCGGCCGGGTGATTGTGGTGTTCGAGACGATGAGCCCGTCGATCCCGCCTTCGAGGGCCGCGGCGGCAATGCCTTCCAGCTGCGCCAATGAAAGATCGGGGGCGATCTTGAACAGAAGCGGCAGCGGGGCGCCGCCGGCCCTCGCCCCGGACGATTCGAGTTCCTCGCGCGCGGCGCGGACCCGCGCGATCAGATCGGCCATATGAGCGCGTTCCTGAAGATCGCGGAGGCCCGGCGTATTCGGGGACGAGATATTCATCACCGCATAATCGGCAAAGCCGCCCAGCGCCTTCAGCCCTTCGGCATAATCCAAGGCGGCGTCGTCACTGTCGCGGTTGCGGCCGACATTGATGCCCACGACCCCGCGGCGGTTGCCCGCCTGCCAGCGCCGGGCCAAGCGCGCCCGCACCGCAGCACTGCCCTGACTATTGAAGCCGAGGCGGTTGATGACGGCCTGGTCGTCTGCGAGACGAAAGAGCCTCGGCTTCGGGTTTCCGCTTTGCGGGCGCGGCGTCACGGTTCCGACCTCGACGAAGCCGAACCCGATATCGAGCATCGCATCCATCGCCTCGCCGTTCTTGTCGAAACCGGCGGCAAGCCCGATCGGGTTCGGAAAATCCAGCCCCCACAGACGTTGAGCCAGGATCGGATCGTCGCCACGCGACGATCTCGGTCCGAATCCCAGACGAAGAGCAGCGATCGTCGCCTGATGCGCCCGCTCGGGCGGCAATAGGCGCAGCAACGGCAAGGCAAGGCTGGAAAAATCGATCAACTGCGTATCCCCCCGCCGCGGACCCTAACCGATAGCCGTCCAAGGGGACAAACGGTTGCAGAAAACGACGCGGAGCCACACCGGTGTTGCAAGGTGCGACACCGGCTGGCCCGATGAAGGATCTTGGGAAGCCCTCTGGAAACTGGAACCTTTTGAAATCGCTTGCCTTCGAGCGTTGTGGTAAAACCCATATTCAAAATACGGGATTTGGCATCTTCCTTGCTCTACTGCATTCCATGGCTGAAAAGCGCCCAAAAACACGTACAAAAACACGTAGGAGACGGAAGATGTTGACGAAGCTCAAAACGAGATCGTCCGCGTTGGAAGCGGCGCTCGCCGCTGTCGAACGCATGGATAAGCACGCGGATCTGGTGCTCGCCCCCCTCGATCCCAGCCTCGAAATGATGGTGGCTGGGGCCACCGCCGGCGATATTTCACCGAAAGTGGCGGCGCGCATTTATCGCGCAATGATTCGACTTCTCTAGACTTTCTCTAAGCCGTTGATTCCGCTTGGTGCAAAACCTTGTTATCGGCAAGGTATAGTTTCCTAGTGCGCTGCACAATCCGATTTATGAAACTGTTCCCATGTTACGTCATGCGGACATCTGGCGGGCCATCGATGCCCTTGCCGCGTCGCACGGGATGACCGCCTCCGGTCTTGCCCGAAGGGCCGGACTCGACCCCACGACGTTCAACAAGAGCAAGCGCATTACCCGCGACGGCAAGCCGCGCTGGCCGAGCACCGAGAGCGTTTCCAAGATTTTGCAGGCAACCGAAAGCTCCCTCGACGAATTCACCGGCTACATCACCGGGCCGAAGGGAACGCGCATAGTTCAGAAAATCCCGGTCCTCGGTTACGGGCAGGCGGGCGAGCGCGGCTTCTTCGATGATGCCGGATATCCGCTTGGTTCGGGCTGGGACGAGATCATCTTCCCCAATATGGACGATCCCCGCGCCTATGCGTTGGAGGTCAGCGGCGACAGCATGGAGCCGGTCTATCGCGAAGGCGACGTCCTCAT
>JBGOXX010000141.1:0-5904 GCA_041479345.1 Alphaproteobacteria bacterium
CAAACGATTTTTCCCGGCGACGCTCACCACCGACGATCCCTTCGTTGCCGATGAATTATCCCTCCCGACCGTTTCCACCGTTCCCGATTCAACGAGCGGCGGTGCAGAGCCGACCCAAGAGACCGATGTGGGCGTGGATATCGCCAAGCGCATCACGCCCAATTTCGGCATCGAAGTCGGCGAGACATGGCTACATTTCGATCCGAAGGAAAGCCGTTCGTCCTCCGGATTCGATAATCTCGATCTCGGTGCGAAATATTTGTTGGTTGTAAGCGATCCAAGCGAATTTCTGCTCTCGGCCGGGCTGAACGCGAGTGTCGGCGGCACCGGGAGCAAATTGATTGGCGCCGACGACTTCAGCACGGTGACGCCGGGCATCTTTGCCGGCAAAGGCTTCGGCGATCTGCCGGACAGCGTGGCGTTTCTGAAGCCCTTCGCGATGACCGGCGTCGTCGGCGTCGATTTTCCCACGGAATCGCAAACGACGACGGAAGATGGCGACATTGAGCGCCATCCTCACGTGCTGAATGTCGGGTTCGTCCTCGAATACAGCCTTATTTATCTGCAATCCAACGTGCGCGATATCGGGCTCAGGGCACCCTTCAACCGGATGATCCCGCTGGTCGAGGTGAATCTTCAGACGCCGCTCGATCGCGGCAGCGAAGGCAAAACGACGGGAACGATCAATCCCGGGGTTATCTGGTCCGGACGCTATATGCAAATCGGAGTGGAGGCGATCATTCCGGTGAACGCGCGATCGGGCGACGGGCCCGGGGTCATCGGCCAGCTCCATTTCTATCTCGATGATCTGTTCCCCAACAGCATCGGCAAACCGTTGTTCGGAGGCGGGCGATGATTTCAAAGCGCGGAGTTGTCGCCATGCTCATTGCCGTTCTCTCGGTCATCGGCGCAAACGGCGCTTCCGCGCACGCCTTTCTCGATCGCGCGGACCCAGCGGTTGGCAGCGCGGTCACGGTATCACCCAAGGAAGTACGGCTTTGGTTCACCGAGGAACTCGAATCTGCGTTCAGCACGCTGCATGTCGTCGACGGCGCTGGCCATACCGTCGATGGCGGGGACGGGCGGGTGGATGCCTCGAATCCGACGCTGTTGCGGATTTCGCTGCGGGCATTGTCGCCGGGGACTTATCGCGTCATCTGGCGGGTGCTGTCGGTGGACAGCCACACGACCGAAGGCGATTTCACGTTTGACGTGAAGGCGGGCGAAGTGAAAGCCGCGCCATGATCGCGCTCGCCTTCGGCACGCATCTGATCGCAACGGCACTGGTGGCCGGCGCGCTGTTTTTCGCGGCGGCGATTTTGCCGGGACATCCGGCGCCAGCGGCTTCCGGACGCGAGTGGCTTGATGACGCTCTCGCGCGGCTCGTCGCCTTTGGGCTTGGCGCTACGGCGATAACCGCCTTGCTCTGGCTGTGGGCTGCCGCGTCGGAGATGAGCGGGCAGGCTTGGATCCAAGCGGCCTCCGTCATCCCCAAGGTTTTGATTGCAACTCATTTCGGCCATGTCTGGTTGGCGCGGCTTGCCGCGATGGCAGTTCTCGCGGGGCTGTTAACGGTAAATCGGCCGCCGAATTCGAGATTGCGCAAGGGGATCGCCGCCGTCTTCGGATTGGTCTTGCTTGTCTCTTTGGCCGCTACCGGACATGCGGCCAACGATAGTCGCGGAATGCTTGTTCAGGGCGTGCATCTGCTGGCGGCCGGGATTTGGTTCGGCGGGCTATGGGCGTTGCGGCTCGCTCTTCTATCGACCGGCGACACCGGCTTTGCGCACCGGGTGACCGAGCGGTTCGGCTTTGTCGCGCTATTTGCCGTCGGGGTGATCGCCGTCAGCGGTGTGTTGAACGCGCTCGTTCATGCGCCTCACGCATCCATGCTTCTCGGCACCGATTACGGCGGGTTTCTGATTGGCAAAACAGTTCTGTTTGCCGCCGCCCTAATTTTTGCCGCTGTCAATCGGTGGGGGTTTTTGCCGCGGCTGGCCGGCGAATCCGGACAAGGATACGCGCATCTGTCGCTCGTGCGCAGTGTTGCGACCGAGGCAATTATCGTCATGATGATCCTGTTGCTGGCGGGCTTTGTTGCAACCACGCCGCCACCCCACGGCTAGAGATATGGAAAAGGCGACGCAAAAATGGACGGCGGAAGGCTACGCCGCAAACGCCCGGTTCGTGTCGGATCTGGGCGCGCCGGTCATAGCCCTTCTCGATCCGAAGCCTGGGGAGCGGATCCTGGATTTAGGCTGCGGCGACGGCGCGTTGACCCAAAAGATCGCGGATGCCGGGGCGGAAGTCATCGGCTTCGACGCATCGTCGGAATTGGCGGCCGCGGCGCGGGAACGCGGGGTTCACGTCGATCTTGGGGATGCCCATGACTTGCCGTATTCGCAGCAATTCGACGCGGTGTTTTCCAACGCGGCGCTGCACTGGATGACGAAGCCCGAAGCGGTGATCGAGGGCGTGCGCCGGGCATTGAAGCCGAAGGGGCGCTTCGTCGCCGAAATGGGCGGCCACGGCAATATTGCGGCCATTCGCGTAGCCCTCGCCGCGGTCTTCGCCAAGCGCGGATTGGATTTCGTCAAATTGCGCTGGCAGTTCTATCCGACCGCCGAGGAATACGGCGCGCTTCTCGCCAAACACGGCTTTGCCGTCTCCTCGATGGATTTGTTTCCGCGCCCGACACCGCTTCCAACCGGCATGGAAGGCTGGCTTGAGACTTTCGCCCGGGGCGTTCTGGCGAAGCTTCCCGAGTCTGAACGTACTGTGGCAAAGGCAGAAGCAATTGATCTTCTGCGTCCAGCACTTTGCGATCGATCGGGTCATTGGACGGCCGATTACGTGCGGCTGCGTTTTGCGGCAAAGCTGACGGGCTGATCGCCGGCCGGCGGCGGATTTCGCTGCACTTCCCGCCATGCTAATTTGCGTTCCATGGGGGATGCCGACGAAAACGAGGAATTGCCGCCAAACGGCCACGGCATCTCCTTTGGGGAAGCCCTGAAGGTCTGGGCCAAGATCGGCTTTGCGAGTTTCGGCGGGCCGGTCGGCCAGATCGCGCTCATGCACCGGGTTCTCGTGGATGAGAAGCGCTGGATCGGGGAAGCCCGGTTTCTCCATGCGCTGAACTATTGCATGCTGCTTCCCGGTCCCGAAGCGCAGCAGCTTGCGACCTATATCGGCTGGCTGCTGCACCGGACTTTGGGCGGGATCGTCGCGGGATTATTTTTTATCTTACCCGGCTTCTTTGTAATCCTGGGCTTGAGCGCGCTATATGCCGGGTTCCAGGAAGTGACGCTCGTCGCCGGCATGTTTTTCGGCATCAAGGCCGCCGTTCTTGCGATCGTCGCCCATGCGCTGGAACGGATTGCAAAGCGGGCGCTGCGCAATCCGGCGATGATCGCCGTGGCGATTCTCGCTTTTGTCGCGATCTTCTTCTTCAACATCGCGTTCCCGGTGATCATCGTTGCGGCGGCCGCAATCGGATTTTTGGGGGGACGCGCGTTCCCTAAAACATTTTCTGCACCTGCCGCTCAAACGCCGCCGGAAGGGCGCGATGCGCCCGCCCTCGACCGATTCCTAGCCGCTGGCGGCGCCAATCACACGCGCCCCAATGTTGCCCGCGCGCTGAAATCCGGCGGCGCATTTCTAATCCTTTGGCTGGCACCGGTCATAGCCCTCTATGCCGTGCTGGGTCCCGGCAATGTGTTCACCCAGATCGGACTGTTCTTCAGCAAGATGGCGGTCGTCACCTTCGGCGGCGCCTACGCGGTCCTCGCCTATGTGGCTCAGGAAGCCGTCAATCATTACGGCTGGCTACGGCCCGGTGAAATGCTCGATGGCCTCGGTATGGCCGAAACGACGCCGGGACCGCTCATCTTGGTCACCGAATTCGTCGGCTTCCTTGCGGCGTTCCGGGCGCCCGGGACGCTTCCGCCGATGCTGGCAGGCATGCTGGGCGCCGCCCTCACCGTTTGGGTCACTTTCACGCCCTGTTTCTTATGGATTTTCCTCGGCGCACCTTTTGTCGAGCGATTGCGGGGCAATAAGCTGATGGCGTCGGCCTTGACCGCGATCACCGCGGCGGTGGTTGGCGTTATTCTCAATCTCGCGATCTGGTTTGCCCTCCATGTGCTGTTTGCGACCGTGACCGAGCAGCATGTCGGCGTCTTGCGGCTGTTTGTTCCGGAGTGGCGCTCTTTGGATATCGTCGCTCTGCTCTTTGCCGCCGCCTCATTCCTCGCTTTGTTCCGATTCAAGATCGGGGTCATTCCCCTCGTCGGGGCTGCCGCCGGACTCGGCGCGTTTTATGTCATGGCGGTGAGATAGCCGCCTACCAGGGCATTTGTCCGGCGACGATCAACCAGCCGATCGCGACGGCCATCGACAAAATCGTAATCGGAACTCCGCAGCGCGCGTGATCCCAGAAACCGATCGAAGCGCCGGCGCCTTTGGCGCGCTCGACGGTGATGATATTGGCGAAGCTTCCGGGAATGAGCAGATTGCCGGCAAGGGTGGACAGCAACGCCAAGCCATAAAGCGCGCCGGCGCCGGCCGGCTTCCAGAGCGCCAACAGCATAATCACCGCCGGGACGTTGCCGATCGAATTGCTGGCGGCCAATGTCAGCGGCCCCAGCACCGCCAGGCGATCGGGAAGCAAGCCGTGCTGCGCCAGCCAGACGAGGCCGTCGGCGGCGATGCCGGTTCTCCGGAAGGCCTCATTGACGATGAAGAGGCAAGCGAACAGCAGCAGGAGATGCCAATCGACCTGCGCCATGATTTCGCGGATGGCGAAGCGTCGCGAGACGAGTAGGAGGGCTGCAACCAAGAGCGCGCTCGATGCGCGGGGAAGCGGCGAGATGAAAAGTCCGATCAGCACGATCGTCGCGGCGAGACCCTTAATGACCTGCCCGCGATCGACGGCTGGCAATGCGAGTTTGGGCGGCTCAAGGCGGTGCGCGATCTCGGCATGGAAAACCACGCGGACCGAGACGAAGACGATGATGAGCGCGGCAAGCGCCGCCGGACCGCAAACGGCCAGGAAATCGAGAAAGTGCAGATGGCCGGCTTCGCCGATCAGAATATTCTGCGGATTACCGATCAAGGTCGCCGCCGAGCCGGCATTGCTGGCGGCGGCCAGCGCAATGAGATGAGGCCGCGCATCGATGCCTCGGCGTATCAGCCCCTTGGTCAGAATGGGGGCGATCGCAAAGGTCACGATGTCGTTGGCGAGAACAGCCGAAAGGACGCCGGCGACGGCAATAATCAAAGCCAGCAGCACGCTTTGGCCTTGCCGCGAAATCGCGATCCGCGCCGCTACCCAATCGTAGAACCCGGCGAGTACGAACTGCGCGGAGAGCACCATCAGCCCGAAGAGAATGCTGAGTGTGGAAAAATCGACGGCCTTCAGCGCATCGAGCGGGGCCAGTGCGCCGACGACGACAACCGATACGGCGGCAAGGAGCGCAATGCCGGTTCGATTGATGAGAAGGCCCGGAACGCTGCCGACGGCCATCCCGAGATAAGTCGCGGCGAAAATCGCGGCGACCACGACATTGAGCGTTTCAGAGGAAAACATGAAAAATGGATCGTTCGGCCGAACCGAAAAAGCCGCCGATCATCCCCGACCGACAGCCTCAGGGCAAGACTGGCAGGGTAAAGCTGGCGACCGCTCGGTTAGGTGCGAGGTGAGACCGTTTGCGGCGGAACGAGGGCCGGTGCGAGGGTGCGCGCCATGGTGGGCAAATCGGAAAGCGTCGTTGCCAAGGCGGGCGCCAGCTTGGCGCGGCCCGCCGGCATGACCGAGAGTGCCGACGTGGACACTGCGGCGGCAAGCGGCAAGGATTGGACCACCAGGAATGAGATCCAGAGCTGGAGATCAAGCGTATCGGCGCC
>JBGOXX010000142.1:0-5785 GCA_041479345.1 Alphaproteobacteria bacterium
CTGCAAATTCCTTCAACTCGGCAACGCTGGTCGCAGCACCCGGTTTCAGCACCACCGCCGCCCCCACGTCTTCGCCCAATGCCGGATCGGGAACCGGAAAGGCGGCGGCTTCGAAGACGGCTTCATGGGCGAGCAAAGCTTCCTCGACTTCGCGGGGACCGACTTTTTCGCCGCCGCGATTGATGAATTCTTTGATGCGGCCGATCAGCGTCAGATATCCGTCGCGATCAATGACGCCGAGATCGCCGGTCCTGAACCAGCCCTTGGCGAAGGCTTCGCGATTGGCGCTCGCATCGTTCACATAGCCTTTCATCACATTGGGGCCGCGGATCGCGACTTCGCCGGTGGTGGCGGGCGGGACTTTCCGTCCCTTGGCGTCGACAACCGTGATTTCGGGACCGGCGGCGAGACCCACCGAACCCGCCATTCGCCGCAAGGGCGGCAGCGGATTGCTCGCCATTTGATGGGCGGCTTCGGTCATGCCGTAGGCTTCGACCACCGGCGCTCCGAAGGCGCGTTCGAGCTCGGCAAGGACGGTCGGCGCCAGCGGCGAGGATGACGAACGCAAGAATCGGAGCTTCGCCGATTTGATCGCCTTTTGCTGGGAGCCGGTCCGGGCGAGCAAGGCCTGATGCATGCTCGGCACGGCGGTAAACCAAGTCGGCCGGAAGACGGTCAGCCAGCCGAAGAAATCGATTGCATGAAAGCCGGGCGGGCAAATCACACTTCCGCCGGAATAAAGCGGCGCCAGAAGTGCGGCCACCAGACCGTGAATGTGAAACAGCGGCATTACCGCCAGCGACCGGTCGGACGGCGTCAAAGCGAGCGTCTCCGCAACCGCATGGGCCGAGGCCAAAAGATTGCCGTGGGTGAGCGGCACCATCTTCGGCCTGCCGGTCGTGCCTGAGGTAAAAAGGACGAGCGCCATATCGGCGGGCTTGGCCGCAAGATGGGGTGCTGCGCGCCTTGCCGACTCGGTAGGCGTCCGCCCCCCCGGCATCCGCAAAGTGAACCGCCCGGCCTCGCCGCTCGGGTCCAACAAGATTACCGGAATTTTCAGGCGATTTGCGGTCTCGATGGCTTGATCGAATCCGGATTCGGCGATGAGCACCCGCGGCTCCAGCAGCTCAAAATAGGAATCGAGCTCGGCAGCCAGATAATCGGGATTGAGCGGCGTCGCCACCGCCGCCGACGCTACTCCGAGAAACGCGGTTGCGGCATGGGGGCCGGGGCGGAGCACGATGGCGACCCGGTCGCCGCGGGCAATGCCGAATTGCCGCAGCGCCTCGGTCGTTTCCCGGATTTGCTGCTCGAGCATTTCATAGGTCAGCGGCGCCAAGCCGGGCGCCAAGATCGCGGGTGCTATCGCGTCCGCTTTCACACGCGCCGCAATGAGCGCCGGTATCGTGCCGGGCTTTTTGCCCGTGGTTGTGCATGCGGATTTCTTGCGGGTTGAAGCGCACGCGGACGAGCTGCCGGGTTGCGCCTTACGGTCCAAGGTCCGAACGGAAATCTTCGAACTTTCCGCCTTTGCTGCGCGCAATCGCCTCGTGATAGGTGAACTGGACTTGGAACCCCTGTCCGACTTGATCGGCGATGACGCCGCGAATGCGATTCTCGTCGTCGGCGGTCAGGGGCCGTTCGGGAACGATCCGGACTTCGAGTTCGGTGAGCGTCTTTTGCACGATTTGATATTGGCGCACCGGCGCCACCTTGGCGAACTTATCGCCGCCGAAATACGGCCACAGCTGCGCGCCGGAAGGCAGAGTCAGCATGTTGCGCACGCGCCCCAAAACCCGATTGATGACGGGAAGCCCGCGGCCGCAGGAACATTTCTCGCCCACCACCGCAAAATCGCCCACCGAATATCGGATCAGCGGCATCGCGAAGTTGTGCAACGGGGTGAGGACGACGCACCCGGTTTCGCCCGGGGCGCAAGGCCGGCCCTCATCGTCCAAAATCTCGACCAGGAGGTTTTCGGCTTGCACGTGGTAATGCTCGTGCTCGGGGCATTGCAGCGTGATGTAGCCGACCTCTTGGCTGCTGTACATGTCGGCGATGCGCACCCCCCAGATGTCGCGGCAGGCTTGGCGGACTTCCGGATGGAGAATTTCGGAAAGCGTTTCGACCAGGCGCAGATTGGGGATTTTGATGTTCCGGTCGCGGCAGAAAGTCAGCAGCGCCATTAAATTCGACGGATAGGTAATGAAGTAATCCGGATTCTCCCGCTGCAACCATTCCACCTGTTGAGCGACCGGCGTGCTGATCGAAAGAAAGGCGGAGGGGCCGGTCATAGTGACCAGATCGGTTGCCGCACCCCAACTCGCTCCCGGCGCGCCGTCGGGATAGGCGCCGCGGCCATCGCGGGAATAGCGGATGGCCACGAGCTTTTTACGGAAATCGAGGCGCTGCCAAAGCTGATCGCGGAGCGTGATCGAAAGCCAGAAGAATTGCGTGACCTCGGTGCCGCTGGTGGTCACCGGCATTCCGGTCGATCCCGAGGTGGAAAGCGAGTGCACGCGGCCGTGGGACTTCGGGACGGCGGTGCTGAGCAGCGAATTGCCGGCACCTTGAATATCGCGGCGGGTGATCAGCGGCACCCGCGACCACGCCGCCTCGCTAAGACCACCCGAAATATCCAACCCCGCCTCGGCAAAACTCTTCTTGTAATACGGAACGGTCTGGACCGCATGGCGGAGCACGACCCAAAGCTGTTCCATTTGCCGGCGGCGGATTTCTTCGGGCGGCCACCATTGGCTTTGCTCGAGCTGAAATTGCATCGCCAGCATCGCAGCACCCCTGGTATCGGCGATGCCCGGCCAAACAATGCCTTCAACATTCGATTTGAATGCGGTGATTCCCATTGCCGCGAAGAGTTACCGGCAAAACCCCCAGAGCAGAAGCCGGCCGTTCTTCGTATCATTATGCGGATAGTTGAGCGAAAAGGAATCGCGCACCATCGGCATCGAGGCCGGCATGCAGAATTCGGGGCTTGGCGTCGCCCTGGCGCTCAAATATTTCTCCGCCGCGGCCGCACTGCCGAGCGCCATATTCAGCATCTGGCATACCCTATCGGATGCCCTCACCGCCGCTTATTGGTCGCGGGATTCCGATTTGTCACAAGATATAAGCAAATAACCGCCTAAAGCTTGGGCATTTTGCTTATTTCGCAGTCGCAAAAATTTCTTCGCACTTGCAAAAATACCAATGCATCCGAGTTCTTAAATCTGGTAGAAAACTTGCATGAGATTATATTTATGCGCCTCACGCGACTGACCGACTATTCATTCCGAGTGCTGATCTATCTGGCCACGAACGCTCCGCGTCAGGCCACGATCAGAGAGATTGCCGCGGCTTACGGCATCTCCAAAAATCATTTGATGAAGGTGGCCAATCTCCTCGCCCGCTACGGCTTCGTCCGGGCGGTCCGGGGCCGTGGCGGTGGACTCCTGCTCGGCAAGGCCCCCGCCGACATCGTTCTCGGCGACGTCGTCCGCAAATTGGAAGACGATTTCGCGGTGGTCGAATGCATGGCGGGCCCGGGACGCTGCCGGATCGAGCCCGGCTGCGAGCTGAAGCGGATCTTGGCCAAGGCAACCGACGCCTTCCTCCATACCCTCGACGCCGCGACTCTTGCCGATATCGTGCGGGAGCGCGAAACCATCGCCTTCTTGCTCGAAGGCGAACGGGGGGCCCGCCCGGTTCCTCCCAGCGTCCGCCGGATGCCGGCGGCTTCCTGATACGGGCAGAGTACGACCGCTGGCCGATTCGACTCCTGGCCGATTCGACCGTAAGCGACCCTTGATACCGACCGTCCGCTCATGCAGCCTGTCCCCATGTCGGACGAGACGTCACCCCACCACCAGTTGCATGAATTAATCCGGGCACGGGTCAGCCCGCGATTCTTTGCGCCAAGGCCGGTCGATCTCCGCACCCTCGCCCTGTTGTTCGAGGCCGCGCGCTGGGCACCGTCTTCTTTCAACGAACAGCCCTGGGGATTCGTTTTCGCCATCCGGGACGACCGGGAAAACTTCGACCGGATTTTCGACTGCCTCGTCCCCGGCAATCAAACCTGGGCCCACAGCGCCGCCGTATTGATGATTTCGGTTGCCCGCCTCGCTTTCACGAACAATCCCAGACCGAACCGCCACGCCGCGCACGATGTCGGGCTGGCTTCGGCCACCATGACCCTGCAGGCCACAGCCCTGGGCTTGGGGGTTCACATGATGTCGGGCTTTGATGCGGCGAAAACCCGAACCAGTTTGGCCATTCCGAATGGATTCGAGCCGGTCGCGGCCATGGCTTTGGGCTACCCCGAGTCCCACGCCAACATGCCGGAAAAAATCCGCGAACGGGCCCTTGCCCCGCGCAGCCGCAAGCCGCTCGGCGATTTCATTTTCCAAGGCCGATGGGGAAATCCCGGCAATCTCGGCCCCGTCAGTCGCGACTGAAAAAATCTCCATGACCAGGAAATCCTCGAAGCCGCTTTCCGCAATCGCCATCCGCCATGTGCCCTATGAGGATCTCGGCAGTTTCGCCCCCGTATTGCAAAAACGTGGGATTCGATTGTCCTATCGGGACGCCGGGGTGGACGATCTCGGCGCCATCGATGCGACAAAACCCGACCTTCTTGTTGTGCTCGGCGGGCCGATCGGCGCTTATGAAGAAACGATCTATCCGTTTCTGCGCGATGAATTGCGGCTGATCGGGCAAAGGCTGGCTGCGGGTTTGCCGACGCTTGGCATCTGTTTGGGCGCGCAGCTGATGGCGCGCGCCTTGGGTGCCCGCGTTTATCCGGGGCCGCGCAAGGAAATCGGCTGGAGTCCGCTGACGCTGCCGCCGGAAGGGGCGCGCTCTTGTCTTCGATACGTGGCACCCGAAAAAACCAAGGTTTTGCATTGGCACGGCGACACCTTCGATCTGCCGGAAGATGCGATGCGCCTGGCCTCGACCGAGATTTGCGCCAATCAGGCTTTTGCGCTCGGAAAAAAAGTCCTCGCCCTGCAATTCCACGCCGAGCCGGTAGCTAAGAATCTCGAACGCTGGCTGATCGCCAATACCGGAGAGATCGCGGCAACGCCCGGCATCACGGTGCCAGGCTTACGCGCCGACATCGCCCGCGAGGCGCCGTCCCTCGAAATCCTGGGGCCGAAATGCTTCGGCGCATGGTTGGACGGCGCGGGTTTGCACGCCCGCGCGATTGATAGAGCGGGCTTGCACGCCCGCGCGATCGAGGGTGCGGGCCTTCGCGCCGTCAAGCCGGGCGGGGCGCTTGATAAAACGCCGCCTCGCGCCCACATAGGCCGCAAGAAGAAGAAAAATAAGGCCAAAAAGAGTAAGGCCAAACCAAGATAGGATCAGCCATGATCGTGCGGCGTGCCGCTGGCGAGCGCGGTACGTCCCGCCGCTCCTGGCTCGAAAGTTATCACTCCTTTTCCTTCGCGGAATATTACGACCCCCTGCACATGGGCTGGCGGGCGCTTCGCGTCATCAATGACGACCGGATCGCGCCGGCCGGCGGATTTCCGACCCATGGCCATCGGGACATGGAAATCATGACTTATGTTCTCGAAGGCGCGCTGGCCCATCGCGACAGCCTGGGCAATGGCTCGACCATTTCGCCCGGCGACGTGCAATGCATGAGTGCGGGAACCGGGATCGAGCACAGCGAATTCAACGCCTCGAAAACAGCACCCGCGCATCTGCTGCAAATCTGGATTCTGCCGGATAAGGGCGGGCTCAAGCCCGGCTATCAGCAAAAGGCGTTTCCGAACGGCGCTCTCGA
>JBGOXX010000143.1:0-5733 GCA_041479345.1 Alphaproteobacteria bacterium
TCGGGGCTGAGCAGGATCGCCTGGAACAGGAGCCATTCCGATGCGAAGCCGTTGAGCGGCGGCAAGGCCGAAATCGCGGCCGCACCGATGAGGAACGTCAGAGCGGTCACCGGCATCAGACGGATGAGTCCGCCCAGCTTCTCCAGGTCCCGGGCACCGGTTGCGGTTTGCACGGCGCCGGCGCCGAAGAAAAGCAGGCTCTTGAAGATCGAGTGATTGAAAGCGTGGAACAGGGTGGCACCAAGAGCAAGTGCCGCCGCCGGCATCATCCCGTTCGCCTGGAAGGCGAGGGTCAAGCCAAGACCGATGAAGATGATGCCGATGTTCTCGATGGTTGAATAGGCGAGCAGCACCTTCAGGTCACGCTGCATCAAGGCATAGAGAATCCCCATCACGGCGGTAAGACCGCCCAAGGCGAGGACGACGCCGCCCCACCACCATTGCGGAGCGCCCACAAGATCGAAGACGATCCGGATCACGGCATAGATCGCGACCTTGGTCATGACTCCGCTCATCAGTGCGGAGACGTGGCTCGGTGCCGCCGGGTGTGCCAGCGGAAGCCAAGCGTGGACCGGCATCAAACCGGCCTTGGACCCGGCGCCGACGAGAACGAGAACCAAGACGGTGGCGGCCCCCACGGCACTCAAACCGTGGTGGCGGATCGCCTCGAACGCATAGTCGCCGCTGGGCCCCGCCATCACGCCGAAAGCCAGCAAGAGGGGGACCGTCCCGGCAGCCGCCATCAACAGGTAGATGTATCCCGCATCGAGATTGGCCTTCTCGCGGTGGTGGGCAAGAACAAGCGCCCACGACGACAACGACATGAACTCCCACGACACCAGAAAGGAAAAGGCGTCGTCGGACAGAACCGACAAATTCATTCCCGCCAGGAACAGCGGATAGAAGGGGAGGACGCGATCCGGCTCGTCCTCATGCCGGCCATAGCCGAGACCGTAAAGGCTGGCCATGGCGCCGCCGAGATTGACGATGGCGAGGAAAACCGCCGCCAACCCATCCAGGGCGAAATGCGCGCCCAGCCAAGGCAGGCCGAGCGGCACCGACAACGCCGCCCGCCCGGCATCGCCCCCGGCGCCCGCATGGAGCAGCCCTGAAACGGCGAGGACGAACAAGGCTCCGCAGACGGCAAAGCAGCCGCCATAGACGATAATCCGCCCCGTTGCCTGCTTTGCGGTAGCAGCACCCACCGCCCCCAAGGCGAGCAATATCAGGTTCAGTTCGAGAACGGAGGCGAGCTGCATACCGTTTACCGCTTGTGCCACAATGCCGGGCACCCCTTGCCCCGCAGGGCGCTTTGCCCCTTGTGCCGCGGGATGCATCGCCGATTTTGTAGTCGCGAAAAGCTCAATTTGTTTGCCAATGGGCACTCACGATTTCAAGCGCCAGCAAGACCCGCCTATCGATGCCGGGCAAGGAATTTGCGGCCCGGGGCTGGTCGGCGGCGATCATGCCAATACCATCGATGGGGAGAATTGAGACGCGAACCGTGACTTACAATACATGGATATTGGCGTTCAAACGCTAATTTGTGGCCGCGGAGATTTGGTTTTGCTGTGCCTCGGGCTTAAAGCCGCAAGGCAGGAAGGGTTAAGGCCGGTGCGTACCCGATCGAATAAACGGCCGGAGTTTCGATATTACATTTTTCCATTTGAGTGACTCGGGCCAAAATGTTTCGGTGGTGGCGAAGCGACGCGCCTCCGTCACGATAGATGCTTTGAGCGTCTCTGCTTGTCTGATCAATTCCCCGAGAGCTTCATTGAACGGCTGAAGGAACTCTTCCCCGTCCTCCCCTGTCTTGTATGCTCTCTTATGATCCGCGATAATTTTGTTTACCGCATCTCGTGCGTTCGTATAATTTTCTAAATGCTTTTCGAGACTCGGAAAATAGATCAAAGTGAGCATAGACATTTGTTCGTGGCACGCACCCATATTTTTGTTCTTATTGAGCCAATCATTATTCAGATCGAGAAAACCATTGTAACTTATTTCGCCTTTTAGCAATTGGTAATACTGGATGTAATTTGTTCCCAGATCTTTGTCGTATTTTTCTGTGGCGAGAAAGAGTTGCTCGGCCTTTTGCCGCATAAAGAAGACATGATCCTTTGTGGTGTTCAATCGATAGGTCACCACACAAGCCACGACACCGCTCATTAGAATTGCAACGATGGATATGAATAATTCCATCCCCTACCCCTTCTCAAACACATTGATCGTGTAGCCGTCGCGCAAGACGCTCATGAACAGCCGCACGATAAAGGCGGGCGCGGGGAAGGCTCCGTGTTGTGCGGCGAAGAGCGCCACCGATTGGCAGCTGATGTGCTTGTAGCCGTCGTCGGTGAAAATCTTGGCGGGCGCGTCGCTGAGTTTGGCGAAGGACGCACCCATGCCCTTGAGCTTCTCGTGCAGGGTGCGGCTGTATTTTTCGAAGAAGCGCCGCGTCATCAGATCGCAAATAAGCGCGTGCTTGGGAAACAGCCGTTGCAAGGTATGCATCAGAACCCCGAGTTGCTCCGGGCCTAGATACATGAACACGCCCTCGACGACGAACACCGCCGATTTGAATCGGGTGTAAGGCGCAAGCTTCGATTCCAGGGTTTCGCTGGCGAAATGGATCGGGATGCGGTGCAACTCGTTCTGGCATTGCCCGGGCGGAAGCCGGGCGTTCTTGTAGTCGAAGATTTGGGGTTCATCGAGTTCGAGCCAAACGCCGCCGGCCAGACGAAAGGCGCGGCTGTCGAATCCAGCACCAATGACGACGATCAAAAGCCCCGGATCGGCGGCGAGGCGCTCGCGCAGCACGTCGTCGATGATCCGGTGGCGCACGACGCAAAACGCATTCGGGTCTTTTTCGTTGTTGAAGGACTCGAGGATGCGAATCCCGCGCTCGTCCATGAAGGACTTCGCAAAACGATCGCCGCAGACGGGATTGGCGGCTTCGGCGTCCCGCGCCCGCAAACCGCAACACCAAAACGCGGTGTCCGAAATCGGATTCGTTGGCTTGTCCATGGTGCGAAGCCCTCTCGGATTCTCGATGCGCGCATGGCGCACCCGCGCCCATTGCCATGCGGCAGAGGTCAACGCCTCGAAGCCGATGGCTTGCTCTCAATATACCCGGGTTTTGCGGTAATGGAGGCGGGGAGGCGGGGCCAAAACTCGCGGCCGGCCTATAGGGGAGCGGGCCGGTCCCGGCGGGAGCACGAAAACGGTTCGCGCCCGCCTAGGGGGGGAGTCCTTTAAAATAAAACGAGCCCGCCTGTAGGGGGGAGGCGGGCTCGGGGGGTCAACTAGGCGAGATTAATCCGGGGGGGGACGCCCGCCTAGGGACAGAGGAATGATGGCGTTAAGCCTTACTCGTGGTCGCGACCGTCCATGCCAGGATCAGGCCAAAAGACGCGAAGGCGACCAGCGACAAAATGAGATAGGCGAATTCTCCTGAACTCATCGTTTCCTCCCTTCTGGAACAGAGCTTTGGCCAAAAACGGGGGAGGCGCCTTGATCTGGATCAAGGGGCATTGCGGCGGTTTGCCGCACGCTTTTCGAGGCGGTAACCGAGGAGGGGCCGGCTATTTAAGGCGAAATCCTCAGGCGCTCGGCGCTGGGCAGAATAACGCTTAGGTAGCTGGCCTATAGCGCAAAATGACGAATTTCGCCGCGCCATAGCGGCGTTCTTCGAGGAGGACGAAATCCTCAGGGGGAGCAAGCTCCTCCCGGGCGCCGATTTCGGCGACGATCACGGCGTCGGGCGCCAGCCAGCCATGGCGGGCAAAGGCGCGCAAAGCCGGCACAGCCAGACCGGCCCCATAGGGCGGATCGAGCAGAACGAGATTGCAAGGCTCGCCCTTGGGCGGGCGCGTCGCATCGGCATAAAACAGCGTCGCCCGCCGGTCTTCGGAAAGGGCCTGCAGATTTTCCCGGGCGATGCCCAGCGCAACCCGGTTGTTGTCGAGAAAAAACGCATGCCGCGCACCCCGCGACAGCGCCTCGATCCCCATGGCGCCGGTGCCGCAAAAGGCATCGAGCACGCGCGCACCCTCGAGGGCAAAGGGCGAGTCATCGAAGCTGCGGTGAGTGAGAATGTTGAACAGCGCCTGGCGGGCGCGGTCGGCGGTGGGGCGGATATCGCGGCCCACCGGCGCACGAATCGTTCTTCCGCGGTGGCGGCCGGCGATAATGCGCATCGATCCTACCGCTTTGCCGCGTCGATGAAGGCGGCAAATATCTTATCGTCGCCGGGGCTGATCGAATATTCCGGATGCCATTGCACGCCGAGGCAGAAGTGAAGCCGCGGATCTTCGATGCCCTCGATGACGCCGTCGCTCGACGTCGCATTCACCACCACGCCGGGCCCGACCGATTTCGCTGCCTGATGATGGGCGGAATTGACCGGCAGGCTGCGCTCTCCGGTGATGCGGTGAAGCAGGGTTCCGGGTTTCACCGCGACGTCATGGCCGGGCACGGTGCGTGGACCCGGTTGCTCATGGGCCAAGGCGCCTTCCACCTCATCGGGAATATGCTGGTAGAGCGTGCCGCCGAGCAGCACGTTCAAGAGCTGCTGGCCGCCGCAAATGCCGAGGACCGGCATGTTGCGCTTGATTGCTTCTTTAGTCACTTCGGCCTCGAAGCGCGTGCGCCGGTCCTTGGTCTTCACGGTGGGGTGGCGATTTTCAGCACCGAACATCGCGGGATCGATATCGAAATTGCCGCCGGTGACGATGAGCCCGTCGATTTTGTCCAAATAGACGCCGGCAAGTTCCGGTTCGTGAGGAAGCAGAAGCGGAACGCCGCCTGCCTTGGTCACCGCATCGGCGTAGTTTTGCCGCAGGAAATAGGTCGGCATCCGAACATGTTCGTTCGGCTCTTCCATGTCGGCGGTAATCCCGATGACGGGTTTGCTGGGCTTGCTCATGGCCTACTCAGGTATGGGGCGGGGGCACTCTAGAGCATGATCTGGTCAGTCTCTAGGAGGGAAATCCGCCCCCTACAACCGCAGCCGGTATACAGAACTGTCTGGACGGGCAACGCCCGTCATCGGGCTGTCTTGACGGAAAAGACCGGCAACCGCAAGGTGCTGGCATGTGCGAATCCCCCTTCATGGCGCGGGCCATAAGGCTTGCCGAAGAGGCCGCAATCCGGGGCGAGGTTCCGGTCGGCTGCGTCATCGTCGACGGCGAAACCGGTGAAATCCTGGGCGAGTCGGCCAACCGCACCGAAGAGCATCGTGATCCGACTGCTCATGCGGAACTGGCGGCGCTTCGCGAGGCCTGCGCCAAAGTGGGATCCCCGCGGTTGGCCAAGGCCGATCTCTATGTGACGTTGGAACCTTGTGCCATGTGCGCGGCGGCGATTTCGCTTGCCCGCATCCGCCGGCTTTATTACGGCGCCTACGATCCGAAAATGGGCGCGGTCGATCACGGCCCGCGATTCTTTCAATCCCCCAGCTGCCATCACCGCCCCGAAGTGATTGCCGGCATGAGCGAGCGGCGCTGCGGACAACTGCTGAAGATTTTTTTCGCCGAGAGGCGCTAGTAGCCTAAATCATTTAAACTGAACAGGATTCCCAGTGGTTTACTTTTGTCGTAGAGTGAACGACGGAGGTGAACATGAAGTTCAAGACGACAGCAGTAAAGAAGTATGTTGTGCGGCTGAGCAAGGATGAGCGCGGTCAGCTTAATGAACTAATCCGGAAGGGCAAAAGCCCGGCCAAGCAGAACTTAA
>JBGOXX010000144.1:0-5711 GCA_041479345.1 Alphaproteobacteria bacterium
AGCCCGCGCGACATGGCCAATGCGATCCGGGCCCTTGCCATGGATGCGGTCGAGAAAGCCAATTCCGGCCATCCCGGCATGCCCATGGGCATGGCCGACGTCGCCACCGCGTTGCTCGGCCGATTCTTGAAATTCGACGCGTCGGCGCCGGATTGGCCGGATCGCGACCGGCTGGTGCTTTCGGCCGGCCATGGCTCGATGCTGCTTTATGCGGTTCTGTATTTGACCGGTTATCCCGGCATGACCATCGAGCAGATCAAGAATTTCCGTCAGCTCGGAAGCATGACGCCGGGCCATCCCGAATATGGCCACGCGCCGGGAATCGAAATCACCACCGGCCCGCTCGGCCAGGGAATCGCGACCGCGGTTGGCATGGCGCTGGCCGAAAGAATGCTGGCCGCGCGCTTCCCCGGTCTCGTCGACCATCACACTTATGTTCTGGCGAGCGACGGGGACCTGATGGAGGGCGTCAGCCAGGAGGCGATTTCCTTTGCCGGTCATTTGCGTCTGTCGCGATTGATCGTTCTTTACGACGACAACCATATCTCCATCGACGGATCGACGGACCTCGCCTTTTCCGATGATGCGCTGGGCCGGGTCAAGGCCAGCGGCTGGAACAGCGAGCGCGTCGACGGCCACGACCCGGAACAAGTCGCAGCCGCCATCGAGCGTGCGAAAGCGAGTGACCGGCCCACCCTCATCGCCTGCCGAACCATCATCGGCTACGGCGCGCCGAAAAAACAAGGAACCTCCAGTACTCACGGTTCGCCGCTAGGCGCCGAGGAAGTCGCGGGTGCGCGGCAAAAACTGGGATGGAATCATCCGGCTTTCGAGATTCCCGAATCGATCCTGTCGGCGTGGCGCAAAATCGGCAAGAACGGCGCTGCGGCTCGCATCGAATGGGAAAACAAACTTTCCGGCGTACCCGTTGAAACGCGCAGCGAATTCCAGCGGCGATTGGCGCACAAGCTCCCGGCCGATTTTCAAAAGGCCATGAGCGCTCTCAAGGAGCGGCTCGGCAAGGAAGCACCAAAATGGGCAACGCGGCGCGCCTCGAGCGAAGTGCTGGAAACCTTGACCGCGATTATGCCCGAACTCGTTGGCGGCTCCGCCGATCTCAGCCCTTCGACTCTGACCCAGGCGAAGAATCAGAAGAACATTCGGGCCGGCGATTTCTCGGGCAGCTACATCCATTTCGGCGTGCGCGAGCACGGCATGGCGGCCGCCATGAACGGGTTGTCGCTGCATGGCGGATTCATCCCCTATGGCGGCACCTTCCTGGTCTTCACCGATTACTGCCGTCCCGCCATAAGGCTTTCGGCGCTGATGAACCAAGGGGTCATTTACGTCATGACCCATGATTCGATCGGCCTTGGCGAAGATGGGCCGACGCACCAGCCGGTCGAGCATCTGGCGGCGCTCCGGGCCATGCCGAATGTGCATGTGTTCCGTCCCTGCGATGCGGTCGAAACCGCGGAATGCTGGGAACTCGCGATCGAACGGCGCGACGGGCCGTCAGTCCTGGCGCTGTCGCGACAAAATGTCCCCTCCCTGCGGAAGGGCGATGAAGGCGAAAATCTCTGTGCGCGCGGCGGCTATGTGCTGCGCCCGGCCTCGAAAGCGCCGAAAGTCAGTTTCCTCGGCACTGGCACGGAAGTCGTTATCGCCGTCGAGGCGGCAAAACGGCTGGAGGACGAAGGCATCGCGGCATCGGTCGTCTCCCTGCCGTGTTTCGAACTCTTCGATGCGCAAAGCGAGCGGTACCGCGACGAGGTGCTCGGTGATTGTGTCCGGATCGCGATCGAAGCGGCGAGCCCGTTCGGCTGGGAGCGTTATCTCGGGGGCAATGGCGCCATGATCGGTATGACCGGCTTCGGTGCATCGGCGCCGGCGGAGATTTTGTACAAGCATTTCGGGATCACGGCGGACGCTTTGGTCGCCGCGGCCAAAGCCAGACTTTAGTTCAACAACGACTCAACTACGGAGGCAGACGAATGGCAGTGCGGGTGGCAATCAACGGGTTCGGGCGAATCGGGCGGCTGGTGTTTCGCGCGCTCTTCGAGCGCAATGCGGAAGCGCTTTCTGTCGTCGCGATCAACGACCTTGGGCCGGTCGAAACCAACGCGCATTTGCTGCGTCACGATTCTATTCATGGCAAGTTTCCCGGCACCGTGACGGCGGGCACGGACACCCTCGACCTCGGCCGTGGCATGATCAAGGTGCTCGCCGAACGCGATCCGGAAAAGCTGCCGTGGAAGGATTTGGACGTGTCGATCGTGCTCGAATGCACCGGGCGGTTCACCAAGCGGGCGGACGCCGAAAAGCATTTGAAGGCCGGCGCCAAGCGCGTGCTGGTATCCGCCCCCGCCGACGGCGCGGATCTGACCGTGGTTTACGGCGTCAATCACGACAAGCTGGCCGGCAATCATGTTGTCGTTTCCAACGCGTCGTGCACGACCAATTGCTTGGCCCCCGTCGCCTATGTGCTGCACAAGGAAATCGGGATTGCGCGCGGCTATATGACGACAGTCCATGCCTATACCGGCGATCAACAACTGGTGGACACGCTGCACAAGGATCTGCGGCGCGCGCGTGCCGCGGCCCAAAGCATGATTCCGACCTCGACCGGTGCGGCGCGGGCCTTAGGTCTGGTTCTACCCGACCTCAAGGGCAAGCTCGACGGCTGCGCCATTCGCGTGCCGGTCGCCAATGTCTCGCTGATCGATCTGGTTTTCACGGCATCGCGGGAAACCACAGGCGATGAAATCAACAAAGCCCTGACCAAGGCGTCACAGGGTCCGCTCTCGGGTATCCTAGCGGTTAGCTCCGAACCCCTGGTCTCTACCGACTACAATCACACCAGCGTCTCGGCCACGGTCGATCTCGTGGAAACCCAAGTGGTGGATAAGTCATTGGGCCGCGTGCTCGCCTGGTACGACAATGAGTGGGGATTTTCCAACCGCATGGTGGACACGGCCATCGCCATGGCGAAACTGGGATAGGCATGAAGGTCGCGTATAAAACGCTCGACGATGTGAACGTCACAGGTAAGCGCGTCCTTTTGCGCGTGGACTTCAACGTGCCGGTGAAAAACGGGCTCGTCACCGATACGATGCGGATCGAGCGCGTTGTGCCGACGATCCAGGAATTGAAGAAAAAAGGCGCGCGGATCATCCTGCTCTCCCATTTTGGCCGGCCGAAGGGCAAGGCCCTGCGCGAAATGTCGCTGCGCCCGGTCCTGCGGCCGCTGCAAACCGCGCTCGGCGGCGAATCGATCGCCTTTTCCGACGATTGCATCGGCCCGCCGGCGGAGCTGGTGTCAAAGCGGCTCAAGGACGGCGACGTCGCGCTGTTCGAGAATCTCCGCTTCCATGGCGGCGAAGAACGCAACGACCCGGTGTTTGCCCGCGCGCTTGCCGCGAATGGTCAGATTTACGTGAACGATGCCTTTGCCGCGGCGCATCGCGCCCACGCCTCGGTTGCCGCCATTACCAAATTCCTTCCTTCCGTCGCCGGACGACTGATGCAAGCGGAGCTTTCGACTCTGGAACGCGTTCTCGAATCGCCGGAGCGGCCGCTGGCCGCGGTGATCGGCGGAGCGAAGATTTCGACCAAGCTGGAGCTTCTCGGCAATCTGACCGCGAAAGTCAATGTGCTGGTGATCGGCGGCGGCATGGCCAACACGTTTCTCTACGCCGCGGGGATCGAAGTCGGTGCCAGCATGTGCGAGCACCGGATGGCGGACGATGCCAATCGCATCGCCACCGTCGCCCAGCAGAATAAGTGCGAGATCGTGCTCCCGGTGGACGCCGTGGTTGCGGGCCAACTCGCGGCAAACACACGGACGGTCACGGTGCCCATCAACAAGGTACCCAAACAGGGCATGATTCTCGATATCGGACCGGAAACCGTCAAAACGATCGAAACCAAATTGGCGGGCTGCAAGAGCGTGGTTTGGAACGGGCCCTTGGGCGCCTTCGAAACGCCGCCCTTCGAGGCGGGCACGTCGGCAGTGGCCCAAGCGGTCGCCCGCTTGACGCGCGCCAAGAAGTTAATGAGCGTTGCCGGCGGTGGCGATACGGTGGCAGCTCTTTCCAAGGCTGGCGTTATCGGCGACTTTACTTATGTATCAACGGCGGGAGGCGCTTTTCTCGAATGGATGGAAGGCAAAGAGCTTCCCGGCATTGCCGCGCTTTCAGGTAAATGACGGGGGCCGGCAGATAATCGAGGCGGATCAATAGTCGGGACGGGGAAACAGTCGCGGGTGGGCGCCGACGGGAATAGGATGAGGACGGAGGCAAAAGAAATATGGCGTTGATTTCATTGCGTCAGTTGTTGGACCACGCGGCCGAGCACGATTACGGCGTGCCGGCGTTCAACATCAATAATATGGAGCAGCTGCAGGCGATCATGCGGGCAGCCGATAAGACCAAGGCTCCGGTCATCGTCCAGATCAGCCGGGGTGCTCGCTCTTATGCCGGCGATGCCTTCCTGCGGCATATGGTCAATGCCGCCGTCGAAATGTATCCGGATATTCCGATCTGCGTTCATCAGGACCACGGCAATAGCGTGGAAACCTGCCTGTCGGCGATGGCCAACAGCTACACCTCGGTGATGATGGACGGCTCGTTGGAAGCCGACGCCAAAACCCCCGCGAGCTACGACTACAATGTGGCGGTCACGGCGAAAGTCGCCGAGATGGCGCATCTGATCGGCGTTTCGGTCGAAGGCGAGCTCGGCTGCCTCGGCTCGCTCGAGACCGGCAAGGGCGACAAGGAAGACGGTCACGGCCATGAAGGGACGCTGACCCACGACATGCTGCTGACCGATCCGAAAGAAGCCGCCGATTTCGTCGCGAAAACGAAGGTCGATGCCCTGGCGGTCGCGATCGGAACTTCACACGGCGCCTACAAATTCTCGCGCAAGCCGACCGGCGACATCCTGGCCATGAACCGGGTCAAGGAAATTCATGCCCGGCTGCCGAACACGCATCTCGTCATGCACGGCTCAAGCTCGGTGCCTCAGGATTTGCAGGACGTGATCAACGAATACGGAGGCGCAATGCCGCAGACCTACGGCGTTCCGGTGGAAGAGATCATCACCGGCATCAAGTACGGCGTGCGCAAGATCAATATCGACACCGATTGCCGGATGGCGATCACCGGGCAATACCGTAAGATCGCAACCCTTCAGAAAGCCGAGTTCGATCCGCGCAATTTCAACAAGCCGGCTTATGCGGCCATGGAAAAGCTATGCGCCGAACGCCTTGAGCAATTCGGCACCGCGGGCAACGCGTCGAAAATCAAGGTGACGCCGCTCCGCGACATGGCAGCGCGCTACAAGAAGGGGGAATTGGACCCCACCATCCATTAGGCTAAGCTGGACATCGAATCGACCGAGCCCGTGCCCATGAGCCGCGCCGTCAAGATTGCGCCTTCGATACTCTCGGCCGACTTCGCCAAGCTCGGCGAAGAAGTGCGGGCCATCGACGCCGGCGGCTGTGATTACGTCCATGTCGATGTCATGGACGGGCATTTCGTGCCGAATTTGACGATCGGCCCCGGTGTCGTGAAGGCGATCCGCCCCCACACCAAGAAAGTGCTCGATGTCCATCTGATGATCGAGCCGGTGGATCCCTTCATCGAGTCCTTCGCTTCGGCGGGCAGCGACATCATCACCGTCCATGTCGAAGCGGGTCGCCATGCTGACCG
>JBGOXX010000145.1:0-5662 GCA_041479345.1 Alphaproteobacteria bacterium
CGGATTGACCATGAGTCTCATGGGACTCGTCGTCTACAACACCGAATTGGGCGCCATCGGATTGCTGCTGACATTGCTTGGGCTCGTCAGGTCGCGATAAAACCCGCGCACGGCGCCACTCCAAGGCAGGATCGTCGCAAGACAAATCACGCACCAAAGATCGGCTTCGAGATTGAGGGGCGTTTCGTTCACGAAAATAATCGCGGTGGCGAGCGCCAAGACAATGGCGAAGATCGCTTCCTCCCGGCGGTCCGACACAATTCTAAAAGCATCGCCGCGACGGAATGAAATCCAGGCGAATCCCGCAGCCGAAAAAATGAAGGCCGCGTTCGGAAAATCGCGATAGCGCGGATCGAAAGCGAGGTCGAGGGAAGCGACCAGAGCGGCAAAACTCATCGCAAACCGCAGCAATCCGAAGGTGAGTTCTTTGTCCCATGCAGCCTTTCTCGGCGTCCGCAACCAATCCAGGCATCGTGCGATCGCTGCCGGCGCCCGGGCATCGCGGCCCTTCGCGATTTCCGGCGGCAGTAACCACAAACAAGCCGCCGACGACAGGAACAGGAGCAATTCAACGGCAAATTCGATCGGATCGCGCCACGCGGCCCAAGAATGCTCCGCTTGCAGAATCAGCAGAGTGCTGCCGATGCCGGCCATGGATCCGAGCCAGAAATCCTGGCGCTTGGTTTCAAAAGCATTCGCAGCACTCCAGGCCAGCAAAAGCATGACCGAGATCGCAAAGCTCGCCGCCGCTTCGTGCCGCCAATCGGGATGATCGCTGACCGGACCTTGCCCGGAAAATTTCGACGTCCGCGCCGTGTCGTCAAGGCCCCAGAAACCGCCGGCGGTGCCTTCGAGCAATCGTTTCCAGGGCTGATCGAAGGCTTCGATCAAATTGTAGTCGAGCCCCGATCGCGCGGCGAAGGCCATGAAACCCCGCACATATTCCGCTTGAGCAACCAGCGACGGCACTGCAGCCTCGCGGGATCGGCCTTTGCTCGGAAATCCGGTTTCCCCGATGAAGATCGGTTTGTCCGGAAAACGCGCCTGCACGCGGTCGACCGCCGACCGCACGACGTCCAGTCCCTTGCCCGCCGATTCCGGCTGATCTTCCCAATAGGGCAGAATGTGGATGGTGATGAAATCGACCGCGTCCGCGAGTTCGCGGGGCGCCGTCAGCCAGAAATCGGTGACGTCGGCATAGGTGACCGGAAGGCCGGTCTCTTGCTTCACGTGGCGCGCGAGCGACGCCATCGCCGCCGGGGTTTGCTCGCCGCGCAACAAGACCTCGTTGCCGACAATGACGGCCTTGATTGTGTCGCGAAATTCCTTGGCGAGCGTAAGCGCCAAAGCCAACTGCATCCGGTTATTCTGTTCATTGCCGCCGATCCAGATCCCGAGCAGCACCTTGAGTCCGTGCTTTTTCGCAAGCGGCACCGCCGCGGCCAATCCTTGGTCGGCGGCATAAAGGCGGATGCAATCCGAAAATATTGCGACGAGCTTTAGGTCTTCATCGATCTTGCGCGGATCGGCGAGATAACCGGGATCGAAGGGGGTTTCGCGATCGCGAAAGGGAGTGTAGCTCACGCAATGGACTTTGCCCGGCGGGGCATCGGTGACCTCAACCGGCCGGCCGAGCCATCCCCATGCCGCAGCAATCAACAATCCGGCGGCGATAACGCCGAGAATTGGAAAACGCCCGCTCATGCAGAAGAACGCCGCACGCTGAACGTCACGGGATCAATCCGTGCGGCACTCTGGAAAGGAACGGGAGGCTGTGGCAGTCCCGGGTTTGCCGATCGTCTCTATTTCTTAGCGTCTGAAGTTCCGGAATCGGATCGTGCGGTTGATGAGCCTGCATTCGTATCATCAGAGTCGTCTTTCAGTCCGGCTTTGAAGTTCTTCACGCCCTTGGCGAGATCTCCCATGACTTGCGGGAGCTTGCCGGCGCCGAACAGGATCAGAACCACCACGAGAACCAACATTATGTGCCAAAGGCTTAGACCGCCCATCGCATCAACTCCAAGGTTGGCGCCATAATCGGCGCATATTATTTATATTATAACCGAAATCCGGCCGGAAAGATGCGCATAGCGCCCTGGCCGGGAAAGAAAAATCGAGAATAAGGCGGCCTTATCAGGCGCCTGCGGTCAAGCGGCGTCGAGAACCTCGCGGATAGCGCGCAGCAACGCGCTCTTACGGAAGGGTTTTTGCAGGAAGTGAACGCCCGTTTCGAGTTGCCCCTCTTTGACAATGGCGGTGTCGGTAAAACCGGACATATAGAGAACCTTGATCCAGGGGATGCGTTCGCTGGCGCGGGCGGCAAGGTTGTGGTCATCGGTACTGCCGGCGAGACTCATGTCGGTGAGTAGCAGATCGACGCCGCCCGTGCTGGCTTCGATCAATACTAAGGCCTGCTCGATAGTGTCCGCCTCCAGCACGTGATAGCCGTGGTCGATCAGGTGCGCGACCGCGACTCCCCGCACATAGGGATCATCTTCGACGACGAGAACCGTCTCGCCGCCACGCGGGCCGGCGGTTTCTCCGTCGCGATCGGCTTGGCCCACCATCATTCCGCGCGAGCGCGGTAGAAACAGACGGACCGTCGTGCCGCGCCCCGGCTGGCTGTAAAGCTTGAGATGGCCGCCCGATTGCTTGGCAAAGCCGAAGACGCTGCTCAAGCCGAGGCCGGTTCCTTTGCCGCGTTCCTTGGTCGTGAAAAACGGCTCGATCGCCCGCTTCAAAGTTTCGGGGCTCATTCCGCAACCGGTATCGCTGACGGCGAGCATGACATAGTCGCCCGGCGTTAGGTCGCCGGTGCGTCGGGCGAATTCCGCGTCGACCGTGAGGTTCTCAGTCTCGATGGTGAGGACGCCGCCTTCGGGCATGGCGTCCCGCGCGTTGACGGCCAGATTGAGGAGCGCGCTTTCGACCTGATTGCGGTCCGCCACCGCCGGCCAAAGCGGCTTTGCCAAGTCGGTCCTTATTTGAACCGACTTGCCCAGCGTCCGCTGTAGCAAATCCTGCATCACGATGACGGCGAAGTTGACATCGAGAATTTCAGGATCAAGGACTTGCCGCCGCGCGAAAGCCAGAAGACGCTGGGTTAGTGCGGCGCCGCGCACCGCCGCCGACATTGCCGACCGGACATGGGGCAACACGGTTCCATCTCCACCGAGCTTCTCCTCAAGAATTTCCAGGCCGCCGATGATGATGGTCAGAAGGTTGTTGAAGTCGTGTGCGACACCGCCCGTCAAATGACCGACCGCTTCCACTTTTTGCGATTGGCGCAATCGCTCTTCCATTTCCTCGCGCTCGGCAATTTCTTTCTTGAGCCGGGCGTGGGATTGCGACAGATCCGCCGCCAAGCCTTCGATGCGGCGCATATGCGCCGTACGGCTCCATTCATAAGCCGTGACAAGAAAGGTCAACACGAGCCCGAATACCAAAGTGACCCAGGCTGTCCAATCGCCCCACCAGGGGAATAGGCCCGGCGCCGGACGAACGACAACCGTCCATTTCCGGCCCGGAACATCCATGGTCCCTTGCCAGTGATACCCGGACAGGATTTGCGCCTCGGGAAGTGGTTGGGCTGGCTCTTTGCGCGCGCGCGACGCATGAAAATACAGGAGCCGCGGTTCGGGAGGGACAATGGCATCATCCCATACATAAGTATCCTGCCACGCAGGACCGTCAGAGAAAATGCTGGTTTCGATCAGTTGGTGAATGCGAAAGGTGCCAAGCGCAAAGCCATCGAGAGCGGCGCGGCGTCCTTCGACGGTTTCGGGTACGGATTTTGAGTTGTAGATCGGATAAGCGATCATCAACGCCGGTTCGTCGGCCTCTGCTTGACGCAGCTGAACACGACCGGTGGCAGCGACCTCGCCGGAATCGCGGGCCTGTTCCAATGCCATTCGGCGCTCCGGATCCGATGCAATGTCGTATCCCAGCAGCGATTCATTGGGGGCAAGCGGCTCAACATAGAGAACGGGGAAATAGTCCGGCGTAGTCTCGGATTCCGCCACGACCGGCCAAATATGGAAGGTGGACAGCCCCTGTCCATGGACCTGAGTTTCCAGCGCCGGCCTTTGACTCGGTGGCACACGCGGCACCCATTCGAGGATGGGATGCCCGAATTGAGCCAGCGGTTGTTCTCGAATGAAGGTCGTGAATTCGTCCCGCTCGACGAAATTGGACGCAGCGTAAAATCCGGCAATCGATCGCAAGAGCGTAACGTGGACGTTGATCGTATCTTGCAATTTGGCGAGTCTGCGTGCGGCAAGCTCTTCGAAATCTCCCCGAATCCGAATATAGCTTTCGTTCCGGGCAACGAAGAAACCGACGAGACTAAAAGCAAACCCCAGCGCTGCCATGAGGGCAGGCTTAATCCAAGTCGCCGTCGACGATGATCGTTCGACGTATGACACCGGTACTCCCTAAGACTCGCGGAGCGGGCTAAGACTCGCGGAGCGGGCTCATTTCGATAGTCCCCGCCGCCCGCCTTATTCGTGCATTAAGTGACCATCCGCGCATGGCTATCAAACACGCTGAAGGATAGGTTCGAAACCGGCCAATCACCAAGCGGGGCGTTGATCTCTGCAATCTTCATTCACAATCTGATATTGCCGCTGCAAGGCTTAATAATGGATCAATTTTTTGCGTGCGCGAAAGCTGCGACCGCAGTTGCGAAGCATGTCTTGGAAGCGATGTCTTGAATGTGAATGAAGATCGGCGCTAGTCTAGTCAACTCGATCACGGCGAATTTTCGGGAAATACGCCGGAGCAAAAACAAGAATAAAAAAAGCGATCGCCACCACCGGTGACGGACAGGCTGGCGATGCACAGGATAGCGTGAAATTCGGGGGTCATTGAGAAGGGGGCTGTGCGGCCGCTAACCGCATGGCGATCGCTTTCGGCTGGAGTCAGGGCCAGCAAGTTCGGGAGGACTGCTCATGCCTGCTTTGAATCTTCAAGTCACCAATCTGATGCAACGCCTCGATGGCGATCCCGTCGATCGCATCGTCGATGAACATTATCGCCAACAAGCGCTATGCCATGTTTTGGAACGCGTCGCCCGCAATCCGCGTCATTCCGCCGGCTCTTCGGAGCTTGGCGACGCGTGGCAGTACCTCGGAAACGATCTCCTCACGCATATTGCCGACGAGGAAGACGACCTTTTGCCTCTCCTGTGCCATCGCTGCCATGTCGGGGATGCATTCGGTGAGGTGGCAGCCGCCCTGCGCGACAATCACGCGGGAGAACGCAGCCTGGCTGATTCGATGCTTCCGGAGCTGCAGCGCCTTATCGACGGCCGGCCGCTTGCCAATCCGGTCCGATTTTTCGGCAGCGCAATGCGGTTGAGCCGGATGATCCGGCGGCATCTCGTTTGGGAAAATGCGGTTTTAGTTCCGCTCGCTCGCCGCCGCCTGAAGGCGCCGGACCTTCCGTATCTGGCGGAGAAGATGGCGATACGGCGCACGGCCACCGGGGCGAGGGCCTAAAGCCGGAAAATTCTTAGAGGCTGTTTGAGAATGGCTTGAAGGTTTCGTCTGTTCGTGATTCAAGCTGTGGATGTGGAACACAGCGACGCGCGGTCGGATGGTGGCCATTGAGAAGAAGACGAAGCGGTATCCGAGCGACCTGACCGAAGAGGAATGGGTTGCGC
>JBGOXX010000146.1:0-5661 GCA_041479345.1 Alphaproteobacteria bacterium
CACGCCATGATGCGCGACGAGCAGGTGATGCCGGCCACCGCCATTCCCGGGGCCATCGCGGATTTCGTCGTCAGCGATCTATTCGGCATCAACACTCAGCGCGTGTTCACCCGGGGCGGCGGGCGCAGCTACACCCAGGATTTCGAAGCCGAAGCCGATACGGTCGGGCTTTATGTGATGGCGCGGGCCGGATTCGAAATAGACGGAGCGCCGGAATTCTGGCGGCGCATCGCGGCGAATTATCCGGAATCGATCAAAGATTCTTTGGCCGCAGCGCATCCGGCAACACCGTATCGATTCGTTCTGCTCAAGCAGACGATCGCCGAGATCAAGGACAAGCAGGCGAAAAACGAACCGCTGATTCCCGAATTGCTGTCCGAGAGAGTGAAGTCCGCTTCGAATCCCCCGGATCAGGCGGCGGCACCCGAGAAGCCGGAATAATCCAGGTCCTTAAGATTTTCCGCTGACGCCGGCTTCGGCGAATGTCGCCATGCCGTTGTGGCAGGCAACGGCACCCTTGAGCAGAAAGACCGCGAGTGCCGCGCCGCTGCCCTCGCCCAACCGCATATTGAGATCCAAAAGCGGTTTCTGATTTAAGCATTCGACAAGACGCCGATGCCCCGGTTCGGCGGAGACATGGGCTATTCGGCAATGATCGAGCGCCCGGGGATCGGCGGCATAAAGGGCGGCAGCGGCGGCGGTGCAGACATAACCGTCGAGCAGCACCGGTATGCGCAAATATCGCGCCGCCAGAACCGCGCCGGCGATCGCCGCCAATTCGCGGCCGCCCAAGCAGCGCAAAACCTGTACCGCATTCGTCATCGTGTCGCGATTGATGCGAACCCCGTCGCGAACGACTTCCGCTTTCCTGGCGAGGCCTTCGCCGGAAACGCCCGTTCCGGGACCGGTCCATTCTTCCGCAATGCCGCCAAACAAGCCGTGGCCAAGCGCCGCCGCAGCCGTGGTATTGGCAATTCCCATTTCGCCGAGACACAACACATCGCAACCGGGTGTGACGGCCTTCATGCCGATCGAAAATGCGTGGAGGAATTCAGGTTCATCCATCGCCGGTTCTTGGGTGAAATCGCAGGTCGGCCTATCGAGCGAAAGCTCGAACACGCGAAGCTCGGCATCGATCGCCCGCGCCAATTGATTGATGGCCGCACCGCCGTCGCGGAAATTGGCGACCATTTGGGCGGTCACCGCCGCCGGATAGGCGGAAACGCCCCGCGCCGCAACGCCATGATTGGCGGCAAAGACGCAGACCAGGGGCTTTTCAAGCTTCGGCGCGGCGCCCTGCCAAAAAGCCAGCCAGGCGGAGAGTTCTTCGAGGCGCCCCAAGGCGCCCTGCGGTTTGGTGAGCTGACTTTCCCGCGATAGGCAAGCCGCGCGCGCCACAGAATCGCCATCGGGCATATGGCCGAGCAGATCGAGAATTTCTCCGATAGACGATGCGCCCCGCGAGGAATCGAATTCGGGACGGCGATTTGGCAGTTCTCTCATGGAACGGGTCTTTCGGAATTTTGCGGCGGGGCGATAACTGTCCTATAACCCGGACCGGGATGCCAGGCAAAATCCGCCCATGAGCGACAAAGAGCCCCCAGCCAAAATGGATCCGCGCGCAACGCTTGCTTCCTGGTGGCGCGACATCGAAGTCGCGGCGCGGTTCCTCACCCGAATTCCTCTGCCCATTCCTCTGCCGGGGGCCGAACCGCCAAGCGACGAACCGCCGAGCGACGAAGGCGACGAGGACGAAGAAATTGCCGCGTTGCCGGAAGGACTTCTGGCGCAGGCCTCCCGGGCTTTTCCGCTGGTCGGGCTGGGTGTTGGATTGTTCGGGGCGATTGTCCTGATCTTCGCCAGGGGCGTTGGGCTCGGGCCGGTTCTTTCCGCCGTTCTCGGCGTTGCCGCAGTCATTGCCGTGACCGGCGGCCTCCATGAGGACGGATTGGCCGACGCCGCCGACGGTTTGGCGGCGGGGCGCGATCGCGAAGCCAAATTGGCGATCATGCGCGATACGCGGATCGGCGCTTTTGCCGTTCTCGCCCTCATCCTTTCGGTGCTGCTGCGCGTCGGCGCGCTGGCCGCAATTCCCAGTACTTACGCTGCGGCGGCCGCCTTGATCGCAGCGGCGATCTTTTCCCGTGCGGTGCTGCCGGCGGTGATGGCGGCCCTCGAACCGGCACGGATGGGCGGGCTTGCCGTCGCAGCCGGCAAGCCACCCCAGGACAGAGTCATCGCCGCCGGCCTGCTCGGCGTCGTTCTGGTTCTGCTCTTTCTTGGACCCGCCACCGGAATCGTTGCGCTGCTGGCCGGTGTCGGAGTGGCCGCGGCATCCGCTCTGTTCGCGCAGAAGCAGCTGGGCGGCTATACCGGCGATGTGCTTGGCGCCATTCAACAAGTGACCGAAATCGCGGTTCTGCTCGCCGCGGCGGCGGCATGACTTTGACATGACGTCGACCCGCTGGTGGTGGATCCGCCATGCCCCGGTGCTCAATCAAGAAGGCCGGATCTACGGCCGCCGGGATGTCGCCTGCGATTTGTCGGACACCGACGCCATCGCCGCTCTGGCGGCGGTCTTGCCGGAGCCCTCTATCTGGCTTTCCAGCCCGCTGTCGCGCACCCGCAACACGGCCGAAGCCTTGGCGGCGCTGCGCCCCGGGCCGAGGACGGATTTGCTTATCGAACCCGATCTGATCGAGCAGGATTTCGGCGTCTGGCAGAACCGGCCCTATGCCGAGATCACCGAAGAATTGGGCGGCGAGAGGCATCCCTTTTGGTTCGCACCCGCCCATGTGACGCCGGAAGGCGGCGAAAGCTTTGCCGATACGATGTTGCGGGTAACGGCGGCGGTTGAACGCCTGATCAAAGCCCATGAAGGCCGGAATATCGTGGCCGTTGCCCATGCCGGTGTGATCCGTTCTGCTATCGCCCATGCGCTTGATCTTGATCCGGAAGCCGCCCTTCGGCTGGCTATCGATCCCCTATCGCTGACCAGGCTTGATCACCTTCCCGGCGCCGATGCCTGGCGGGTGGTGGGCGTGAACCAAAAGGCGTGAGTCGCCTGCCCTCACCCCCTGTGCTAGGTTCGGTTCACGCATCGGGACAGGGAAGTCCGGTTGCGGCGGGGCTCCAAAACCGGGAACGCCCCGCCTAATCCGGCGCTGCCCCCGCAACTGTAAGGGCGAGACCCGCGGGCATTTCCGCCACTGGCTTAACGGCCGGGAAGGCGCCGGCGGCCGAAGACCCCGAGCCAGGAGACCTCCCCGCTGCTTTTGTTCGACAAGTTCCTCGGGGAGGGGGATTCCTTGCTGTTCGACGCCGCATTTTCCACCGCCTCATCCGAAGGCATTTTCGAGCGGGACACGCTTCCCGCCGTGACGCTCGTTTTGGGCGGCGTGCGCTCGGGGAAAAGCCGCTTTGCCCAATCCCTTGTCGAACGCTTCGCGCCGGCGATCTATCTGGCGACCGCCGAAGCCGTCGACGACGAAATGGCAGAACGCATCCGCGAACATCAGGTAAGACGCGACGGGCGTTTTGAAACGGTCGAGGAACCGTTGGCGCTCGGCGCAGCGCTTGGCGAACACGGCCAAGGCGAGCGGCCGATCCTCGTCGATTGCCTGACGCTCTGGCTTTCCAATTTGATGCAAGCCCGCCGCAATATCGAAACCGAATTTGCCGAGCTTGATCGCTCAGTCGCCGCGCTTACCGCACCGGTCGTTTTCGTATCGAACGAAGTTGGGCTTGGCATCGTGCCCGACAACGCGCTGGCGCGGGAATTTCGTGATCATGCCGGAAGACTGAATCAACGAATCGCCGCGCAAGCGAGACTCGTCATTTTCATCGCGGCCGGGTTGCCGCTGGTCTTGAAAAACGGCTCATGACGTTACAAAGAAAAATCCCGGCAACGATCGTCACCGGCTTTTTGGGCGCGGGCAAAACCAGTCTTATCCGCCATCTCTTGGCGAATGCGCGCGGGAAAAAGCTGGCCCTGGTCATCAACGAGTTCGGCGAGCTCGGCATCGATCGCGAACTCTTGCTCGGCTGCGGCGATGCGACGTGCTCCGAAGAAGACATCGTCGAACTCGCAAACGGATGCATTTGCTGCACCGTGGCCGACGATTTCCTGCCGACCATGGAGAAACTGCTGGCGCGCGATGAACCTCCGGATCACATCATCATCGAGACTTCCGGCCTGGCTTTGCCGAAGCCGCTGGTCAAAGCCTTCGCTTGGCCGGAAGTGGCAAACCGGGTGACGGTCGATGGGGTCGTGGTCGTGGTCGATGGATCCGCTGTCGCCGACGAAAAATTCAACGATCCGCGTTATTGGAGACCGGGCGGACCCACTCCCGATCACGATTTGCCGCTGGCCGAAGTCTTCGGCGATCAACTCGCCTGCGCCGATCTGGTGATCGTCAACAAATCGGATTTGTTGGACGATGCGCGGCAGCGGACTGTCACCGAGGCCTTGCGCAATGGATTACGCGCCAGCGTGAAACTGATTTCCGCGGTTCACGCCGCAGTCGATATTGCCGTGTTGCTCGGTCTCGAAGCGGAGGCCGAAAGCGACCTGTCGGCGCGGCCATCCCATCACGATGCGCTGCCGGATCACGACCATGACGATTTCGAAAGCTTCGTCGTCGCTTTGCCGCCAATTGCCGACAAGACAATCTTGGAGCGCGCCTTGCGTGAAGCGGGCAATGAGCCGCGGGTATTGCGAATCAAGGGCTTTGCCGCGGTCGCCGGCAAGGAGCTTCGCCTCGCCGTTCAGGGAGTCGGCCCCAGGCTTTCGAGCTATTTCGACCGGCCCTGGCGCGACGGCGAATCCCGCGAAGGGGCCGTCGTCGTCATCGGCGAAAAAGGGCTGGATCGCGAACGTCTGTCGCGCCTCGTTCTCGATGCCGCGGCGCCCCGGGTGGATGCCTGATGCATTTGCTCGCCGCAGAACCGGGAGTCATTTCCGACGGCACCAGCGCCATCGATCTTGGCCAAAGCCCGGGCGATATTGTTGTCCTCTCGGCCGCGGATTCCGAAATCGCCTGCCTCGCCCAGGCCCATCGCGCAGCATTGGACCCATCGCGCGGTTTGGTTCCAAGACTCCGGCTCGCCAATCTTTTGAAGCTCGGCCACAATCTCTCGGTCGATCTCTATCTCGATTCGGTGATCGCACCGGAAGCCAAGCTGGTGATCGTGCGGCTGTTGGGCGGGCGTGGGTATTGGTCTTACGGTGTCGACCAATTGGCGGCGTTCGCCCGCGAGCGGGGAATCCGGCTCGCCCTGTTGCCGGGCGACGATCAGCCGGACGCCGAGCTTGCGGCGCTATCGACAATTCCGGCCGAAGCCCTCCATCGGCTTTGGCAGTATTTCGTCCATGGCGGCGTCGAGAACGCCGTCAATTTTCTGCGTTACGCAGAATCCCTAATCGGATTTGCGCGGGATGCGCCGTGGCAAGAACCGGCGCCCTTGCTGCGCGCCGGGCTCTATTGGCCGGGAATTCCGAGGCCATCGATTTCCGATCTCGAAAAAATTTGGCGGGCCAATGCGCCGCGCGCGGCGATTCTCTTTTACCGGGCACTGGTTCAGGCGGCCGATACCGCGCCCATCGACGCCCTCATTACCGAATTGCGCAGCCGGGGTCTCAATCCGGTCCCGATCTATTGC
>JBGOXX010000147.1:0-5558 GCA_041479345.1 Alphaproteobacteria bacterium
AATCGATCGAGCCCGTGCCCATGAGCCGCGCCGTCAAGATTGCGCCTTCGATACTCTCGGCCGACTTCGCCAAGCTCGGCGAAGAAGTGCGGGCCATCGACGCCGGCGGCTGCGATTACGTCCATGTCGACGTCATGGACGGGCATTTCGTGCCGAATTTGACGATCGGCCCCGGTGTCGTGAAGGCGATCCGCCCGCACACCAAGAAAGTGCTCGATGTCCATCTGATGATCGAGCCGGTGGATCCCTTCATCGAGTCCTTCGCTTCGGCGGGCAGCGACATCATCACCGTCCATGTCGAAGCGGGTCGCCATGCTGACCGCTCGCTTCAGCTCATCCGCTCGCTCGGCAAGAAGGCGGGCATCTCGCTCAATCCGTCGACGCCGGAAACCGCCATCGAATACCTGCTCGACAAGGTTGATCTCGTGCTGGTGATGTCGGTCAATCCGGGTTTCAGCGGCCAGACTTTTCTCGATTCCCAACTCTCGAAAATCAGCCGCATCCGGGAAATGATCGGCTCGCGCAAGATCGAGCTCGAAGTCGACGGCGGTATTACGAAGAGCAATGCGCAAGCCGTGATTGCGGCCGGTGCCGATGTTCTGGTGGCCGGATCGGCCGTGTTCAACGGCGGCGACTACGCCGGGAACATCAAAGCCTTGCGCGGGAATTGATGGGGTTACCGACGTGACGGCTTCCGGAGCATCCCCCAACGAAGAATTGCGGACCGAGGACACCGCGCGCGTCGTCGCGATCGGGCCGCGGCCGCGCCAAGTCCGGCAACGGCGTCCGCGCAAATCCGAACCGGCGCAAGTCTCGAAGCGGGCGACGGCTGCCGAAGTGTTGACCGCCAATCTCGAACACAGCATGGACGATATCGCTTGGAACGCCTCTTGCGCGCTCGAAGGCTCCGATGCCGAAGCGGTGCATCAACTCCGCGTCGCATTGCGGCGGCTGCGCACACTTTTGTCGCTTTATCGCAAGCTGATCTCGCCGGATCGACATGTGCGCCTGCGCACGCTTGCCCGCGCCGTCAACGCCGATTTGGGGCGGGCGCGTGAATGCGATGTTTTTCTTAACGAACTTCTGCCGCCGGTGTTGCGATCCTTTGCCGGCAATGCGGATCTTGCGGCGCTGAGCGATGCCGCGAAATCCGAGCGCAACGCGCAATGGCACGAGGCGCGGCTGGCGCTGCGCGCGGCGGATTATTCGGCGCTGATGGATGCGGCGGGCTTACTCATCCACGAGCTTCGCTTCCTGAGCGGTGAAGCCGGCGAAACGCTGGCCGCACCCGCGAACAAATTCGCCCGCAAGAAACTCGAACGCCGCCACCAGAGCCTGCGCGAAGCGGCCCGGCACTTGAAGCGCATGACCGCGGAAGAGCGGCACCGGCTCCGCATTACCGTGAAAAAGCAACGCTACTCGGCGGAGCTGTTCGCCAGCCTGTTCCCGCGCGCGGGCACGAATTCGTATATCAAGGCGCTGGCCCGGGTGCAGAGCGCGCTCGGGCTCATGAACGACGTGACCGGTTTAAAGCGTGAGCTCGAGACGCTGCGCGGCAAAGCACCCGACACCGCCATTGGTCTGATGCTCGGATTCTATGCCGCGGGCGCCGAGTTACGGGAACAGCGCTTGCGCAAGGCCTGGAAACGCTTCAAGGCAGCCGATATTTTCTGGTCAAGTGCGTAGCCGCCGCCCGAGGGCTCGCGGCCGAATGTCGCAGGGCTATCCGTCGAGGCCCTTGCGCGACATGCCGGCAATACTATATGGCTTGGCGCCCCCGAAATGGGCGCCCCCCGAAATGGGCGCCCGAGCGTGATCAAAAAAGCGGGCGGTATCGAGCCGGCTGGCAAATTCGTTAAGGACCAATAGTGTGAGGGACCGGGCAAGCAATGACGATCGAGGTTGAACTCGGCCAACGCTACCAGCAGACGACCGCCCCCCAAGATGTTTGGGAAGTCGTCCTTGTCCTTTCCAATGCCGGGCCAATTCCCCACGCACGGCTCTTGCGCGTGGGCAGCAGCCGCGACGTGAAAACCGTTTCATTCCCGGCCCTTCAGGACAAACGGCTTTACCAATTCCTGAAATCGTAGACGCGCGACGCTCTGCAACTCTTTGTTGCGCCACCTTGGCGGCCGGGGCGCGCCGCGGTAACCTGAGTTCTCAATATTGGGGGCTCGGGATCCATGCCCTATCGAACCAATACCGCGCTTCCACCCCCCGTGCGCAAACATCTGCCGCGCGGAGCCCAAAGCATTTATCGCGAAGCCTTCAACCACGCGTGGAAAACTTATGCCGGTGATCCGCGCCAAGAAGAGATCGCGCATCGGACCGCCTGGGCAGCGGTAAAGCGGACTTACCGCAAAGTTGGCGACATGTGGGTAGCGAAGTGACGGCGCGATGGCGCGCCAACGGCGCCGAGCGTCAGGAGCCCAAGTTTCTCTTCGCAGCCACCGCCGTGATGCTCATCGCTTCCGGCATCGCACCTTACGATCGTTTGACGTGGTGGCTTGAAGTCTCTTGGGTCATCGCTCTCCTGCCGATTCTCATGGTGACATATCGCCAATTCCCGCTGACTCCGCTCCTATACCGCCTGCTTTTCATTCACGCGGTCATTTTGATTATCGGCGGCTATTACACCTATGCCCGCGTACCGTTCGGCTTCTGGCCCAACGAGATCTTTCATTGGACTCGCAATAATTACGATCGGTTCGGTCATTTCTTTCAGGGATTCGTCCCGGCGATCCTGGCCCGCGAGATATTGATCCGCCGCTCGCCGCTCGTCGGCAGCAAATGGCTGCCGTTCCTGGTGATGTGCTTTTGTCTCGCCTTCAGCGCCTTCTTCGAATTGATCGAATGGGCGGCCGCCGAAATCTATGGCGGCGGCGCCACCGCCTATCTCGCCACCCAAGGCGACCCCTGGGATACCCAATGGGACATGCTTTGGGCGATCATCGGCGCAGTCGCGTCGCTCGCAACGTTGAGCCGGGTGCATGACCGGCAAGTCGCCGCTCTCCATGGGCGATGACAAATACTATTAAGTCTATCATTTAAGTAGTATATCAAGGCGACCCGGTCCAGCATGCCGGTGCGGAGGCAACCATGGCCAAACAAACTGGGGCCAAACAAACTGGGGCCAAACAATCGGTTGAGGAACCGGTCCGGGCGACACCGGATCTGGCGGCGGCGGTGGCCCGCAATCTGCGCCGGCTGAGAATTCAGAGCGGCTATTCCATCGTCCGTCTGGCGCGGCTGGCCGAGGTTTTCCCGCCGATGCTGCGCGAGATGGAAGCCGGAAAAGGCGAGCCGACGATCGGCCTCCTGTGGAGTCTGGCGACCGCCCTGGGCGTCCCCTTTGCCGCGTTGATTTCAGGGCATGCCGCCCGCGGCACGGTGGTCATGCGCCGGGACAAGGCCAAAGTGCTGACATCCGACGGCGGCGGCTTTACTTCGCGTGCGCTGTTCCCGTTCGACGAGGGAAATCGCATCGAGTTTTACGAGCTGCGCATGGCCCCGCACCATCATAAGCGGGCCGATCCCCACGCCACCGGTACCACCGAAACCATCGCGGTTGCCGAGGGACGGGTGGAGATTCAAGTGGGGCGGGAAGTCCCCCATGTGCTCGACGCCAGCGATGCCATTTTATTTCCCGCCGATCTCCCCCACACCTATACGAATCTCGGGGACAAGCCCGCTCTGGCCTATCTCGTCATGCACTATGCGGATGCGGTAATTGAGCAGGCGGCGAATGCCGATGCGAGCCAAGCCGGTGAGGAACTGGCTCTCAGCGCCAAGCACAGCCGCGGAAAATTATGAATTGGTAGCGGTGGAGGGATACCGGCGTTATTTCGGCCCGGCCGCGGCAAGAATTCCGCGCCTTGATACGACGTCCATCCAAGACGCACAACCTGCGTCGTGCTCGTGCCGGGCGCTTTCCATGTCAAAACGGACCTTGAAGCATAGCCTATGCTGGCTGAGCGACACTCGCGCCGGTAGGCCGCGTGAAATAGGCCTTGATGCCGAGCGCGTCGACGATGCGACGGGTCTTGTCGAGTGGCATGAGCGAAAAAGCGGTCGACAAGGCATCGGCGATAGTGGCCGTCGGCGCGACAACCGAAACGCTTCGATAGCGCCAGCTTGTTCCGCCGGTTGCAGGATCGAAGAGATGATTGAAATGGCCGGCGGCATCGAATTGCGTGCCATATCCGCCAGAGGTGGCGACGGCTTGGTTTTCGATTTCGATCCGTTGCGCAACCATGCCGGGATGGTCCGGATCTTCTAGGCCGACGATCCAAGGCCCGCCAGCCGGACGATCGCCCATCGCCCGAGTCTCACCCATATCGACGAGGGATCGATCGATCCCGGCTTCGCGCAACAGACCGACGATCCGGTCGGTGATATAGCCCTGGGCAATCCCGTTCAAGGTGATCGCCATATCCGCCCGCGAGAAACGCACTTCGCCAGGATCGATTTCCACGGCGGAGACCCCGGTGCGCCGCACCGCCGCTGCGATATCGGCTTTGGCCGGTCCCGCCGGATCCGCATTCGGCTTTGAAAAATGCCTGGCATACAGGTCCCAAAGCGGCTGGACGGTGGCGTCGAAGGCGCCGCCGGTGAGCCGGCTGATTTCCGCGCTTTGCCCGAGAAGCTCGATAAATTCGAGCGGCGGATTGGCGATCCGGCCGTCGCGATTCAGAACGGAAATGACCGAATCATCACGGTAAAGACTGAAAATTCCCTCCAATCGCGCGACCTCGACGAGGCAGCGTTCGATCAACCGGTCGGCCGCAGCAGGGTCGGGATGATGGATCTGCAGCATCGCGTCGGCTCCGAGCGCCACACCCCGCCAAACCCGTAAATGCTGCTCCAGATCAGCCGCAGCGGCGACGAATCGGCCCGATGACGAGACCACTGCGGCGGGTAAAAGCGCCAGCCCTGCGGCAGCCGCGCTGACATGAATGAAACGGCGGCGGGTAAAGCGTTGCGCCGGCATGCCGATCATGGTGCGTCTTTCTTCATCCCCGTGTTCTTCATATCCATGCCGCTCATCTCCGAGTCTTTCCTGTCTTTTGCATCGTCGTGAGGATAAGCATCGGTTGTCGGCGCGACGTCGCCATTAGGCAGAATATAATCCTTCGGCATGTCGTTAAAATGCACCGTGCGCCCGCCATTTTCCGCGATAAAGGCGCGGGCCGCAGCCTCGTCGGAAAACGACACGGCCTCATCCTCGCCCATGCCGCCGCGTTTCCGGCTGGCGATGACGAACACGGCCTTGCGCGCATCGGTCCAGATTTCAGGTTGATCCCAGTTCTTCGCCCTGCCCATGTCGCTGACATAAATCGCCGTAATGTCCTTAGGCTCTTCCGGCAGCATGACGAAGGCGAAGGTGTCGCGGACCGAAGCGAACCAATAGGGCTCCGCCCGGCTCTTGACGAAAATCTGGCCCTTGGGGCCGGAATGTTCCGAAAGCGCCATGTTGCAGAATTCGGCGATCGAATCGGCGGAGATTTCCTTGGGCGGAGGCGGCGCCGAGGCTTGCTCGTTCTTGCCGCAAGCGGGAA
>JBGOXX010000148.1:0-5548 GCA_041479345.1 Alphaproteobacteria bacterium
CGATGATGCCGGATATCCGCTTGGTTCGGGCTGGGACGAGATCATCTTCCCCAATATGGACGATCCCCGCGCCTATGCGTTGGAGGTCAGCGGCGACAGCATGGAGCCGGTCTATCGCGAAGGCGACGTCCTCATCGTTTCGCCAGCGGCAACGCTCCGGCGTGGCGATCGCGTCGTGTTGAAGACCAAGGAAGGCGAGGTGATGGCGCAAAGACTGGTGCGCCAGACCGCCCACCGCATCGATCTCCAAGCGCTCAATCCGAGCCACCCGGACCGCAGCCTGGCAGTCGAGGAAGTGGCTTGGCTGGCGCGCATCGTCTGGGCCTCCCAATAGCCAATTCGGCGGCATTTTAGGTATTTTTTCCGATAAAATTTACAGGAATTTGGTCTTAATTGCGAGGCGCCAGTGACCGGGATCGCGAATTAAGACGTCTGCCGCTGGATCTTTCCAAGCCGGCCCTTAAGCCCGGGATAAGCCCCGAGCGAAGCTCAAATCGGCGCCGTCGAATTTCACGCCTTTGACAATGGCCCCGTCGAAGCTGGCGTCGGCGAGCCGGGTTTCGGTCAAGTCGGCGCCGGTCAGATCGGCGCGCTGCAAATCCGCGCTGAGGAGTGAGGCGCGCCGGAGCGAGGCATTGCACAGCCGCGCGTCCCACAGCCGCCCTTGATCGAGAACGGCGCAGCGGGAAAGGCTGATATTGCCGTCCAACGAAATGGCGTCGAGATTGGCATCGGTGAGATCGGCGCCGCTCAGAAAGGCCTGTCTCAACATCGCCGCGCGCATGTCGCAGCGCCGGAAATCGGCGCGATCGAGAGCCGAATGGGTAAAATCGACGACCGCCAGCTTGGCATCGGCAAAATTAGCACCCGTCAGCACGCAATTGGTCAACACCGCGCCGCTGAGGTCGCGTCCGGCGAGATTGACCGCACCGAGTTGAATGCCGGAGAGCTGCAACCGCTTGCCTTCGGCGCCGGCGGTGCGCACCCAAATTTCATGGGCCGCGACCAAATCGTCGAGCGGCATGTCGAGCAAGCCGGGCGTCTTCGGTAGATTGAGAGCGCCGCTGCTGGCCGCGCGAGCCTGGTCGTCGAGCACGGCACCCAGCATGTCCGCGCCCTCCATATTCGTGCCCTGCCAGCGCACGCCCGTCAGCACCGTGCCGTGAAGCGTGGTGCCGGAAAGATTCGCCCAAGACAGATTGGCGTTTTCAAGAACGGCGCCGGTGAGATTGGCCTTGCGCAGATCGATGCGCGTCAAATCGGCGCCGCGCAGCACCGCATTGGTGAGATCCACTTGAATGGCGATGGCGCCGACGAGTTTCGCGCGAGTCAAATCGGCGCTGGAAAGATTGGCGATCGCGATCTCGACCGGAAGCCTTTCCAGATCCATCGTCATCAATTGGCCGTCCTTGGACGGACGCATCAATTTGCCTTCGCGAAGATCCGCTTCGAACATCAAAGCGCTGCTGAGATCGGTGCCGCGAAGACAGGCGCCGCGAAGATCGGCGCGGCTCAGATTGGCGCCCTGAAAATTGGCGAGGCGCAGATCGGCGCAAAAGAGATTGGTTTCGCTGAAATCGGCGCCGCGGCAAATGGCCTGGCTCAGCAAAGCGCCGGTCAAATCCGCGCCGGAGAGATTGAGGCCGGTGAGATCGAGGCCCGAAAGATCATGATAGGCAAGATGGGGCCGCCGCCCGCCGGCCTGGCCGCGGCGATACCGGGCATTGGCTTCCACCATCTGGCGGACGGTCCCTTGATCGACCTTTTTTCTTTCCTTAATCCGATCGGCGGCCATTGCGGCCTCGTTATTTATCCCTCTGGAATACCCGTTGAAGGTACTGAGAACAAAGTAAATTTCGGATTAACGGAGAGCCACGAAAAAGCCCCGCGCCGCGGCCCTGGAATTGATGCGGCGCGCCCGCACAAATCGCAAAATGCGGCGCCTATTTTTCGCGAAATGAATGGATTAATCTCAACCCCACCTCTCCGCTCGGAGAATTCGGTGGTTCGATTTAGGCCAGCGTCCCGCCGGCCAGCACGCGCTGGATGAGCGTCAAGGTTTCGCTCAGCCCATAGAGCGCGATAAAGGAGCCCATGCGCGGGCCTTGGGACTGGCCGAGCAGAATCTCATAAAGCGCCTGGAACCAGGATTTGAGATCGGTAAAGGCGTGGCGTTTTCCGACTTCGTAGACTTCGGTTTGGATCGTTTCCGCGGTTGCATTCGCGGGCAGTTTTGCAAGCGTGTTCGCCAGATCCTCGAGCGCCGTGCGTTCCATGTCGCTGGGCCCGCGGTAGCTCTTTTTCGGCTTCACGAAATCCCGGTAATAGGCGGTGGCGTGGCCGACCAGCCGATCCAGAAACGGCGCCGTCTTCGGCGTTGCCGTCGGCGCGTAACGCGAGATAAAGCCCCACAGCACGGCCTTGTCCTCGGTGTTACACACGCTGGCCAAATTCAACAGGATGCCGAAGCTTAAGTGCGCTTCTTCCCGCGGCGGATTGCCGTTGTCGATATGCCAGGCGGGATTTTCCAACCGCGCCGCCGCCTCTTCCTTATCGAATTTCTCGACGAAGGTCAGATAATCGTCGACGGCGCGCGGAATGACGTCGAAATAAAGCCGCTTGGCGCGCTTCGGGCTTTGGAACATGAACAGCGCCAGGCTTTCCGGCGGCGCATAGCGCAGCCATTCTTCGACGGTCAGCCCGTTGCCCTTGGATTTGGAAATCTTCTCGGCGTTTTCGTCGAGGAACAGCTCATAGGTGAATCCTTCCGGCGGCTTGCCGCTTAGGATCTGGCAGAGGCGGCTGGACAGCTTCACCGAATCGATGAGGTCCTTTCCTGACATTTCGTAATCGACGCCGAGGGCCGCCCAGCGCATCGCCCAATCGGCGCGCCAGACCAGCTTGCATTTGCCGCCCGTGACCTCATGCTCGACCAATCTTCCGCCGGGATCGCGGAAGACGATGGTCCCTGCCTCCGGTTTGATCTCTTCCGGCCGCACATAGAGATAGCGCGGCAGGCGCAGTTCCTGATCCATGATCAGCGGCAGGAAAAGCCCGTAGTTCTTCTGCCGTTCCTCGCCGATGGTCCCAAGCGCGGTTTTCAGAATCGCATCGTAATTTTCGAGAACCTTGCGCAGCGTCGCGTCGAATTTTCCGCTGTTGTAGGTCACGGTCGAGCTTTGGAACTCGTATTCGAACCCGAAGGCATCGAGGAATTCGCGGAGCTTGGCGTTGTTGTGCGCGCCATAGCTCTCGTGACAATCGCCATAGGGATCGTGAATGCTGGTCAGCGGCACGCCGCCGAGATTGGGGCGCCGGTCGATGCAGCGTTCCAGAAACGGCCGGCTGGCTTCCGGCACATTGTCCGGAACCTTGCGCAACCCATCCATGTCGTCGGAAAAGGCAAACAAGCGAGTTGGGATATCCGACATGGCCTGAAACGCCCGCCGGACCATGGTGGTGCGAACCACCTCGCCGAAGGTGCCTATATGAGGCAGGCCGGAAGGCCCGTAGCCGGTCTCGAACAGCACGTGCCCCTTGGGCGGCGGGCCGGATTTGAACCGCTCCAGGAGCTTGCGCGCCTCCTCGAACGGCCAAGCCTTGGCGGCCAGAGCTAAATCGCGAATGTCGGGCATGGGCAGAATCGGCGGGTTTCAGCGGCGGAGAGCGCCGAACCTAGGGGGTGGGGGCTAGGGCGTCAACCAGTGCTTTCCTATTCTGAACGAGCGGCCCAATTCGAAGCTCTAATGGAGCGTTGTCCCGATTCTGTTGCCTAGGGATAATCCCCCAAGCAATCCCGGCGCCAACGAGCCTATCCTGGAAATGTGAAATGTCATGAACCGTGAAACCGAACTCGGCGCCATCCGCCGGGCCTATGCCAAGCAGATCCTGGCTTCGGTCGGCGTCAGCGACGCGCGGATCGAAGCTGCTTTCGCTGCGGTTCCCCGCGAGGCTTATTTGGGGCCGGGGCCGTGGTACGTCTCTCCCGGCGACAAACACTTTGTCCAAACGCCGGATGCCGATCCGGCCAATCTCTATGCCGACGTCCTGGTCGGGATCATTCCCGAACGCCGGCTCAACAATGGGCAGCCTTCGTATCACGCCCAGATGATCGCCGCCGCAGCACCCCGAGCGGGCGAACACCTCGTTCATATCGGGGCTGGGACCGGCTATTACACCGCAATCATGGCCGAACTCGTCGGGCCCACCGGCAAGGTCACCGCGGTCGAATTCGATCCCGAGCTTGCGGCGCGCGCGGCGGCCAATTTCGCGTCCAGACCCAATGTACGCGTCATCCAAGGCGACGGCACCAAACTCGCCCTCGATGCCGTCGACGTTATTTACGTCAATGCCGGGGCGTCGCGGCCCGCCGATGCCTGGCTCGACGGGCTGGCCGATGGCGGCCGCCTAATTCTGCCGCTGACCAAGAGACCGCGGCTCATCCCCAATGATCCGCTTCCGCTCTCACAGCATGGCGCGGTCTTTCGCATCGAGCGCAAGGGCAGCGATTATTTCGCGAAATGGATTTCGCCCGTCGCCGTCTTCCCCTGCGAGGGCGGCCGCGATCCGGAATCCGAGGCGGCCCTCGCCGACGCCTTTAGCAAAGGCGGCTGGGAAAATGTGCGCCGGCTTTATCGGAGCGGCGACCTGCCGATCGAGCGTTGCTGGCTGCGGGCCCCGGGATGGAGTCTGGCCTATCGCTAAACGGCGCTTCGAGAAAGGTTGGGAGGCTAGAGCTCAATCCCGCGTTTCGTCGCCTCTATTCTGAACCGGCCGATCCAGGCGTTATTCGTATCGTCGCTCTGGCGTGCGGGCTCCGGCAAGGCGATATCGGCACGGGGTTCGCCGGGAAAACCCAGGTCTTTCACGATGCCCGCAACGACCGCTTCCGGCCGTTCGACGAAATCCTCGTAGAATACGGGGATCGGTTCGATATTCCCGCGCGTCATTGCCGCCCGCCAGTCCCGCTTGTGGTCGAGGATTTGGCGATAGGCCGAGAGTATCGTTTCAAACTCGTATTCCGGAACCGCGAGAGCGTCCATCAGCGTGCTCCACTGATGCGTCTGCCGCGTTTTTGCGAGCGAAACCGCTTGGGCAACGGTGTCGCGCCGGTCGTTGTAAATCCAGCGGGCCGCCGGAAACCAGTCCATCAGGCGCGCCAGGGCCGCGAATTGAAATTGTGGCCAATGCGCCTTGAACCCGAAGACGCCATTCGGCGAGGTGCGAACCTCAAAGAGGCGCTGAAGGTAATCGGCGGGCGAGTGGACGCCGAACCGCCGGATCATCTGCGCCATGACGGATTCGGTATTAAAATATTCGATCGGCGCGCCGAGAATTCCGGTTCGCCAAAGATGTGCGCAAAGAAAGGAGCTTCCCGAACGCTCGGTCGCCGCAACGATATAAAAATATTCCGGTGCCCGATGCGTCGCGAAGTCGAATCGTTCGTCCGATAACCAGATGGGACCGCGTCGAGATTCGAGCGCCATGAGACCGTCGCATCGCTAGAGGTAAAAGGTATCGACGGAAAGGGGGCCGGCCATGAAGTGTA
>JBGOXX010000149.1:0-5545 GCA_041479345.1 Alphaproteobacteria bacterium
ATCCAGGCCGCCGATCCACAACACGACTCCGGTGGCGCCGAACGCCAGCAGCGTCGCAAAGCCGGTGAGAAAGGCGCGCGAATTGATCCGCTTCGTAGCAATGGCAAATGCCTGCTCAACCCGCGCCGCAAAGGAGGCGCGGTCGAGATCTTCGTGGCCGAAGGCTTGAACGATGCGAATGGCATTCAAGCTTTCTTCGATGTAATCGCTGACATCGGCGACCCGATCTTGGGTGGCGCGCGACAGTTTCCGCACTTTGCGGCCGAAGAACAGGATCGAGAGCACGACCGCGGGAACGATCAAGGAGATCAGCAACGTTAATTTCGGGCTGGTGACGATCAGCATGGCAACGCCGCCGATCAGCATCAGCGCGTTGCGCGCGGCGACAGAAGCTTGGGAGCCGATCACGGTCTGCACCAGCGTCGTATCGTTGGTCAGGCGGGACAGGACTTCGCCGGTGCGCGTCGATTCGAAAAAGGCGGGGCTCAGGCTCAGGACATGGCTGTAAACCGCGCGGCGGATATCCGCCACCACCCGCTCGCCGATCCAGGCGACGAGATAAAACCGCGATGCGGTGGCCGCCGCCAGAACGACAACGAAAGCCAGCATGACCATGAGCGCTTGATCGAGAAGGGCCGGATCATGGCTGCTGAAGCCCTTATCGACCAGCTGGCGCAAACCTTGACCGAACGCCAATACGGTTCCTGCCGCGACAAAGACGGCAATGACCGCGCCGAAAATCCGAAGCTTGTAAGGCGCCAGGAACGGAAGGACCCGGCGCAGCGGCGCCAGAGTGCGCGTTCCCGGCCGGTGCGACGTCTTGCTGTTTGCGTTGCTTGCGGCGCCTGAATTTCCCGATGCGTCAGTCACGCTACGTTCACCAATGTGATCGGCGCGCCCGCCGCCGCGCTCAATTCGGAGGTTAGCAGGCGGTGCAATGTCATCGGCTGGGCTTGCCCGCGCCCGCGCGTGTCCAGCCATTGGCGCTGGTTCTCGTCGAAGGCGAAGTGCCAAGCGCCCGATGCCGGCGACGACACCCAAATTTCCCGATTCGGCGCATGCTTGTTGACGACATAATGCCCGCCGGAGTCGAGATCGATGGTGAGAATTCCATCGCGCAGGTCGGTTTCGAGCGAATCGGCCCCGGCTTCGTCGATTGCTTCTATCAATCGGCGAAGCGTCGCATCGGCAAGCGTCGCGAAGCGGGTTTCGTCCAGCGTCATCACAAATCCAACGAATTGCTTTGGGGCTGCAGAACTGGCTGGGGGTTGAAAAGGAGGGCCTATCCCTACCCCAAGGTTAACGAACCCTGCAACCAGCCTAGCACGGCCCCCGAAATTACCGGCCGGCCCGCCGACCGGCCTTGCCTGCCCCAAGCCCGGTCGGCTATAAACCGCCCCTCAATGGGGGCCAAAGCCCGTTAAAGCCGCCCCACGGAAACTGCTATGAAAAAAGATATTCATCCCGACTACCACGAGATCACCGTGGTGCTGACCAACGGCACGTCCTTTAAGACGCGCTCCACCTATGGCAAGGCGGGCGATCAGCTGAAGCTCGATATCGATCCCAATACCCATCCGGCATGGACCGGCGGCACGCAGCACCTCCTCGATACGGGCGGGCAAGTCGCGAGGTTCAAGAAGCGCTTCAAAGACTTCGGTATGAAATAGGGCCCCCGGCCCCCGTCGTACTAACCCTAATCCCGAACCGCCCCTAATCTCGAACCGAGAGCTCATCGAGCCTGGCGACCCGCAGATAGAGCCGTCGGCTGCGATCAAGAAGGGTCAGAAGCCGGGGGGGAAGAACCCTCTCGATTTCCGCACTATCGTCCAGACAAACCCGGTGGCCACTGAGCCGGCAGCGCGTCCGTTCGGAGAAGCTGCGGCCGATCTCGCCGACATAAACCGCCTTTTGGAACAGCAGCCAGGACATGATGTGGGTCAACCGCGCGGTCAGCCGCGTGGTCTCGCAACTCATGATCAGGCGCTGAAAGAAGTCGAGATTCTCCCGGTCGAACGCCTCTTCATAGGCGACGTAATCCCGCGCTTCGACCAGGAGCGCGAAGGCTTCGTCGTAAGTCCTGCCGAAAAATGCGGTCGGGGCGGTTGTCTCGTTCACGGTGCCATTCCCGCTTTTGCTTTTTTTGGGGGTGCCCCATCATCTGCTTTTATTGGGGCTGCCCCATCATCCCTTCGCGCCATGATCCAGAGCAAATCTTAACATTCGATATCGCGGACCCCAACCATAGCCGCGTTAACCATGTTATATCAATGACTTAGATTGTGAATGAACCCGGGTGCGACGATCTGCCCAGGATCCGGGCAAAAAAAATGGCCGCCGGCAAGCCGGCGGCCCGAGTTCCACAGGGAGGCGTGAACGAGGACCGGATGATGTCCTCTGGCGGCTAGACAAGCTAAACCGTTAACCGTAACGCTACGGGGCATTCCTTACCATTTAGTTAAAATTGTAGTGAATTCTCGGGTATGCAGCGGCGGACCGAGAATTTCTCGTAACGCATTGAAATAATTCTATTTTTTGAAAAACCGGTCAGCCCCGCTGCGATGGGATTGCTTGGCGGCTATGGCCGCCTTAACCCGTCGGATCTCGGTCTCAAGATCGGCGATGTACTGTTCGAGCTCCTCGATCGAAAGCGAATCGAGGATTTTTGGGGCCGGCTTCGACCGTTTCGGCTGAAGATCTTCTTCGTCCATGGCTAACTCAAAAACAGGGGCTCGAAAATTCGACGCCCGAAAATTACCGGCGCGCACCCTTGCCACCAATGACGGATGATAATAGACGTGTTAGCCCCATTTCTACTCACCCCTCCTGGAATTTCAGCATGACAAGTTTTCTTCCCGAATCGATGACCGTCATCGAGATCACCAAGCCCGGTGGTCCGGAAGTCCTGGTGCCGACCAAGCGGCGCCTTGTGCCGCCGGAGCCGGGCGAGGTTCTGATCCGGGTGCAAGCGGCCGGCATCAACCGTCCCGATGTGTTGCAGCGCCAGGGCGGCTATCCCCCGCCCAAGGGCGTCACCGACATTCCGGGAATGGAGGTGGCGGGATCGATCGTCGCCTCGGGCTTGAAAGTGTCGGAATGGCGCGTCGGCGATGAGGTATGCGCCCTCGTTTCCGGCGGCGGCTATGCCGAATATTGTTCGGCACCGGCCGGGCAATGCCTGCCGGTGCCGATCGGCCTCTCGATGGTCGAAGCGGCGGCCCTGCCCGAAGCTTTTTTCACGGTATGGGCGAATGTGGTGGACCGCGCCGAATTGAAGCCGCGGGAAATTCTGCTCGTTCACGGCGGGGCGAGCGGCATTGGCACCACCGCCATTCAGATCGCACGCGTTCTTGGCGCCCGGGTTTTCGTGACCGCCGGCACCGACGAGAAATGCCAAGCCTGCAGGGATCTCGGCGCCGAAGTGGCGATCAATTACCGGACGGAGGATTTCCAGGCGGTGGTCAAAGAGCGCAGCGAAGGCCGCGGCGTCGATGTGATCCTCGACATGGTCGGCGGCGACTATATTCAGCGCAATATCGATAGCTTGGCGCCCAACGGACGAATCGTCTTCATCGCCTTTCTCAAAGGCATAAAAGCGGAAGTGAATTTCCTGCCGGTCATGTTGAAGCGATTGACCATCACCGGCGCCACCCTCCGCGTGCGGTCGGTCGAGGAAAAAGCCGGTATCGCCAAATCGCTCCGCCGGTCCATCTGGCCGCAAATCGAGGCGGGCCGGATCAAACCCGTGATTCACGCCACTTTCCCGCTTGCCCAGGCCTCGGAAGCCCACCGCCTGATGGAAAGCGGGGTCCATATCGGAAAAATCGTGCTGGAGGTGGCCTGACCGGATGACCGGAGGGTCACAGGCCGGTCACCGCGCCAATCACCGCGGGGGCCCAGGATATCTTTGACCCGCCGCGGTCCAAACCTATATTCTAAGGGCCAATCCCAAGGGTGCCCGACACACCGCGCCCGCCGGCCGGAAAGGCCGCGGCGGCAGGGTGTTGGGCTAGGCGCCCCGAAGAGTGGGACGCCCCAAAGACTGGTTCCCAAAAACCAGACCGAAGAAACGTAAACAGGAACCGCGTCAAAAGCAGAAAATCTAGGAGGCTTCGTTGCCAGTACCGCTTATGCCCAAGGCCACCGCCGTGTGGCTGGTCGAACACACTGCACTCACCTTTGAACAGATCGCCGATTTCTGCGGTCTGCACCCGCTCGAAGTTCAAGCGATTGCCGATGGCGAAGTGGCGCCCGGCATGACCGGGCTCGATCCGGTGGCCAATGGCCAGCTCGCCCAGGAAGAAATCGACAAAGCGGTTGCCGATCCGAAATACCGGATGCCTCTCGCCGAGCCGAAAACGCCAATGCCGCCATTGCGCACGAAAGGGCCGCGCTACACGCCGATTGCCAAGCGCAATGACCGGCCCGACGCCATTGCCTGGCTGTTGAAGCATCACCCCGAATTGACCGATTCCCAGGTCTCCAAGCTGGTGGGCACGACCAAGGCAACGATCAATGCGGTGCGCGATCGCACCCATTGGAACACGGCCAACATCCGGCCGCGCAGCCCGGTCGAGCTCGGCATCTGCTCGCATAAGGAATTAAATGCGGCACTGGAGCGCGCACGGCGCAAAGCGGCCAAAGTGGTGGCACCGGCGCCGACCACGCCAGCGGCATAACGCCGACAACACCGGCTGCATAATAGACGGATGTAGGATCACGGCGCCGCCCCGGAAGGGGCGGCTTAACATGCCGGATCCATAGATCGACCGCCGGGCTAGTGGCCCGACATGCGAATGATTTCCTCTTTGATGCGGAGTTTTTGCCGCTTCAGCTCCTGGATATGCATTTCGTCGGGGAGCGGGCGGTTATTTTCGTCTTGGATGGCGACTTCGAGTTCGTGGTGTTTGTCCTTTAGGGATGCGATATGGTTTTCAGACGCCATGCAGCCTCCTCTCGAGCGGACAGAGATCGTTACGAATTGTCCATCGGTGATCTTAAGCTTCGGACAGAATTCTTGCCAAGAGAGATCGTGCAAGGTTTTGATTTCCCAAGAATAACGCCGGAGCGGCATGGTATCGGCGTGGGGATTTTTCGATGAGTCAACGTCTTGTCGTCGGAATCAGCGGCGCATCCGGGGTCATTTACGGCGTGCGGCTGCTCGAATGCTTGCGCGTCCTCGGCGTTGAAAGCCATCTCGTCATCACACCCGCGGCCGAAGTGACCTTGGCTTGCGAAACCACTTACAAAGTGGCCGCTATTCGCGCTCTCGCATCCCACGCTTATGCTGCCGACAACATGGCCGCACCGATTGCCAGCGGCTCATTCCAAACCATGGGCATGGTCATCGCACCCTGTTCGATGAAGAGCCTGGCGGAGATTGCCAACGGCGCGACAACGACGCTGCTGACACGCGCGGCCGATGTCATGTTGAAGGAACGGCGGCGGCTGGCGCTTCTGGTCCGCGAAACGCCGCTTCATTCGGGCCATTTGCGCAACATGCTGACGGTCTCGGAGCTCGGCGGCATCATCGCGCCGCCGGTTC
>JBGOXX010000150.1:0-5494 GCA_041479345.1 Alphaproteobacteria bacterium
AGGGTGCTCCGGCCCTCTAAACCGCGGCAAACCTTGACGGAACATTAGGCCAAACCCACATAAGCTGCCGTTCTTTTCAGCGCCCCTCCTTCAGCCCGCATCCATTTCAGCCCCCATTCCTTTAGCCCGCATTCATTTCAACCCCCATTCCTTTAGCCTCAGGACCCGGATCTTCCATGACATCGAATGAGCTTTGGCACGGCACCACCATCCTGTCGGTCCGCAAGGGCGGGCAGGTCGTGGTTGCCGGCGACGGCCAGGTCACTTTGGGCCAGACCATCATCAAATCGAAGGCCCGCAAGGTACGGCGGCTGGGCGACGGGTCGGTGATCGCCGGATTTGCCGGGGCCACCGCCGACGCCCTGACCCTGTTCGAACGGCTGGAAGCCAAGCTCGAGCAGCATCCCGGCCAATTGACCCGGGCCTGTGTCGAGCTCGCCAAGGATTGGCGCACCGATCGTTACTTGCGCCGGCTGGAAGCGATGATGGCGGTCGCCGACAAATCGGTTTCCCTGGTTTTGACCGGCACCGGCGACGTGCTGGAGCCCGAGGATGCGCTCATCGGCATCGGTTCCGGCGGCAATTACGCGCTTTCCGCCGCCCGGGCGCTGCTACCGCTCGACGGCTTCGACGCCGAAAAGATCGCCCGTCGTGCCATGGAGATCGCCTCCGAGATTTGCGTCTACACCAACAACAACGTCATCATCGAGAAGCTATAAAATTGACCAGTTCCTTCAGCCCGCGGGAGATCGTCTCCGAGCTCGACCGCTTCATTGTCGGTCAGCACGACGCGAAGCGCGCCGTGGCGATCGCCCTTCGCAATCGCTGGCGGCGCCAGCAGCTTCCGCCTGAATTGCGCGAAGAGGTTCTGCCGAAGAATATTCTGATGATCGGCCCAACCGGCGTCGGCAAGACCGAGATCGCGCGAAGGCTCGCTCGACTGGCGGATGCTCCGTTCCTGAAAGTCGAAGCCACCAAATTCACCGAGGTCGGCTATGTCGGCCGCGACGTGGAAAGCATCATCCGCGACCTGGTCGAGATCGCCTTGACCATGACCAAGGAACGCGCCCGGAAGGACGTGGCGGCGAAAGCGGAGAACCGGGCGGAAGAGCGGGTGCTCGACGCGCTGGTGGGGGATTCCGCCGGCGGCGAAACCCGGGTCAAATTCCGCCGCATGCTGCGCTCCGGCGAACTCGCCGACAAGGAAATCGAGATTCAGGTGACGGAGAATCTATCCCAGTCGCTGCCGACTTTCGAAATTCCCGGAGCGCCCGGCACCAGCATGGGCATGATCAATTTGAGCGACATGTTGGGCAAGGCCATGGGCGGCGCCCAGAAGGCGAAACGCATGACCGTCGCCGACGCGATGAAGGTGCTGATCGCCGAAGAAAGCGACAAGCTCCTCGATCAAGAGAAAGTCACTCGCGAGGCGCTCTTCAATGTCGAACAAAATGCGATCGTCTTCATCGACGAGATCGACAAAATCAGCGCGCGCTCCGATCAACGCATCGGCGCCGATGTGAGCCGCGAGGGCGTGCAGCGCGATTTGCTGCCGCTGATCGAGGGCACGACGGTTGCGACCAAGCACGGCGCGGTCAAGACCGACCATATCCTGTTCATTGCGTCGGGCGCGTTCCATTACGCAAAGCCCTCCGATCTGCTGCCGGAGCTCCAAGGCCGGCTTCCCATTCGCGTCGAGTTGAAGGCGCTCACCCGCGACGATTTCGTGCGGATCCTGCGAGAGCCGGAGAACAACCTGCTCCGCCAATACAGAGCGCTGCTCGAAACCGAAGAAGTCACGCTCACCTTCACCGACGATGCGGTGGAGGAGATCGCGACCTTGGCGGCCGAGATCAATCAGAACATCGAGAATATCGGGGCGCGGCGGCTGCACACGGTGATGGAGCGGCTCCTGGAAGAAATCAGCTTCACGGCGACGGATAAGCCGGGCACCAAGATCACCATCGACGCCAATTATGTCCGCGAGCAAGTCGGCGTATTGGCCAAAGACTCTGATCTGAGCAAGTTCATTCTTTAATTCCAACACCCGGGATACATGTCGATTAGCCTGAAAACACACAAAATGCTGTGGGGGAGGGCGTCAGCGAGGTGCGCGTTTCCCGAATGCCGAATCTCATTGGTTGAGGACGCTACCGATACGGATGATCCTGCTCTTATTGGCGAAGAGTGTCATATTGTCGCCTCATCTCCGCTTGGTCCACGTGGGGAGGAACCGTTAGCGTCCGATCAGCGCGACAAATACGCCAACCTTATTTTATTGTGCCGAAATCATCATAAAATCGTCGATGATCAGCGCGGGAAATATTCTCGAGAAATTTTGATTGAGATGAAACTCAATCACGAGCTGTGGGTAGAATCCAATTCTGCTGGCTTCGACAAAGAAAGGCAGCGTGACGATGAAATTTATGCGAGTTACGTGGATGAATGGGCGAAAAGAATCGACTTAGATGATTGGCAGTCGTGGGCTTCGTGGTTAATTAGCGGAGGAGGGCCGAAACTCAAGATCGAACACGACGACCAACTCCACAATCTGATCGATTGGGTCGCGTCGAGAATTTGGCCGGGACGATATGTTGATCTGGAAAACAGTTTCCAAAATTTATGCTGCGTCCTCGGCGATTTGCTTTTAGTTTTTCATCTTCATTCCGACGACAGGCCGAATTCGGTCTGGTATAACACAACAAAATCTTACAAGACCGAGAGGTGGGATCAAGAGACCTACCAACGGGTACTCAATGAATATGAGTCACACACTGCACTCGTGGCCGACTTGACACTAGAACTCACCAGAGCGGCCAATCTAATATGTGATTACGTTAGGGCGCATCTGATGCACAGTTTTAGGCTCAAGCAAGGCGCACTATTAGTTGGGCCTATCGTCACCTTTGAATCTGATATTCTGAGAAATCGCCCTGAATACAGGCGCGAGGAACGAATTGCTCGTCCTTATCCGGGTCTTGATAAATTCATGACGGAACGGGAAGGGCGCACTTATTGCTTCGACCGCGGAGGCCACAATCCTTTGAGGCCTTGATCGCCGTTGTCATCCTAAGCATTCACCGTTTCCGTTTCAGCAGCACATAGAGAGCACCGCCGCCGCCATGTTTGGCGTGGGCCGGCGTGAAGGCGAGCAGGTGTTTGCGTAAGTTTGGTTCGTTGAGCCAGCGCGGCACCGATTCGCGCAAAGACGCTCGCGGCATTCCGTCCTCAGATCCTCGGCCGCCCTTGCCGGTAATCACCAGAAGGGCCCGCAAATCGCGCGCAGCACCGTTTTCGATGAACCGGATGAGGGCGTCATGGGCGGCCTCGAGGGTGAACCCATGAAGATCCAGCCGGGCTTCGATTGCGCGTTGGCCGCGCTTGAGCTTATCGAAGCTCCGCGCATCAAGTCCCGGCGCATAACTAGGGGAAAGTGACGGCAGGGGTTTAGGGGCGGCTGGCTTGACGGGTTTTGCCAGTAACGCCGCGGGGGTCTTCTTTTCCGGCTTGGCGGTTTTCGGCTTTATCGCAACCGCTTTGGCAAGCTTGCGCCGCTTCTTACCCGGCAAGGGTGCGATCTCTCTTGCGACGCGCTCCCACAAAGAAGAATCGTCTGCGCCTTTTCCCCTGCTGTTTCCGCCACCGGTCATGGGCCGCTCAGTTTCCTGCTACCGCCGCCGGTTTGGGGAGAAGCAGATAATAATGTCCGGGCTGTTTCATCACGCCGGCGCGATCCGCCGCTTCTTTGCCGAAGCCGAAGAAAATATCGCCGCGCACCGGCCCGGTGATGGCGCCGCCGGTATCCTGCGCCACCATCAATCGCCGCAGCGGCTTATAGGTTTCCATCGGATCGCCGGCATCGAGCCAGACCGGCACGCCATAGGGAATGAAGCGATGATCGACCGCCAAGCTGCGTTCGGGCGTGAGCGCCACACCCTCAGCGCCCAAGGGGAAATCGCCTTTGATTTCCCGAAAGAACACGTAAGAGGGATTTGAATCCATGATCGCCTGGGCATCGCTGGGGTGACCCTCGAGCCAGGCGCGGATCGATTGCATGGTGACGTCGTCTTTGGTCAGGGCACCGCGGGCAACCAGCTCCTTGCCGATCGCCACATATTGCCTTCCGTTCGAAGCGCCGTAACCGACATTCATCGCACCACCGTCATTGAGCGCAATGCGGCCCGATCCCTGGATGTGCAAAAAGAATGCGTCGACCGGATCGTCCACGTAAACGATTTCGAGATTGCGCCCGGCTAAGGCGCCCTTGTCGATGGCCGTGCGATCCTCATAAGGGTGGAATTTGTTCTTCTCGATTTTTCCGGCGATATGGATGCCCTTCCAGTCGTCGCGAAAGAGTCCGAGATCGGCGGTGATGAGGTCGTCCGGCACGCGATAGAGCGGGACATGGAATTGCGGGCTCTTGTGGAGCGAGCCTTTGAGCTCCGGCACGTAATAACCGGTGAAGAGTCCCTGGGACTGACCGCTATTCGAAGCCTGGAACACCCGGAACCGCTGTTCGAAGAAGGCGCGGGCTGCGGCATCGTCGCCGGCGGGGACGGTTTTCGCCTCGGCGCAGGCAGTTTGCCAATCGGCGCGCGAACCGAATCCGATGTCGGGAATTTCTTTGCCAGAGCTGGAAGCGCCGGTCTGCTCGAGGGTCGGACAGGAGCGTAAGAACGCCGCCAGCGCTTCTGCTTGATGATCGTCGCTCCAGCCGGTCAAATCGGTGAAGCGCGCTTCGTCGAGCGTCAGTTTTTCAGGCGGCGGCGGCGCGGCGCAGGCCGCAAGAAAGAAAAGCGCGCTAAAAACGACGGCGCGTGACAGAGCTTGGAATTTACGCCGCATCAGTTCGAGCTGCGGGTCGCAACCAGGCTCCAATTAGGATCGCGCGAACGGATGTCACGGGCGAAGGTCCAGATATCGGTGATGGTCACGACCCGGACCGGATCGCCTTCGATGACTTCGGCTTCGCGGTTGCGGGTGACATTCACCTGCTCGGAGACGAATTTGACGGTGACGAAGGCGGCGCGGTTCTGCATGCGGGCTTCGAGCAAATCCGCCGATTTGATTCCGACCAGAACCGTTTCATGGGTTTCGCCGGCTCGCGTGCGGGCTTCGATCGCCGCCGCGAAATTGTTGTAGACCTCATCGTGCAGGAGCGGCCGGAGCGCTTTGGTATCGCCCTTGGCGAAGGCCTCGACGATCAAAGAAAAAGCGGTGCGCGCCCCGGCGATAAATGATTCGGGCGTAAACGACGGATCGGCGGCGGCGATCTGCCGCAAACCTTGGGCAAGCGCGCCGGTCGCTGCTTCCCCAGGCGGCGGTGATGCCCCGGCGCGCTCGGCGGCCGGCGGTACCGCCGGTGTCGTTGCTTGCGCCAAGCGCCGCGGTTCAGCCGGAGCCTGGAACGGATCAGGCGGGCGCTTCTCGGTTCCCGTGCGGCGGCCAAGGACGCTCCGCAGACGGAAAATGAGGAACCCCGCGACCATCGCGA
>JBGOXX010000151.1:0-5371 GCA_041479345.1 Alphaproteobacteria bacterium
CGCGCGTCCGCCGATCAAATGCACAACAAGGGTGATCGCCAGCAGAATTAAGAAGGCGAAAAATAAGATTTGCGCGATTCCGGCCGAGGCCGCTGAAATGCCGGTAAAGCCGAGAAGTCCAGCGATGATGGCAAGAATGAAGAACGCAAGCGCCCATCTGAGCATTTTTTTACCCTCAAAATAGTCGCGGGAAGCGCCCGGTAGGAATCGGCGCCGTCACCCTATCAACACCTAAGCGACCTTTTGGTTCCCTTCCCGTTCGCATATGCCGCACGCCTTATTGGGTCTCGTCGCCTGCCAGGGCTCGCAACATCCATGCAAAATGCTCATGGCGGCCGATTCGCTCCGTCAGCACCTCGACCATCCCGCGGCGCAACCATTTCCGTTCCTACGAGTTTAGGATTATCATCGCGGTGGAAGCGGGAGCTCTTTAACGGTCGCCCCCGCGCCGCCTCTGAAATTTTGTTCCGGGCGCTCTTGAGCAACACGGAGGAGATTATGCGTTCGAAATCCAATGGCCCAAAACCTGCAGAAGACTTCGCGCAGCAGGCGGAGGCACTTCGTCACGATTTCGAGGCGCTGGTCGCCGATGCCGGCCGGCTGATTGCCGCGGCCAAGGATGCCACATCGGCAGGTGCCGCGGAGCATCTGGGAACGATGAAGGCGAAGGGCGAAGAAATTATGGAACGTGCGGGCGAAAATTTGAACGGCGCCGTGAGCGCGGCCCGCAATACGATCGGACAGAACCCGTTAGGCGCCGTACTCATCGCGGGGGCAATTGGATTCATTTTGGGGTTGATGTCGCGCCGCCGATAACGGACGGCGGATTTTCCGCCAGCCCTGCTCGAGTCTGCGGCGCAGGAGGGGACAATGTTTCGGTCCATTTTGTGTCGGACGGCGCTGACACTGGCAGCGGCCCTGCTATTGTTTGTGGCCATCGGCTTTGGCATCTGGGCGGCCTTTCTCGCGGTGCTTCCTTATTTCGATCTTCTAATGACCGCGCTGATTTTCGCAGGCGCCTTCGCGCTGCTCGCCGCTTTACTTCTTCTCACCGCATGGCTGATGGGGCGCTCGAAAAGCAAGCGAAGGGCGCCGAAATCGGCTGACGGCATGCCGGACAATTTGATGTTCGAATTGGGCCGCTCTCTTGGCGCCGATATGGACCCCCTGCTTGCATTCGGAGTCGCGGCGGTTATCGGCTTTGTTCTCGGCCGGCGGATGTAAGCCGCCAGGCCCGGTCGACTATTGGAGATTGGGAAGATCGATCGAGATCGTCGTTCCGTTATTTTCGATCACCTGCATCTTGCCGCCGAGCTGGCGCACATAGCCTGCCATCAACTCGCCGCCTAAACCGCCAAGATCGCCGTTTGGGGCCCGCTCGGCGAATCCGCCGACCCCGTCATCGCCAATCGTCAATCTGGCGCCGCTGCCGTTCCGGGTTTCAAACCGGACCAGAACGCGCCCCGACGGCCGTTCTCCAAGGGCGTGTTTGATGGCGTTCGTCACCGCTTCGGCAATCAGCATGGCCAGCGTAATCGCCGTTTCCGAATCGATCGGTGTTCTCCCCGCTCTTGGCGGATTCGGCACCGTGTCCATCGAGATAAGCAAGCAACCCTCGCCGCGCCCGGGAGACACGGCTCTTGATCGTGCCTACGGCGCAAGCGCAGATCGCGGCGGCCTCTTCATAGGAACAGCCCCCAGCTCCAACGAGTATGATCGCCTCCCGCTGCTCCGACGGCAACCGCGCCAAGCCGCGCTGCAGATCCTTCAAATCCAATTCGCCGTGCTGATTGGGTTGGACGGCAACATTTCCCGCGATGAGGCCATCGGGATCTTCGACTTCGCGGACGCGCCGGCGGATGTCCGAGTAAAAGGTGTTCCGCGCGATCGTAAACAGCCATGCCCGCATATTCGTATGAGGCGTATAGCTCTCGCGGTGCGCCCAGGCGCGCATCAACGTCTCTTGAGAGAGATCGTCGGCGCGCGCGGCGTTTTGGCACAGCGCCCGAGCATAGGCTCGCAGGACCGGAACCAACGTCAGCATTTCGCTCTTGAATCCAGAGTCGTCGGTCATGAGTCTGAACGAACACCCGTTTTGATTTTCGGATTCCGCATACTCAAGGCTTTTACGAGCAGTCCCTTTCGTCGAGCTTATCGAGCAGATCCTGAAAGGATTGGGGCATCGGATCCTGCAGCGCCTTGTCGTAAAATTGGCGAAGACCGCGCGCCAACCAGTCGCGGCGCCCCTCGCTTGATTTGGCCGCCGTCTTCATTCCGTTTTGCGACGTCCCTGCGGCCGGAGCCGCATCTGGACCGTCTTTTTCTGTAGGCTGTGTTTTCGTCGCCTCATCCTGATTCTGCCGAGCCTCCGGCGGTTTCTCCGATTTACTCATTTTTCTACCTCTCTCGAGGCATCCGGCGCGTCCAATCCATTCATACAATCGGGTACGAACAATCGGCCGCATGCAATTGGCCGGTACGCGCAACCGCATCCCGGCTCCCTAACGCCCCAAGACATAATGTATGATGGACGGTTCGGTTCCAGTCGCATTCCCACAATTCTTATTTTCGACACACCTCTTAATCACCTTATCGATAGTCCGGGCATTTTTTAGCCACAAAATTCTCACCAGAGCGGCAAGTTGGCCACGGTAGTTTTAGGGCTAATAGAAGCTAATAGAAATTGAGCTCCTCCGTCTCATTCAACCGAGCAGCTTAATCGCAACACTCAAGGAGAGAAGCAGAATGACGCGATCCAGAGCGATAGCTTCCCACTTGCCGTACCTCCGTCGTTATGCGCGGGCTCTGACCGGAAGCCAGAAATCCGGCGACAATTACGTGCGCGCAACCCTGGAGGCGATGATTGCAGCGCCGGAAATCGTGCCCGCCGAGGATTCGTCCCGCGTGCCCTTATACCGGTTGTTTCAAACGATTTGGTCTTCAACCGATTTGCCAACGCATGCCAATGGAGAGGATGCCGCGGGAATCGAGGGCAGCGCCCAGGCACGACTCAATACGCTCGTGCCCGAAAAGCGCCAAGCGCTGCTCCTGACGACGCTGGAAGGCTTCAGCACAGACGATGCCGGTGAAATCCTGGGGCGAAGCAATGAAGAAGTCGGTGAGCTAGTCCGCAACGCCATGGTCGATATTTCCCGTGACATTCATACCGATGTCCTCATCATCGAGGATGAATCGATCATCGCGCTCGATCTCTCGACCATCGTCAAGGAATTGGGACATCGTATTGCTGGCATTGCGAGCACGCGGGATGAGGCTGTGGAGGCCGCAAAGAGAAAACGGCCGGGACTTATTCTGGCCGATATTCAACTCGCCGATGACAGTTCCGGAATCGATGCGGTGAAAGACATCTTCGGCGATAGGCGCGTGCCGGTCATTTTCATCACCGCTTATCCCGAGCGATTGTTGACGGGCGAAAAGCCGGAACCCACATTTCTGATTGCAAAGCCGTTTCTCCCCGAATCGGTCAAGACCGCGATCAGCCAGGCGCTGTTTTTCCATGCGCCGGAGCATGTGAATTGATCGAATCGGTGCGGGCGCCAGATCCCACCGCGAAACCCGATAGGCGGCCCGATTAAGGCGCGATCATGCCGTTGCGCAGATATTTCTTGTCATATTGAAAGACGATCGCTGGATCCGGCGGGATCTTGGCGATGTTCTTTTTGTCGATATGCAAACGCGCGAGCAGATCCCGGATGAGGTTGAGACGAGCCGAACGTTTTTCATCCGCGCGCACGACGATCCAAGGTGTCGCCTTATTGTGCGTGCGCTCGAACATTTCGTCGCGAGCCCGGCTGTAATCCTTCCAATGATCCATCGCCACCGCGTCAATGGGGCTGACTTTCCATTGCTTGAGCGGATCATTGCGGCGGCTCTCAAGCCTCTTCTTCTGTTCCTTGCGGCTGATATCTAGATAATACTTGAACAGCTTGATCCCGGAATCGACGAGCATGTGCTCGAAGAGCAAAACCGATTGCATGAATTCCTCGTGCTCGCCGTCCGTGCAAAAGCCCATCACCCGTTCGACGCCGGCGCGGTTATACCAACTGCGATTGAAGAGGACGAATTCCTGGGCTGCCGGAAGATACGGAACAAAACGCTGGAAGTACCACGTATTGAGGTCTCGGCCCGAAGGCTTGCCCAACGCCACGACGCGGGTTTCGCGCGGACTCAGGTGCTGGATGATGCGCTTGATCGCGCCGTCCTTGCCGGCGGCATCGCGCCCTTCGATAAGAACCAGGATCCTGTCGTTATGCGTGATGACGTGGCTCTGGAGTTTGACGAGCGCGACTTGCAGCTTGTGAAGGGACCGAAGATATTCGTGTTTCGGGATCGGCTCCGGTTTTGCAACAGCCTCCGATTTTGCAAGAGTCTTTTTCATCCGGCTTTCTCCGCTCCTCCGAGACAGCCGTTATTATAGCGCGACGCGGCGCAATCGAAGGGCGTTGCCGATGACGAGAATTGAACTGGCACTCATGGCCGCGCTGGCAATCATCGGATTGAGCAGGAGCCCGAAGAAAGGATAGAGCACGCCGGCCGCGATGGGAATCGCAAGCGCGTTGAAAATAAACGCGAAAAACAGATTTTCGCGGATATTGCGCATGACCGCCCGGCTCAGCCGGCGGGCCCGCGCGATGCCCTGAAGATCGCCTTTGACGAGGGTGATCGCCGCACTTTCCATCGCCACGTCCGTTCCGGTTCCCATCGCGATTCCGACACGCGCCGCCGCCAATGCAGGAGCATCGTTGATGCCATCGCCGGCCATCGCTACTTTCCGGCCGTCATCCTGGAGTTTTTTGACCGCCGCCGCCTTCTGATCTGGCAGAACTTCAGCCACGACTTCGTCGATGCCCAATCGCTTTGCCACGGCCTCGGCGGTTGTCCGGTTGTCGCCGGTGAGCATCACCACGCGCACACCATCGCTTCGCAGCGCTTCAATCGCCGCCGCCGTCGTTTCTTTGATGGGATCGGCCACGGCAATCAGTCCCGCGGATTGGCCATCGATCGCGATGAACATGACGGTCTGGCCTTCCCGGCGCAGCGCTTCGGCGCGGGTCGGGAGATCGACCGGATCGATGTTCAACATTTTGAGCAGTGCAAGGTTCCCGGCGGCGACTTGCCTCCCCTCGATCGTACCGATGACGCCTTTGCCCGCTTCCGATCGGAATTGAGGGACCGGAACCAGAGATAGATTGCGCGCCTCCGCGGATTTGACGATCGCCGCGGCCAACGGATGTTCGCTCCCTCGCTCAAGGCTGGCAACCAGGCGCAGAATGTCGTTCTCGGAAACGCTCCCTAGCGCCACAACGCCCATCACCTGCGGCTTGCCCTCGGTCAGTGTTCCGGTCTTATC
>JBGOXX010000152.1:0-5339 GCA_041479345.1 Alphaproteobacteria bacterium
GTTGAGAGCATGATGAGCAGGTCGAACATAAAGCTGTAATTCTTGATGTAATAAAGATCGTAAGCGAGCTTCGCCTCGGCGTCCTCGATGGATGCGCCATAGGGATAATTGATCTGCGCCCAGCCCGTGATTCCCGGACGCATGCGATGGCGCTGGGAATAATACGGAACGTCTTTGGTAAGGCTCTGAACGAAGAAGGGCCGCTCGGGACGTGGGCCCACGAAGCTCATGTCGCCGTGAAGGACATTCAAGATTTGCGGCAGCTCGTCGATGCGCCACTTGCGAAGGAATGAGCCGATCCCGGTAATGCGCGGGTCTTGGACGGACGCCCACTGCGGGATGCCGTTGCTCTCGGCATCGGTGCGCATCGTCCGGAACTTGTAGATGGTGAACGTGACGCCGTTTCGGCCGACTCGATCCTGTTTGTAGAATATCGGACCCGAGCTGCTAAACCGGACCGCAATCACGCCGAAGACGAAAACCGGCAAGCCGAGGATCAGCAACGCAACGCCCGCGCCGATGTCGAAAAGACGCTTGAGCAAGGCATTGGTTTCCGAGCTGATGCGGAAGCCATCCGAATAGATGAGCCAGCTGGGATCCAGCGCCTTCAAATTGACGCGCCGCATCTCCCGCTCCCAGAAGGAAAGATAATTGGTGACCGTGATGCCTTCCATGCGCGCTTCCAGGAAGGAATCGAGCGGCACGCCGCGCCGATCATCGAGCGCAACCACGATCTCTCTGACCCCGTTGGCGCGGGCGATCTGCAACAGAGATTTCGTGCCCGGCTTGATGCGCGATTGCGGGACCAGGGGCGCTTCATTCCCGAACGCGGTATACCCCACCACTTCGACATCGGCGTGGCTCTGCCGAGACAGCATAAACTCGATTTCCGCCGCCAGTTTGCCGACGCCCACGACAAGAACGCGCCGCCGCGCCGCGGTCGATCGGGTGATACCGGCATAGGCCACTCGCGAAACCAGAACCCCGGTAAAGGCGAGCGCCGCCCATGAGGTGTAGACAAGGGCCTGATGGCCGGTGGCAACGCCCTCTGGCGCCGGCAGATTGAACATCATCAAAAGGATGATGACGGGCGTGCAAATCGCAAAACATGCAACCAGTCGCGGGAAAGCGCGCCGCACATTTCCGATCAGCCAGCGGTCATAGAGCCCGATCGAATACATCAACAGCGAACTGATGATGCCCGTGACGAGCATCACCGCGAGATACTCTCTCAGCATCTCATGGGTCGTGGCATTCAGCGGAGCGAACGCACGGGCAGCCGCGTAGAACGCGGAAACAATCACGCTACTCTCAAGCAGGAAGAGCCCGAGCGCGGACGCCGACAGATAATGGCGAAAGATCCTAAGCAATTTGCCGCCTCCCCAGACGGCAGGCATCGAGATTTTAGCGCGCCGGCTTAAAGCCTATTCTCCGCGCCGTCCAAAACCGACCAAGACGAGCCCAAAACAAACTTCGCCCCAACCCCAGGGGCCCGTCGCGAGCCGTTAACAGATGTTCGCTAGTTCGTTAACTATACTCGGAACGCGCACCCGCTGCGCTTCCCATGAATAGAAACGAGACAAGGCAACTACAATTGTCGTGGTGAGTCAAGAGCAGCGAGGAAGTAAATGCACGTGGCAGTATTGTGACGGCACTCTGCGCATTGTTGTATTCGGGTGGTAATATTAATTGACACAGCGGTGGTATACTTCTGTGACAACACATCCATATATCGTCGGCAAATGGATTGGCCTTCGCCGGGAGCCTTGCATTTGAATAAAATGAAATCCAAGAAAACCGGGACGCCGCTGCGGCGAGTTTATTACGGCCCGCGTAATTTATCGGCTCGTTAACTCGTTAACCATATCATTCGGGCAGCGATGAGCGGGAAGGGCGCCAGCAGCGTCATTTTGTGGCGTCCGCAGATGGGCTAGACAATCCATCCATTGGCTCGACCAAATCTTTGGCCAAGGGTGCGGAAAGCGCGGGAAATCGTGAGTTCGGCCAGGCTGTTGTCGCGTCAATTAGGAACGTTGTCATAGTTCCGGTCCGGTCGATTGCAGTAGAGTCAGGTAGATTTTTCACAATTCTTGAATGGACATGATCGTCTCTCGAAATTTTGCGACGCCGCCGGCCTCTGTTATCGCGGTGCCCGAGACGTTGGCGCCGAAGCTCCTGGTGGTCGTCGATACCGAAGAGGAGTTCGATTGGGGCAAACCGGTTTCCCGTTCGGAAATCGGTGTCACCCACATGCGCCACCAGGATCGCGCCCAACGCATCCTCGAAGGCTACGGCGTCAAACCGACATATGTGGTGGACTATCCGGTGGCGTCGCAGGAACAGGGTTTCCGCGTCTTGCGCGAATGGCATGATGACGGCCGCTGCATCATCGGCGCCCATCTTCACCCTTGGGTGAATCCGCCCTATGACGAAGAGGTTTCCGCGCGCAATTCCTATCCCGGCAATCTTCCCAAGGCGCTCGAGCGGGCAAAGCTTGCGCAGTTGACGGAAACGATCGAACGGAATTTCGGCCGGCGCCCGACTGTCTACCGAGCGGGGCGGTATGGAATCGGATCGTCGACCGGCGAGATTCTCGAAGAACTCGGCTACGAAATCGACACCAGCGTCGTTCCGCGAACTGATTTTCAACGTGACGGAGGTCCCGATTTCAGGGCCTACGAGGCCGATCCTTTTTGGTTTGGTCCGACCTCCCGAATACTGGAGATCCCGCTTACCGCCGGCTGGTGCGGACATCTGAGAAACCAAGGCGAGATCTTGCAGTCGCGTTTGATGTCGAATTTTGGAATGCGGCTCCACCTTCCCGGCGTGTTCGCGCGTCTGGGATTGTTCGAACGCATCCGTCTGACGCCCGAAGGCACGAATTTGTCGGAACTGAAGCGCCTCACGCAGGCAATGCTGGCCGCCGGAAGACGCTTCTTCGTTTTTAGTTATCACAGCCCGTCCGTTGTCCCGGGTCATACGCCTTATGTCCGCAGCGACTCTGACCTCCAGCGGTTTCTTGGGCTCATCGATCGGTTCTGCGAATTTTTCTTCGCGACATGCGGCGGCGAGGCAGCAACACCCATTGAGGTGCGAAGCTTGCTCACAGGACAGCAGAGGCATTCCGAGACTCGCGCCAATGACAGGAAGGCACCATCCGGCGCGCGCCCGGCAATTGCGGTCCAGCGGTAACCGGCGTGCCGTCCCGCTTCGAATCAGGAACTAGGGCAAAGCGCTAAATCGATGATGTCCGATATGACCTTATTTCGTTGGGCCCCGGCCGGGGACTTGATTCAGGCGCTGTCGACCGGCGTTGCGGTTTCGGCCTGCGTTCTGCTCGTCATCGGCGCGCTCCGGGCGTTGAATGCCGCGTCGATCTGGTTGGCGGCGGTGCGGGTCGAGGCTCTCGCCGCGCAATGCGGCCTTCCCCAGGGAGAAGCCTTGAGACGCCCGTTTCTCTACGCGTTTCGGCACTCTCCACGCTTGCGCCGGTTGGCCGAAACCTACGCCGAAATGTATTTTCGGACGCCGCGGCCGGACGAAGAAAACGGCCATCCGCATGGGCTGCGCGCCATTGGGGGCGATGACATGCGGGCGAGTGCCGCTCAGAAAACGATTTCCGCCGCCGCCGCCGTCGACCCCGCGATCGCTGCTGCATTCAATTACTTTCCGGGCGTGACGCTGGCGCTGGGCGCGGTCGGCATCGTGGTGATCGTGGTGATCGGCCTCTTTGGTGCGAAGCTTGAAACGATCGGCTTTGGCGATCGGTTCAATATCTCGCTGTTTCTCAGCGTCATGACCGTGTGCGCGACGTTCGCGCTCGGCTGCGGGATTACCGGATTGGCGTCCCCTCTGGTCCGCCGGCTGGTGACGCGATTGGAGCACCGCAACGGGCAGAGGCTGCAATGGGCGGTTGCCGATTGTTTGGCCGCCGCCGCCGCCTTGCAATCCGAGCAAACGCGGCTGCTCAAGGAAATCGGCCGCTTTGCCCGTCTCTTGGAAGAAGAGCCGCGAGCGCGTGCCCGTCATGCGGCATTGGTCAATGATGCCGTTACCAATGTCGAGAAAATGATCCGGCTGGCGCGCGACAGCGGGAGTGCCGGTGGCGATGGGGCAGGGACCGCATTGATGGTTCGAGAGCTGACGCTGGACGTCGCCCGTCTGCAAGACCGTATCGATGCGGCCTTGGCCCAGCAAAGCACGCTCATGCTGACGGATGGGGCTCTCTCGGCGATTGCCGATTTTCAGCAGAGCCTCGAACGGCTGACGGCCGCGTCGACGAGCATCCGCGAATCGAGCCTTCGGCTGGCCTCGATCGTAGACAGCGTTGCGGACATGACATCGTCCGTCATGCAACATGTCAAAGACTGGGAATCCGCGCCGGGTCAATCGGATGACACCGCTTCTCATCCGGCCATTGCCGAGTTGAACGAGTTGATCAAGGAATTTGAGAAAAACCGGCAGCTCCTGGGGGCGGACAGCCGGGACGACGACGATGAGCCCTGAAGCCGGGCCGGCTGCCCGCAAATGCCGACAGCAATTGCTGTCGGGTAGGGTAGGCGGCACGTCAGTGCATCCAATGACAATTCGATTGCCATAACTTTTTGCCGGGAGCGCCGGGCCTAGCCCTTGATGCCGCTCAAAAAGGAGCGGAGCCCACAAGCTTGATTGGATGACCGAATGTCGGCATGTTGTCGGACTGATCGCATTCAATCGGTTCTCGATCAAAGGGTTACTGAGTGCGGGGAGGCACTTTGCCGGATAGTTCGGAGACCGGATTTTTCGCCATATCCGCCGCTGGGCCGGCCGTCGGGGGCAGGACGGACAAGACCGTGAACCGGCCCATCGGACCGAGGGAACGCCGCCCAAGCGGCAGAACTGTCGGCTTCGGGCAGCAAGTAAACCGCGTTGTTGAAGGGTATCCTCCATTGAACGTCATCGATGATGTCAAAACGGTGCTGGGGCGGAGCCTGCAGCTGGGGGACAAGGCCGAGCAATTTGACGCGTCCACCGGTCTCTTCGGCAGCATCCCCGAATTCGATTCGATGGCGGTCGTCACCGTCGTCACCGCGCTCGAGGAACGCTTCGGCATCGTCATTGAAGATGACGAAATCACGGCCGAAGTTTTCGACACCGTCGGCAGCCTCTCGCGATTTGTCGAGGCGAAGCTCGGTCGCTGATGCCCGCGGGCAGGGAGAACGTCGGTGCCCCGGTGTTTCTCAATGGTCCGGCCGGGCCCATTTTCGCCATCTACCATCCGCCCGCCGCCGGGACCAGCACCCGGGGTGCTCTCATCTATGTGCCGCCCTTTGCCGAAGAGATGAATCGGTCGCGCCGCA
>JBGOXX010000153.1:0-5330 GCA_041479345.1 Alphaproteobacteria bacterium
CCACACCGACCGTTTCCACCAGCACCACATCGAACCCCGCCGCCTCGCAGGCGAGCAACGCTTCGCGGGTGCGCCGCGCCACCCCGCCGAGCGAGCCTCCCGAAGGCGAAGGCCGGATGAAGGCTTCGGGCGAAGCGCCAAGCTCCGCCATGCGGGTCTTGTCGCCCAAAATCGAACCGCCACCCCGCCGCGAGGACGGATCGATGGCGAGCACCGCAACCTTGTGTTTTTCGCGGATCAGCTGAAGTCCGAAGGCCTCGATGAACGTGGATTTGCCGACACCCGGCACGCCGGAGATACCGATGCGGATGCTCTTGCCAATATGGGGCAGCAACATCTCGAGCAGACGCTCGGCTTCGGCGCGATGATCGGGCCTGGTCGATTCGATGAGGGTGATGGCGCGCGCTAGAGCCCGCCGGTCGCCGGCGACAAGGTGCTTCGCCAATGGCGCCAGAGACCCGTCAACGCCATTCCGTTTTACCGGGTTTTTCCGCCGCGCCGGGAGCTTGCGCAAGTTTCGCTCGGCGTTATACGGCATCGGGATCTTTTTTCGCCATGGCTTGGCGCATCAGCTTTTCGCGAACCGCCGGATCGAGCTTATCGAATTCCTTGCGCTTCTCGGCGTGGATTTGAGCGGCCTTGCGAATCAGCTCGTCGCGGCTTTCACCGGCCTTTTTGGCGCCCGCCTTGTTGGTGGGTGCCGCCGGTGCCGGTTTTTTCGGAGCGGGGTTCCGCCGCAGCCATGAGAAGAGTCCCATGGGCCGATTTTAGAGACTTGAAGCGCGCCGCGCCACGGTCCCGGAGCGCCCCTGCGCGGTTTTGGATTAGGCGGTCTTGGATTACGCGGTCTGGGGCGAGGTTTCGGCCAAGGCCTGTTCGAGGGCCGAGGCCTTCTGCTGCTTCGCCCACATGGTGGCATAAGCGCCGCCGCGGGCCAGGAGTGCCCCATGCGTGCCGCGCTCGATGATCCCGCCCTTGCCGAGCACGATGATCTCGTCGGCATCGACGATGGTGGAGAGCCGGTGGGCGATGACGAGCGTGGTCCGGTTTTCCGAGACCTCCCGCAGCGCCGCTTGAATTTCTTTCTCGGTATTCGAGTCGAGCGCCGAGGTCGCTTCGTCAAAGAGCAATATCATCGGGCGCTTCAGGATGGTGCGGGCGATGGCCACCCGCTGCTTCTCGCCGCCCGAGAGCTTCAAGCCGCGTTCACCCACCATGCTCTTATAGCCGTCGGGAAGATTGACGACGAAATCGTGGATGTGGGCGAGTTTCGCCGCGCCTTCGATTTCCTCGCGGCTGGCGCCCGGCCTTCCATAGGCAACATTGTAATAGATCGTGTCGTTGAACAGGACGGTGTCTTGCGGAACGATGCCGATCGCGGCGCGCAAACTTTGCTGCGTCACGTCGCGGATGTCCTGACCGTCGATGGTGATCCGGCCTTCGTCCACATCGTAAAACCGGAACAAGAGCCGCGAGATCGTCGATTTCCCGGCCCCGCTGGCGCCCACGATGGCCAGAGTCTTCCCCGGCGCCACCCGGAACGATACGTCGGTCAAGATCACACGGCGCGGATCGTAGGCGAAAGAAACATGTTCGAAAGCAATAGCACCCTCATTGGCCACCAGCGGCCGCGCGCCGGGCCGGTCTTCGACTTCGGGCGGCACCGAGAGCAGGCTGAACATCTGCTCCATATCGGTGAGCGATTGCTTGATTTCGCGGTAGATGTAGCCGAGGAAATTGAGCGGCAGATAAAGCTGCACGAGATAGGAATTGACCGTGACCAAGGCGCCGATGGTCAGAGCGCCGCGGACCACGTCGGTCCCGGCCATCAGCATCGCCACCGTCAAGCCGACCGCAATGATGACGCCTTGTCCGATATTGAGCATGGACAGGGTGACTTTGCTCTTGATGGCGGCGCGCTCGTAACGCGCCATCGACGAATCAAATCGCCGCGCCTCGTGCTCCTCGTTGCCAAAATATTTGACGGTTTCGTAGTTGAGCAGCGAGTCGATGGCCTTGGTATTCGCTTCGCTGTCCATATCGTTCATCTCGCGGCGGAACTTCATTCGCCATTCAGTGATCGCGAGCGAGAACCAAATATAAGTGCCGATCGTCACAAACGTCACGGCCGCATAGGCGAAACTGTAACGCTTCCACAAGATTCCGCAGACGAGCAGGATTTCCAGCAGCGTCGGCACCACGTTGAAGACCATATAGGTCAAAAGATATTCGATGCCGTTCATGCCGCGCTCGATCGCGCGGCTCAGTCCTCCCGTGCGCCGCTCCAGATGGAAGCGAAGCGAAAGCTGATGAAGATGGCGGAACGTTTCGAGCGCTACGGTCCGAATCGCGCGCTGGGCGACTTTGGCAAATACCATGTCGCGGAGCTCGCCGGAGGCGAAGGCGGCGATACGGACGACGCCGTAGCCGACAATGAGAGCGACCGGCAATACAACGATTGCATTGGCCTTGGACGTCAGAGCGTCGACCGCGCGGCCATAAAGGAGCGGCACACAGACGTTGGCAACTTTCGAGGCGATCAGAAGGGCTATCGCGGCGCCGACCCGCAGGCGGATTTCCAGCGTGCCGCGCTGCCACAGATACGGCGCCAGCATCTTGATGGCCCTAAGAGTCGAACGGTCTTTGGGCCTATTGGCTGGGATTTCCTGGGACATTAATGATCGGCGGATCCGGTTGTGGTCTCGGCGTTTCGTTGCCCTGTCATATTGGCTCGGGCGCTATCCCCGCCAATCAGATTTTCGTGCGCTTGCCGATCCGGCATCAATCGCCGTCGTGGCGGTGACGCGCATCCGGATGATGGGGATGGCGGTGTTCCGGCGGCGCGCCGACGTGCCCGGAGGAGTCGGGATGGAAATGTGACTCGGGCATTGAACCCATCGGTCCCTGCGAATGCTCGCCATACCCATGCTGTGCGCCGTGACGATGCCCGTGCTCATCACCTGCCGGTTCACGAACCATGGGTTCGAGGATGAGAGCGTGCGGACGTTTCTCGGTCGCATGAATCCAAATCCCCACCGCCATCAACAACCCGCCGATGACCAATGGCGTGGAGACGGGCTCACCCAGAAGTGCGACGGCAACGGCGGCGCCGATGAAAGGCGTGGTCGAGAAATAAGCGGCCGTTCGCGCCGTCCCTAGGTGCCGTAAGCTGAGAACGATCAGGGCCCAGCTTATTCCGTATCCCACGAAGCCGAGCGCAAGTGCCGCCGCGATGAATGGTGCCGCCGGCAGAGTTGCGCCCCTTGCAAAGGCGAGGACCAGAATGATCGTGCCGGCCGCAAGCCCCCGCACGATCGTGATCTGGGTCGGATCGCAAGCCGAGATCTTGCGAACGATATTGTTGTCGATCGCCCAGGCGAGGCACGCGCCGGCAACGAGCACGGCGCCAAAATCGAGAGCGACACCTTGTCCCGGCCATGACAGCACCGCCGCTCCGGCGACGATCGCCAGCGCGCCGAGGACGATCCGCCGATTGGCTTTCTCCCGGAATACGATCCAGGCGATGGCCATCGCCCCGATGCCTTCGAGGTTCAGGAGGAGCGAGCCGGTGGCCGCGTCGATCCGAACCAGCCCAAGAATAAGAAGCAGCGTGCCGAAGACGCCGCCCGCGGCAATCGCCGCAATCATCCAAGGCAGATCTTCGCGCCGCAGGCCGGTTTCGGATCCTGGGAATCCCCATAGGTTGCGGCAGAATTGGAGGCCCGCCAAACCGGCTCCGGCGCCCAAATCGAGGAGGCCCGATAGCATCCAGGGCTCGACCGAGCTAAGCAGCAACTTGGACAAGGGAATGCTCGCGCCAAAAAGAACCGCCGCCGTCAATGCGTAGGCAACGCCTCGCCAAAAATGCTTCATGATTTGGGCCTGGCCCAGCCTTTCTTCTTGAATTCGATGTTCGATCGACAGCGATGACGGTTCACGTTCGCGTCTCCTGCGGCGGCCAAAGGCTTGAGATGCTATGGCTTGCCGGAAACATCAAGCTCATTATTCTGAGTTGATTCGAGTCGCTTCAGCAATTCCTTGGTGATGAGTCCGTCCGGAACGAGATTGGCCGCGGATTGGAATCCTTGTATCGACTGCTTGGTTTTCGCGCCGACAATGCCGTCAATGGGACCCGGATCGTAGCCGCGCTGCTTCAACAGGACTTGCACGTGGAAAACGAGGCTTTTGGGCGGCGGTTGTTGCTCGCCTTGAAGAGTATCGGCATCCGACTGGCTTGGCGGCGAATTTGTCTTTATGGAGATCGATGCTTCGATGCCGTGATCGGATTCCGAATCCGGGTTAACGGAACTGGCCGGGTGATTGCTGATTCGCAGCGTCGGCATTTCGGCGTAGATAAAAAACGCGACTATCGCGGCGAACCCAAAAACGCCAAGAATGTTGCCAATCGTTTTCATGTCTCTTGAGACCCGCCCCGGCCGGGTTTTGCGCCGTGCCGGCACCCTTGCCCATCATTCAGAATAACGGGTCAAACCCGTGTTGAGGAAACAATGATCGTCACGATTTAAAGATGTTGGAACTGGCCAAAGCCATGCCCGGCTTCGTCGCGTTCAAGAATTTCACGGCGCCCGACGGCTAGCGGGTTTCGATCATCGAATTCGAATCGGAGGAAACGCACAAGGCCTGGCGCGATCATCCCGAGCATCGCGTAGCACAGAAACTCGGCCGCGAAAAATTCTACGCGGAATTCAAGATTCAGGTTTGTTCATTGGTCCGACAATACGGGTCGGCGGCGGAATGATGGATTACGCCGCGCGGCGTTTCTTCACGATGAGTCCCAGGACTTCCGCGGCGGCGGCGGGAATGTTGGTGCCGGGGCCGTAGATCGCGGCGACACCTTTCTTTTTCAGGAAGTCATAGTCCTGGGGTGGGATGACGCCGCCGCACACGACCAGAATATCGTCGGCACCCTGCTTGCGCAGTTCCTCGACCAGCATCGGCACCAGCGTGCGATGGCCGGCCGCCTGGCTGGAGACGCCGACGACATGGACGTCGTTTTCGATCGCCTGGCGCGCCGCTTCCTCCGGGGTCTGGAACAGCGGCCCGACATCCACATCGAAGCCGAGATCGGCAAAGGCGGTGGCGATGACCTTGGCGCCCCGGTCATGGCCATCCTGGCCGAGCTTGACCACCAGCATGCGCGGGCGGCGGCCTTCATCGGCGGCGAATTTCTCGACCTCGCCTTGAATGCGCTCGAATTCCGCATCGCCGGCATAGGCGGCGCCATAGACGCCGGAGACGCTTTGGGTCGTCGCCCGGTAGCGGGTGAAAACTTTTTCCAGCGCGCTGGAAATTTCGCCGACGGTGGCGCG